>JABDFE010000013.1:28795-30571 GCA_013286675.1 Chlamydiota bacterium
CTTCATCCACGCTAGGGAATCCTAATGTTGGTTCAGTTGCCCGATGAGTAAAGTAAAACACCATGCCTGGAGCATCAGTTTGGCGGGCAGGATTCTGGATGTTTTTAACCAGATGTCACAAGATGAGGCTATCAAAGGAGCAGCCTGTGAGTTAATCTATGAAGGTCTGAGCTCTTGCGATGACCGGATCATCTCTGCTCTAGAAGAGATTGAACTGATGCTGCTTCTAGACAAGATTGAAAAAACAAACCATACCGCTGAAGAGCTCAAGAAATTAGGAAAGAGCTTTTTACTCCTAGAAATGGTCAATGCTAAAGCTAAAGCCCATAAAGAGACCTTGACATGGGTTGATGAGATTGAGATCTATCTAGCTTTCCAAATTGGCCTTGCAGATCGATTTGACCTCCCTGTTAAAACAAGAAACATGTTTTTTAGAGGATGCGCTCAGGTCACCACTGATCAGCTTAACGTCTTTGGAGATGAGATCGAGAGGGCCTGTACCGATGAGAAATTAGAAGCCTTCTTACAAACCTGGAGTCCTTGGATCAAGTTTCAAAAGCAAGCACAGTCCATTCCAACCTATGAAGAGTTACCTATTGCAAATCGAGAGCTCTCAGAGGATGACACCTGTGTCATTACTCTATGTGCTCCTGATGAGCCTGTTCTCTATAATGGGCATGTTTATGAGTACGAGGCGTTTGTTTACCAGTACCGGACGAACGGCACAGAACCACAAGATAGATCTAAGATAGATATGGGCAAGTTAGAACGCATTAAAAAATAAAAACGATTCTGTTTTTTGCAGCGGTCGGTTTACAACTTCCGACCCTGGGAACCGCTAAGTGATTAGCGGTTTTTTTTATCCTAGCGCTATTCCATTACGAAGATAGGAATCAAGTGTGACGATTTCTCCATCAATCTTTAATTCTTTGATTCCGGCTTGAAGAGCTCTTTCTTCTCTCTCAGCTGTCTTTTCATCGTTCATATCCCACGTAACTTGAAAGAATTTTTTATGTCCACGTGGTGTCTTGACGATAAAATCAATCTCATAACCCTCAGATGTTAAATAGTAACTGATTTCACAGCCAAGTCGCCTTAGATCTAAGTAGACAAGATTTTCAAAAAGCCTCCCAAGGTCGCCTTCGTAATCCAAGGTTAATGCTCTGATTAAACCCGGATCTATAGCGTATAATTTCTTAGGATGAGTTGTTGATTTCCGTAGGGACTTGTTATAAATCGGAGCAGAGAAAGCAAGATAGGCATCTTCTATATGATCAGCGTAGTCATAGAGGATGTCTTTACTTGTTTGATAACCCCGACTTTTTAAATCGTTGTAAAATTTATTTAATGCAAAAGGTCTGCTGACATTATGAACCATAGATAAAATCATGTACTTGATCAGAGCTGGGTTTTTGATGTTATGTCTCTCGATAATGTCTCTGTAAATAACGACATCGAGGTACTCTTGAAGCGTTTGTTGTTTCACATCAGGCGCAAAAGGGACAATTTCAGGGAATCCCCCTTCGGATAAATACGAGTGAAGAACTTGTGTGAGAATGTCTTGAGTTTTTTTTCCAAACAAACTTCTGTCGATAGAAATTTTTTTGGCTTTAATAAATTCATCAAAGCTATACGGCCAAACTTCGATTGCAAGAGAGCGGCCACGTAGGCTTGTTGCAATTTCTTTACTGAGCAATTTGGATGAAGATCCTGTTAAGAAGATTTCAGCATTTTTAGTGTCATGTAAACGTCTAATTACCAAAGGCCAGTTTTTGA
>JABDFE010000014.1 GCA_013286675.1 Chlamydiota bacterium
CTGTCTCCCGCTATCGGCGTTTCTCAGCGCGTCACAGATTTTAATCCTCGTTCTACTGTCGGTACAAAAACAGGTATTCTCACCATTTTAAGGAATTTGTTTGCGTCTATTGGACGTCAGCCCTGTGCAGGCTGTGGGAAAAGCGTCAAACAGCCTTTGCAAGACAAAAATAAACTGACAACGATTGAAGAGGAAGGCTCATCTTCAAAGAAGAAAACGAGAAGTTATTTTCAATGTCCAAATTGCGGCCGGCAGTTGGAGAAGTTGAAAATGGCCCATTTTTCATTCAACGCAATATCTGGAGCATTTGAGGCTTGCAAGGGAGTAGGTGAACTTATCGGTGTCGATATACCAAAATTACTAAGTGAAGAAAAAACGATTAGAAACGGTGGGGTGAGTATTTGGGATGAAGCGACTGCAAAATATTATGAGGGCGTCATCCTGGCTGCGAGTCGGTATTACAATTTTCCGTTTGATACGAGCTTAGCCTTACGAAATTACACAAAAGAGCAGAGGAACTTTTTACTCTATGGGACTGCTTTTCCAGACTTTGTCAAAGCACATAAGAATGTCAAAGAGCCTAAAAAAGTCAGTGATGGAAAATTCGAAGGAATTGTTCCCTATTTACTCACCAGATACAAAAGTGATCCGAGCAAGTTTCCAAGTGCTTTCAAGAAATATATCTCGCATGAGCCATGCCTTGAGTGTCAGAGTGCTCGTTTGGGCGAAATTGGGAGAGAGACAACGATTAGTGGAGAAACGATTATTGATGTGGCAGGGCTTAGTCTATGCCAGTTGCTTGAATGGATTCATGCGTTAGAAGCCCAGGTGTCAGAGGATGAATCGCAGGTTCTATCAACTCTTTCGGGTGCGATTAAAGAACGAACATCAAATTTAATAGAAGTGGGTTTGGGTTACCTCACTTTAGACCGTTCACTTCCTACGCTTTCTGCAGGAGAGTCGCAAAGGGTTAAGTTAGCTTGTGTGCTAGGTAGTGGGCTGACAGGGATTTTGTACGTGTTAGATGAACCAACGACAGGGTTGCATCCTCATGATACTGCAAAATTATTAAAAACCATGAGGATGATACAAGAATCCGGCAACACTGTTTTAGTCATTGAGCATGACATGGATATCATCAAGAATGTGGATCACATCATCGATGTCGGACCAGGCGGTGGTCGCAAGGGTGGTGAAATTGTGGTTTCGGGTACACCAGCTGCTCTGATGGCTTGCAGTGCATCCATTACGGGTAAATATTTGGCGAGGAAAGCAACTACTTTGTTAAATCGTCCTCGTCTCCATGAGGATAAGGTGCTTACTGTTCGCGGTGCTGCCGAACATAATCTGAAGGGGATTGATGTGACTATTCCTATCAACCAGCTTGTTGTGCTGACAGGCGTCTCTGGCTCAGGAAAATCAACTTTCCTATTTGGTATTTTAGATAAGGCAGCAAGGCAGCATTTTAATGGCGCAAGTGAAACACCAGGGAAACATGCTTCGATCCATGGCTTAAGTCATTTTAATCGAGTTGTTACAGTCGACCAAGTTACGATCAGGAAGACACAATCATCACGCTCTAACGTAGCAACCTACACAAAGCTTTTTGACTTGATTCGAGATTTATTTGCCTCGCTCTCAGCAGCAAAAGTCCGTGGCCTTGGCGCGGATAAGTTTTCTTTCAATACATCCGATCACCGGTGTGAGAATTGCAATGGAGCGGGTGTGGTAGCAATCGACATGGCCTTTATGCCCGATGTAGAGATGGAGTGTCCTACCTGCAATGGCATGCGATTCAATGATGAGGTGCTCTCAGTGAAATTTCAAGGACATCATATCGTGGACATTTTAGATATGACCGTCAGTGAAGCTGCTGCCGTATTTAGAGAGCATCAGAGTATTTTTGTACTCTTGGATTTGATGAAGCAGGTTGGTTTGGACTACTTAACTTTAGGGCAGTCTACTTCGACATTGTCAGGAGGGGAAGCGCAGCGAATCAAGTTGGCAGCGGAGTTATCTAAATCCGGAAGGGAATCTACATTGTACTTGCTTGATGAGCCAACAACTGGCTTACACCCGCAGGAGGTGGAAAAGCTGCTTGCCATTTTGAGAAAACTGGTATCCAAAGGAAACACAGTTGTCGTCATTGAGCATAATTTAGACGCGATTTGTGAGGCAGATACAATTATAGATTTTGGCCCAGGCGGCGGAGTTGCTGGTGGTAAGATTATTGCAGTAGGCTCACCCCAAGAAATTGCTGCAAATAAAAATTCGTTAACAGGGCAGTGTTTGAGAGCTTGCCTCATATAAGCTTGAAAGCTGGCTTCTTATGCAGATCTATCCTTAAGTGGAATATTGCATCCATGAAGCTGTCAAAAACTAATTGCAGTGTTTTGTAATCTTTTGCTATCCTAATCAATTTTAGGAAATTGGGATGAAGAAGATCGAAGAGTATTTGCAGATCAAACAAGCCGCCAAATTCTTGGGCGTTACTCCTAACACTTTAAGAAATTGGGAGAAAAATGGAAAATTGGCTTCCCATCGCCATCCTCTTAATCGTTACCGTCTGTACAAGAAGGAAGACTTAGAGGCCTTTTTGCAAGAGATTGATCAATCAAAACATGCCTCTATGGAGAAAGATTAGCATGGACACTATGAATTTTCATGAACTTTTCAACTTATTGCAAAATAGTGACGAAACGGATCGGATTGAGGCAAAATCTGGAGCTCATGGGATTGGAAAGAGCTTTCTTGAGACTGTGTCTGCTTTCAGTAATGAACCAGATCTTGGAGGCGGCTATATCCTTCTTGGAGTTGTCAGAGACAAAGAGGCCTATGATTCCAGATATACGATCACTGGAATTCGAGATCCTGATCAGCTGCAGAATGATATCGCTTCACAGTGCAAGCAGTGCTTTAATATCCCTATTCGGCCGATTTTAAAAGTGGTTCCTCATTCTCAAGGAACTGTACTTTTGGTGTATATTCCCGAAGTCAATAGCCACGAAAAGCCAGTATTCCTGAAGGCGAAAGGGCTTCAAGAGGGTTGTCAGCTGCAACATAAAATCTAAGAAAATATTTACTAATATATGCAAAATGCATATATTTCACTCCCATGAAAGCAAGCATTGGGAAAATCGCAAAAGAATTAGGTGTGTCTAGGGACACACTCCGTCGGTGGGAAGCCAAGGGCAAAATTAGTGCGGAGCGAACACCACGGGGACACCGCCGTTATGATTTGGCAAAAATCCTCGGTCTTCTTCCCAGAGTACAGTCTCTCCAAAAAAATACAGTTGCGTACGCCAGGGTTTCAAGTCATGACCAAAAAAACGACCTAAAACGACAGGCAGATGTTTTACAGTCTTTTTGCGCAGTAAATGGCTGGACTTATGAAATTATCCAAGACTTGGGCTCAGGCCTCAACTACCAAAAGCGAGGGCTTCGCAAGCTTATCCAAAGTATTTGTTCCGGCAAGATCGAGCGGCTTGTCCTAACTCATAAAGATCGTCTGCTCCGTTTCGGAGCAGAGCTGATATTCTCCCTCTGCGAACAATTTGGGATCGAAGTTGTCATCATCAATAAGACCGAAAGTGCCAGCTTTGAGGATGACCTTGTTCAAGACGTTCTTGAAATCATTACAGTTTTTTCTGCAAGATTATACGGAGCAAGAAGTCGTAAAAATCAAAAAGTTCTAGAAGCTCTAAAAGAGGCAGCAGCAACCCTATGACGCAAGACGTAGTAAGAACCTACCAAACACGTCTTTCTCTTGATCCAATTGCTCAAGAAGCATTCCAAGCATGTGCAGAGCTCTTTGCACGTATTGCACATTGCCTCCTTGCCGATATCAGTAAGGGAAAAAAACCTAGCAAACTCAAATCTTCTTATCTTGTCAAATACGGCATCACTGCGAGGCAATTCAATGCCATTCGTGTAGAAGTTGAAGGCAAAATCGCCTCCATTAAAGAGCTGCAAAAAATGCAGATCTCCGATTTAAAAGAGCAGATCAAAGCATTGGAAACAAAAATTTCCAAGCTTCAGAAAAAACCTCTGCTCTCATTTCTCGTGCATCAGAAAAAACGACGGCTA
Source organism: Chlamydiota bacterium (assembly GCA_013286675.1). GTDB lineage: Bacteria > Chlamydiota > Chlamydiia > Chlamydiales > Rhabdochlamydiaceae > PALSA-1444. Next base: position 4,087 of record JABDFE010000014.1, read on the forward strand.
CACAAATTACAGCAGCAACTGAGGCAACGCCTCAAAGACCATAAACAGGGCAAAATTTCTCTCTGTTTTGGCTCTAAAAAATTGTTCCACGCTCAGTTTAACTTAGGGGCAAACAACTATAAAAATCTTGAAGAGTGGCTTGAGTCCTGGAGGCATGCAAGAGCATCTGAAATCTTTTTTCTGGGATCGAAAGATGAAACTTCCGGCAATCAGACCTGTACTGCAACCCTAGAAGAAGACAACCGACTAACCCTTCGTATTCGTCTTCCGCATGCACTTCACGATAAATTTGGCAAATACCTCACCATTCCCCATATTGCTTTTTCCTATGGACATCAAGAAATTCTGACAAGCCTAGAGGATTGTAAGCAAAGACATCTTTTGGCACAGGCCAAAGATCCCAGCTACACTAATCATGGACAAGCGCTAACCTATCGTTTTAAACATGACAAAAAGGGCTGGCGTCTCTTTGTCAGTACTTCTCTTCCCATTCCTAAGTGGAAAACCAATAAAAACTCAGGAGTTATCGGGGTCGATATTAACACGGATCATCTGGCTATTGTTGAAACCGATCGTTTTGGCAATCCCCTCTGCAAAAAAACCATTCCTCTAAATCTTTACGGAAAGACTAAGGAACAATCTCTAGCGCTCATTGGAGATGCCTGCGCACAAGTTGTCAGCTATGCAGAGCAAACTCTAAAGCCTCTGATCCTTGAAGACCTCAATTTTCAAAAGAAAAAGCAATCTCTTCGAGAAACCTGCTCACCTTCGCAATCCCGTAAACTCTCTTCTTTTTCCTACCAGGCTATCCTTACACATTTAAAATCTCGTGCTTTCAGTAAACAGATCGAAGTCAAACAGGTCAATCCCGCCTTTACCTCACTCATCGGTAGAGTCAAGTTTGCTGTAAGATACGGGCTCTCTATTCATCATGCAGCGGCTCTATGCATAGGCCGCAGATTTTTAAATCTTTCTGAAAAAGTCCCGCGCCATCTGGACAAAATTCCAGATGGCAAAGATTCTCATGTCGCCTTATCCCTACCTGCAAGGAATCGGAATAAGCACGTATGGAATCTGTGGCGGGACTTAAGTAAGAAAGTATCAGCAGCGCTTGCAGCGCATTTCCGGGCCAAAAGATCCTCGAGCACCCTCAAAGCTGCTCCTGTGACAGAAACCATCCCGGATCTTGTCGGTGGGACTCCGACATGCGAATCGTTAGCAGCACTGCTTGGCTGACGTCTCTATGAGAATAATGCTGTTTGCATATATTTTCGTAGATTTTTATGAGCGGTGGTGTTCCACCAATCTTGGCAATAGCGGCTCGAACTTCTTTGCCTACCGCTTCATGAGCTTCAATAGCATCCCTTTGATTTTTGATGCCTTCACGTTTGAGTTTTTCTCGCGTTTGAGTCATCCGAAACTGGTTGGCTGCAAGCTCCGTTCTATCCATTCTGTCCATCAGCTGCTCCTTCTGATCAATTCCCTTGCGAGCTTTGATTGCATCGGATCCTAGCCCCCCATAGAGCCCCTTATATCCAGCATCATGGAAGATACCGAACATTTTATTTTGGACACCAGCATCTCGAGCTGCTCCAGAAAGGGCTTTAAAATCTTGTGAGGTTTGCTTGCGCAACTCTAAGCGCTCCATATCTGCAATAGCTGCATCCGAAAGTTCTTGTCGTCGAGTTTGAATGGCAAAATACTTTTGAGCATGGGCAATTTCTGATTTTCTAGGGTCTCCATTTTGGGCGATGAGGTAGCATGCAAAACGCGAAAGGTGATAATCCTCAACAACCTGAGACGATCCTTTACCTCCCGGGATGGGTTTGTCAGCGCCGGCAAAGTGATGCTTGGGATCGTTCCCTGACAACTTGCATGACTCGATGGCTTTTTCCACCGCATTCTCAAAACGTTGCCACTTAGAATATCCCAGAAGGGATTGCAGTTCTCTTGCGCTCCAATACTCAATTCCATGCTGATTGAGCTTTTTTAAATCTTCAAATGAAAGCTTATTGGGAATCAGGCTATTTTCATCATCTTTTTGCATATGCACCCCCGAGAATTCGTAAAGTGCACTAAATTATATTCAGAAAAAAGATTTTAAACAATTTAGTCGAAACACACACGAGGCCGTCTTAGGGGGTGTTTTTCGTCAAAATTGCTTCTTTCATTGTCAGGAAAAGCAAGCGCGAAAGCAGTATCTTTGCCAAGCTGGATCGGTTTACCGGCGCCGGTAAACCGATCGCTTGATTCGATAAGACATTCAGTCGGTTACAAAATGTAAGCGACTGAAATTGTGCGTCATGATCTTTTCTTGTTAAAAATATTTCTTGTCATTATGGTGCGAATAGATAGACATGGAACAAACAGAGCCATCGTTTTTTAAGTCGAAGATCTATTATATCGCAGCCATTTTGGTCTTGATGCTGATTGTGATCTTTTGGTGGTGGAGGGCGTATTTCTATCCCTTCCAGACAACAGAAGATGCCAGCATCGCGGGTCATGATCATACCATCAGCTCGGTGCAATCTGGAAAAATTATGCAAGTGGCTGTCAATGATGGAGATGTAGTCAAGAAGGGAGACCTTCTTTTCACACTAGATGATACGTTGATGCTGATTGAAAAGGAAAAAGCAGCAGCTGGAGTCGATCATGCCAATGACGAGGTAAAGCTGCAGAAAATCCGGGTTGATTTGGCAAAGGATGATTTGGATAGAGCGACGAAAGAATTTGCTGGTGGTGTGATATCTCAGGAAGTTTTCAATCGCATTGAAAAAACCTATCAGATGATGCAAGCTCAGCTCCAATCGATCAATTCACTCGCAGATGTTCAGGAAGCGACGCTCAAAGAAATTGAAACTAAAGTCCAATATTCTCAAGTGACAGCCCCAATCGATGGAGTCATTGCGATGCGATGGCACGATCCAGGCGATGTCATCCGTGCAGGTCAAACGGTCCTTTCATTAATGGATCTATCGAATATTTGGATTACAGCTAATATTGAAGAGACAAAACTTTCTTCTATTCGGGTAGGAGCTCCTGTGATTATCACAGTTGATGCTTATCCCGGGTTAAAGTTTCAAGGCAACGTGATGGTCATTGGAGCCGCTGCTGCGTCTCAATTTGCACTCATCCCTCCGAACAATGCTTCAGGCAACTTTACAAAAGTGACGCAACGAATTCCCCTCAGGATCTCCATTAAAACGACGGACAACGATCAAGGGCTTTATCTCAGACCGGGGATGTCGGTTAAAATCAAAATCCGCACGAGGTAGTCATGCACGAGAGCCAAGAAGGGCTTATACGGCGGAGAGCGATTCATCTATTTCCTTGTCTAGCCGCTCACCATCCTGCTTATCCTTGGTTTGTTCTACTGACAGTCATGTTGAGCACATTTATGGTCGTGCTCGATGGAACGATCGTCAACGTCGCGATCCCAACGATCATGGCGGCTTTTGGTCAGACGATTAACCAAGTGGTTTGGGTTTCGACGGCCTATCTGATAGCTCTCTCGGTATTGCTGGCGATTTCAGCCTGGCTATCGGAGCATTTCGGATCGAAAAAAGTTTATTTGCTCGGTCTCATTATTTTCGTTTTTGGGTCGTATCTTTGTGCGATTGCTTGGAACCTCAATGCATTGATTTTCTTCCGTGTTGTTCAAGGGATCGGCGGAGGGATTTTAACGCCTGTCGGTATGATCCTTTTTACCAATGAGTTTAAAAAAGAAAACCGGACAGTTGCCTTAGGATTTTATTCGATTGCGATTGCTGCTGCCATTTCTCTTGGCCCTAGCGTGGGGGGATATTTGATCCAGGCCATCAGCTGGAAATGGATTTTCTTGATCAATCTGCCTTTTGGAGCTTTGACGCTCGTGATGGGATGGGTGATTTTGAAAAGATCTTTTCGGAAAATCATCCACTCTTTTGACCTTTGGGGTCTTGTGACATTGGTTATTTTTCTAGTCTCGTTATTTGTGGGGATATCTAGTGGAAATGCTCCGTGGAATGCTGAAGGCTGGTCATCGACATTTACTCTGATGTGCTTTTTAATTTCACTGGTCAATCTGTTGTTTTTCTTGCAAATCGAGTTGACAATTGTCAACCCCATCATCGATCTCCGTATTTTTAAAAATCGGAACTTCTTGATGGGCAATATTGTTCTTTTCGTTTTTTCCTTCACCCTATTTGGATCGAGCTTTCTTCTTCCGCTTTACATGCAAAATGGTCTCGGATATTCACAACTTCAAACGGGTATTGTGCTTCTTCCGATTGGGCTTGCTCAAGGATTTTTTGGAGGAGTGTCAGGTTGGCTCTCGAGAAAAGTTTCACCAATGTTTCTGGTCTTAGGCAGCCTTATTTTGCTCGCACTCACCTACCATGTGAACGCCCGCTTTACTTTGTATACTTCGGAAACGACAATGGTTCAGCTCTTCATCGTCCGAGGCATTGCAATGGGAATGCTTTTTGCGCCGCTCGTTGCTTTGACGCTCTCCACAATCCCCGAATCAAAACTCTCGCAAGCGACAGGTCTATTTACCGTCCAGCGACAAATCGGGGCAGCGCTTGGCGTTGCGCTGTTTGAGACAACGTTTAATTTTCGGGAAGTCTACCAAACTTCGGCGATTGGTTCTGTCGTTGATAATACTAGCCCCTATTTTGAAAGGATCCAAAAGCTTCTCGAAGCGAGCGGAATTGGGCAGTACGGAAAAAATATGTTTGAAGCAGCAGTCCAAGCGCAAAACATCCTCATGGAGACTGTGCAAAAGCACATATTTATCCAAGCGATTGATGACAGTCTTTTGATCGCTGGACTGATCACATTCTTTAGCATTATTCCGCTCTTTTTCCTCTCCAAGAAGGGTTTCCAACCGCTATAATAACAGGCTATGGAATTTTCTCCCGCTGAGCTTAAAAAAGCAGCTCAAGCCCTATCTGAAAGATATCGCACGGGGCAGGCGCCTTATCTGCGCGCTCCAGTAGATCGATATGCGTATCTGATCACCCGCTATCCTGCAACTAAAGCCGCTTTACATCGAGTTTTTCAAGAGATCCGTTCTTTTCCTGTCCAAACGATGCTCGATATTGGAGCAGGTCCTGGAACATCTTGGGAGGCAGGTTCTGCAATCTGGGAAAACCTAAAAGCCACGCTGATGGAAAGAGACCGGGACTTTGTTGAGATCGGCTCTAAAATGACGCCAGCTGGCCGTGTCCAGTGGATGACCGGAGACGTCTCTAAACAAGGAGCTTTCGAACAACACGATTTAGTGCTTTTTTCTTACTCATGGGGAGAGATTTTAGATCTGGCTTTACTTGAGAAGGCGTGGCAAGCGACTGGGAAATTTTTAGTCGTGGTTGAACCCGGAACGCCCCGTGGTTATCAGAGCATGTTAAAAGCGCGGGACTTTTGCATTTCTAAAAAGGCCTCTGTCTATGCCCCTTGTCCCCATTCAAAGGCGTGTCCCTGGCAAAACACCCCGGAATGGTGCCATTTTGGGGTTCGTTTACAACGGTCTGATGAGCACCGTTTGGCCAAAGAAGGAGCGCTTGGGTTTGAAGATGAAAAATATTCTTATGTGATTTTGAGCAAAGAGCCGCTCGAGACAGACTTTTCCAGGCTGTTAAAAGATCCTTTGAGACGGAAGGGGCATACGATCATCACATTATGTTCAAAAAATGGCATTGAACAAAAGACTGTTACTAAGAAAGATAAAGAATTTTATAAAAATATTAATAAACTTAAATGGGGAGATAAAATTGCAAATAAAGTATAATAAATGGCATGTCTTACTTGTTTCCGTTTATATATCTTTTCTTGAATTCGATAACGCGGATTGTTGTCGAAGGCCGTGAGGTATTGATTCAAAAAACGGCCTCTCAAACGTGGAAAGTCTCTACACCAATTTTTGAGGGCAGGGGTGAATTTCCTCACGAGATTCATGAATGTCTGAAGTTAATCCAACAGATGAAATGGGAAAATGCAGGGCGAGTCGAAGTCGATGCAGTTCTAGGAACGATCCATTGGACACAGCGGGTTAATCCTCAAAACTTCGGAAAAGAATTCCCCTTATTTCTAAAAGATGCCCAGGAATGGGCTGAAGTCCTTTCACAGACCCTAGCTAAACTGGCTTAAGTTTCTTTCTGTCACGGAGAGCAAAGATGGCTATGCTTGCCAGGATAAAAAGCGGGCTTAATAGGACAGTAGCAAGAGGGGTTAAGGTAAGGACGCACCCTGCGATGAGGGGTCCGCCGATCTTGGCAAAAGCTTGGATCGATTGGTGAAGACCCATGATTTTTCCATTATTTTGCGCTGTTGCATAGTCAGAGACGAGGCTTGTTAGGGAAGGGATAAGCGTTCCATAGGCTAACGTGAAAAAAGGGACGATCAGGCAAGTAGCCCAGTAGGTTTTGGCAACGCAGAGGACAAGAATCGAGAAGGCCAAAAAAGTGATAAAATGGCGGAAAAACTTTTCTGCTTTGGCATACCGATGGAGCCAAGCGATGAAAATCACTTGGGAAAGGGCAAACCAAAGTCCGTATTGGGAATAGATGTTAAAGACTTGGGCTTCAGTGCAGTGAATTCCTTCGATCAGAAAGACCTGAAAAGTCTTGATGAAAAAATACCATCCAAAAAAAATCAAAAATTCAGCAAAAAGCAAGACTTTGATTTCACGACTGCAATGGAAAAGCTCTTTCCAGAGGACTTCAGTCGGTTTTGCCGTCACCATTTTATCTTCATCAGAAGTCCAGAAAAAATAGATCAGCAAAAAATTAATAAAAGAAAAGATTGCGCAGGAGAGGAAGAGGTAGAAACAAGCATCAAAAACATGGGGAGAAAAGGCGACGATCTTGCCTGCGACAAAGGGTCCCAAAATAAAGCCGATTCCTAACATGAGGTGAGAGACGGCAAAAAATTTGGATCTTTTTTCACTGACGCTGACATCAGAGATGATGGCATTGGTTGTGGAAATATTAACACCCATGAGTCCTGCAATGAAATTTCCTAAAAATAGATAGAAGATAGATGTCGTTAAAATTCCTATACCGCAAAGGAGATACCCAACGGTGTTGCCGATATACGAGTAGAGGAGAATCCCTCGTCTTCCGATTTTGTCAGATAGATGGCCAAGCAGTGGAGCGGCGATGACTTGTGCAATGGGATAGGTCGCCGATAAGATACCCAAGAGTACATACCGGAGATTAGGGGAGAATGAAGCAGAAAAAAAGCTATGAGGTGTTGAGAGAAAAAATAAAGGCAGAAAAGCAATCACAGCCGAAAATGAGAAGAAGTCGAGAAAGAGAACTGAAAAAATTAAGCTGAGCTTTTTGTACATTGAGCCTATTATAATGCAATAGTGGTATAAAGTAAAAATAGCATGTTTCCATCTCAAATTAGACCTTTACTTCCGTACGCGATTGTTGTTTTCCTAGGATATGTAGGGTTTTCTTTACCGCTTCCTGTTCTGCCTGAAATCTTTTTAGATGCTCAAAGATCTATTTTACCCCCTTCAATGTCAATCCAACTAAAAACTATTCTATTGGGCATTGTTCTGGCGGCTTATCCCAGCGGGCAACTGCTCGGCTCTCCTCTTTTGGGAGTTTTCTCCGATAAATGGGGGAGAAAGAGAGTGATCATGTATTCACTTGCCAGCACAGCTTTAGGATATGCGATCACAGCTCTTGCAATGAGCGCGCATTCTGTTGCGGGGATTTTTGGAGGCCTTTTTCTCTGCGGATTTTCCGAAGGCAATGTCACCATTGCTCAAGCCGTCATTGGAGATATTGCAGGCAAAGATGAAAAAGTAGCTCACTTTGGATGGATCAATTTTTTTGCATGCACAGCGTTCATTGTCGGGCCACTCTTGGGGGGCTGGCTGGCCGATCCAGCAAACAACAAATTATTTACGTTTGCAACGCCGTTTTGGCTCGGCGCTTTGATGTCATTAGCAGCAATTGTGATCATCTGGAAGTTTTCCAAAGAGACCAAAAAGCATCCCCATCATGGAAAGAGTTTCTTACACGGAATGAAGACAACTTTAGAAAATCCAAGTTTAAAAAAGTTCTACATTGCGATTTTCTTTCTCTATTTTGGGCTCTACGCGTTCTGGAACTGCATCGGAATTTATCTCCAACGAGGGTTTGGTTTTTCAACGACCAGTATAGCTTACGTTATGGCTTACGACGCGTTCTTTTTTGCCATTGGGCTCTTATTTTTAGTGCAGAGGCTGGCAAAAAAAATGCAGCCGTTTACCACGACTGGATGGGCCGCATTTGGTCTTGCTCTGATGCTATTTATTTTGGTAATTCCCGCATCTCCTTGGGCCCTTGTCACGACAATTCCCCCCATTGGAATCTTGATCTCGATCTTAATGACCAATGCCGCTGTCATGGTCTCCGATGCTGCGGATGACAAAAGCCAAGGCCAGGCTCTAGGAACGATGCAATCGATCCAAGTCTTGGCAGGGATGTTTGTTGGTGTTATAGGTGGCTTTTTGGCAGCTCTAAAGTCAGGCCTGCCGCTAATTGCTGGAGCAGTCATGTCAGCGATATGTGGCTATTTACTCGTCAGAAGGAAAAAAAATGTTTAAAGGTTCGATTGTTGCAATTGTGACTCCATTTACTCAAGAGGGCGAAGTTGATTTTGCAGCGTTTAAAGAGCTGGTCGATTGGCATGCTGAGCAAGGAACAGACGCCATTGTCTGCTGTGGATCGACGGGAGAAGCTCCGACGCTTTCTTCGGAAGAGCAGCTCCAGATTTTCAAAACAGCTCTCGATGTTTCTAAAAAAAGAGTCCCAATTATCGCTGGAACTGGGACTTATGATACGAGAAAAACAGTCGAACGTACAAGAAAAGCAAAGGAATTAGGAGTCGATGGGTGTATAGCTGTGGTTCCGTACTATAACCGGCCGACTCCGGAAGGGTGCATTGCACATTATACGGAAGTTAACAAAGTTGGGCTTCCGACCATTGTCTATTACCATCCTGGCAGAACAGGCGTGAGGCTTTCTGCTGAGGTTTTAGCAGAAATTGCAGAGTTACCCTCCGTGGTTGCGATTAAGGACTGCTCTGGCGGATTAGAGCTTATCCAAGAAATTCGGCAAAAATCCGATATTCCCATGTTATCCGGAGATGACCCGCTGACACTTGCGATGATGGAGCTGGGTGCTGTGGGAGGAATTTCGGTAGTTGCCAATGTCATCCCCCAAGGATGGAGCGAAATGATCCAGAGTTTTCTTCAGGGAAATAAAGAGCGGGCGCGAGAACTCAATGCACTTTATACGCTGCTCTTTCAGGCAATGGAATTAGAGACTAACCCTCAATGCATCAAATACGCCGTCAGTTTACTCGGTAAATGCAAGCCTTACCTTAGACTTCCGCTTTTAGAACCTCGCAAGGCAAATAAGTTAGCGATTTTACAAGCGATGACGGAGGTTAGTCTATCTCCGTATCTCTCTCTCCCTCTTGCTAGATCCAGTAACTGCAAAAAAGAGTGCGCTGAGTGCTCCGATCACAGATAAAGAACGGTTGCCAAAATAGCCTGAAACAGCTGCTGCAGCTCCCAAATTCCTGAGCGGTATAAAGTAATTGTCTAGAGGAATTCCAAAAAATGTTGAGATAGACATTGCTGAATCCCCAGTGACGATATAGAGAGTTGCTAAGCAGAGGGCTTTATCTGCTGTGAAAGGCGATAGGGTTATGCTGTTAGCAGATAAAATTCTAATAGCAACAAAGCTTACGGTTGCACCAGCGATACAGGAGATGGTTGTAAATACTAAAGAGGGTACCAACTTGAACCGAGGTTTATGGACCCAATGGGTATGAGCATACTTATTGATGGCATAAGCTACTCCTCCACCAGCGATAGCGGGTGCTGAACAGATCAATGCGTTCCAAAGATTTCCAGAAAGATCGGCTCTTGTGATTGAACTCTGAACACCATTTTTGAGGTCGTTCCATGTCGTTGAAGCGGGTAATGAAAAATTCTCGTTAAAAAGCCTTTTTGCTGTAGCTACTGCCATATATCTCCTAATTTAAAAAAGAGCAGCCTCGTAAGAAGCTGCCCTTGAAAACAAATTCAAAAGCGAGAGTTTAGATAAACCCTGAGCCAATTCCAGTTCCAATGATTCCATAAACTGCTAATGGAAGGAAACCAACACGTGTTGATAATGCGCCGCAAAGACCGCCAACACCTGCAAAAGGGGCGTTGTTAAAAACAAAATAATCAAAGGCGGCACCAACTACAGTTTGTAAAACTGCTAACTTGAGCATTTTGCTGGTTGAATCATCTGTGATCAAAGCAAAACTCGAGTTAGGAAGGTACAGGTAAGCCGCACCAATAACTGCTAAACCCAGTAGTGCGCTACCATATTGAGCATATTCATTTATTTTAGCAGAAGCCAAAGCCTTTTTAGCTATGGCTGTTACAATTCCCGCTGTGGCCAAACAACTTAAAAACATACCGAGTCCAATACCAGTATTCCATTTACAGTTATTAAAATCAGAAGCGGTAACACCCCAAACCATAAAATCTCCTATGGTTAATTTTGAGCCTTCCAGTTTAAGAAAAATTGTTTTTTTAATGAAGAGTTTTGTAGTGAAAGCTCAAAATTTCATGTGGAAAGATTGAGGATGTGATTTTTGCGGCTTCTTAATAAAACTTCAGTTGATGTGTCCGGTCAGGATGCTCAGCAGTCTTTGAATCTCGAGTTTCTGATCGTCTGTTGGGCGGAATCTTTTTTGTGTGAAGAGTTCTTCGAGCTTTTTCAAAGTCGTAACGGCTTGCTCTCCAAGATCTTCTCTTCTGCCGTCGCGGTCGTCCAGAGGAAATGTTTTCCGAATCAGGGTGAGAACTTCATTTTTGGTCTCACCGTTGTAGTTTTTTAGAATTTCTTCTTTTTGCTCGAAAGGAGCATCGCGGCTAGCAAGCGTATAGACAGCTTGTCTTGGCATGGCATCGAGCTTCAGGTGGAGTGTAGAAGGAAGCTGAAGATAGAATTCATAATACTGCAAAAAGTTATAAGGCGTTTGTCGGTTGCCGTAAGTGTTGATGAGCCATGCGGAAAAGGCGCCATCGCGGTATTTTTTTAGAATGTTTTGGGCTTTTTGGATTCGTTCTCCATGGAGAATAGCTGCTTGATTATTGATGGCTTTAATCTCTGAGGTAAGGCTCGCAAGATGGGTCAAATCGTCAGCGATCGGGTATTCAGATTCACTTTTATAGTCGTTTAAAAGAGCTTCCAAATCTTCTTTTTCTTGGGCAGTCAGCGGACTGACCTTGAAAACTCCTGCGAAGCTAGAAAGATTTCCTTTGGAGGAAATCTCGGCTAGCTCCGTCATTTTGGAGAATTTTTGTCGGAGGCGATTGAAAAGAAGGTCGTTTACTTTGGACATGAAGCTATCCCTTTTGTGCGAAGACGTTTTAAAAACTCTTTGGCTAATAAAGTGTAATCTTCCGCAGCGCGTGAAGCGGGTGCGGTATCAAAAATGGATTTTCCGAAGATCGACGCTTCTGAAACGGAGATATCGCGGCGGACTTTGGATTTTAAGATTTTTCCCGGGAATGTCTCTTCAATGACATCGAGAAAAGCGGTATTGCTTTTGCCGCGGGGATTCCAGAAGGAAAGAATAACACCAAGAACGGTGAGTGCGTGCCTTTGGGAAATGCTCTCCATAAACTGAGACAATCTCTGCAGGCCTTTGACGCTGTAAAATTCAGGTGTTGCAGCAACAAGAGCGTATTCTGAGGCAATCAAAGCCGACTCTGTGAGCCAGCAAAGAGACGGTGGCGTGTCGATCAAAATCGTGTCGTATCTTTTAAGGATAGGTTTGAGTAGCTCACGGAGTCTCTCATGGGAATAACGGTCTGCTGCGAGAGCTTCTGTGACTTCGACCCGTTCTAACCAGGTGTCAGCTGGAATAAGCGATAAATTTTTATGGGCCGTTGGCAAGATCACATCGTCGACCTTTTTTTTGCCTTGGAGAACTGAAGCTAAACTGTCGTGTGCATCAGGATCGTAACCAAGGCCGGTCGTGAGATTAGCTTGGGCGTCGAAATCGATCAGCAGGACTTTTTGCCCATGATATTCTGCAAGAGCAGCTCCTAAATTCAGGGTGGTAGACGTTTTTGCAGTTCCACCTTTGAAACTACCGATTGTGATCGTTGGCATGTCCAAACTCCGATTGAAGAGATTTAGTTTCCATCTCCTTTTGAAGGGCTTGCAAGAAAGGTGTGATGCCGATTTCTCCATGAACAACATTATCTCGGGTTCGCAGGCTAACTGTTTTACTTTCCAGCTCTTTGTCACCAACGGTGAGCATATAATTGATCTGGAGCAGCTGTGCGTTCCGGATTTTTTTGTTCATTGACTCGTTAGAGTCATCGACATCGCAGATAAATCCTGCTTTTTTTATTTCCTTCATCAGATGATGGGCGTACTCGCTATGTCGCTCTGCCACGGTGATCACACGTACAGGTAATGGACTGATCCATAGAGGGAATCTTCCGGCAAAGTGTTCAATCAAAATGCCAAAAAATCGCTCGATCGATCCAAAAATCGCACGGTGCAGCATCACAGGTCGTTTTAGCACTCCGTCCTTATCCATATATTCGAGCTCGAATTTTTCTGGAAGGGCCATATCGAGTTGGACGGTGCCGCACTGCCAAGCTCTTCCTAAAGCATCTTGGATGTGGATGTCGATCTTCGGTCCATAAAAAGCGCCATCGCCTTCGTTAATCCGGAACGGCTGGCCCCATTCTTCTAGGGCACTTTTAAGGCCTGCGGTGGATATTTCCCAATACTCATCCGATCCGATGCTATCTTTAGGCCTTGTTGAAAGTTCCATCCGATAAGAAAGGCCAAAAGTGTCGTAAAGCTCCTCGGTAAATCCTAAGATGCCTAAAATTTCAGACTTGATGTCAGACGGTTGCATGAAGATATGGGCGTCATCTTGGTGGAAGCCGCGCACTCGCATGAGTCCTGAGAGGGCGCCGGACGCTTCAAACCGATGGACGTGTCCGATTTCAGCAATGCGGAGCGGCAACTCGCGGTAGCTGTGGCTGTGCGTTTTGTAAAAGAGCATGCATCCAGGGCAGCTCATAGGCTTGAGAGCAAATCCCCGCTTTTCAACTTCTAGCCAGTACATATTGTCGCGGTAATGATCCCAATGTCCTGATATTTTCCAAAGGTCTTGGCTGCAGAGCAGAGGTGTTTTGATCTCGATGTAGCCCGATTTCTGAAGCATGGAGCGTAAAAACTCGACTAGTCTGTTCCAGATGACCATGCCTTTCGGATGGATGAAAGGGATTCCAGGTGCTTCTTCTTTGAGAGAAAAAAGATCGAGTTTTGGACCTAAAATTTTGTGGTCCCGTTTTTTGGCTTCTTCCAATAGGTGGAGATAATCTTTTAACAGTTTCCTGTCAGGAAAAGAGGTTGCATAGACGCGCGTGATCATTTCACGGCTGGGATCTCCTTTCCAATAAGCACCCGACGTTTTTAAAACTTTAAAAGCTTTGATCTTACCCAGGTTATTCAAGTGAGGGCCGCGGCAGAGATCGAAAAATTCGCCTTGTTCATAGCCGGTGATGGGGCCTTCTTCAAACCCTTCGATCAACTCGACCTTATAAGGATTCGATTTGAACCTCTCGAGCGCTTCTTGTTTGTTTTTAAACAGATGACGTTTGACTGGGTAGTTTTCATCGATGATTTTACGGACTTCTTCTTCAATTTTGGGAAAGTCTTCCTCAGTGATGGTGACGTTAGCAAAATCGTAATAAAAACCGTTCTCAATCGGAGGTCCAATTGTTGGTTTTGCATTGGGAAATAGCCTTAGAATGGCTTGGGCTAGGACGTGGGCAGACGTATGCCAGAAGACTTCTTTGCCTTGTGGTTCATCAAAGGAGATAAATTTAATTTTATCTCCGTCCTTCAAAAGATGTTGAAGGTCGTAAAGAGTGCCGTTGATCTCGACAGCAAGTGCCTCATGAGGGCCCCGGAGATTTAGTTTATCGGCGAGTTCTTTTGCAGAGCAGGCTTCTGCTAGCTCCATCCATTGATCATTGACTTGTGTTTTCATAAATTTATGTGTTAAATGGGTGTCAGTATAATCCAATGGCAGAAAAAACCGAAGAAATTCCTCTAGATCCAGCGTGGCTCTTCTTGACCTCACAGGCGATGGATCATTCTGGAATTCAAGATTCTTATTGTTTCCGGGCAGTGAGTTCAGCTAGAGCACTTGCCCAGGTTCTTGTGGATGAAAAAGGTCAGCTGCAACCTTTTTCAGGACAGCTTCCTCGTTTTTATTACCCAAAAGGAACGTCTGACGGATCGATTTGGGACCACCAATCAAAATTTTTAAAACGGTGGAGTAAAGATGCGGAATTTGTAAAAAAATTTCGAAAATTTTCCCTGCCGATTTTTCACAAAAAAGCGGAAGAGATGGTGCGGGCGACTCTTTTGCTCTCCCTTACACAGCCTCTTTCTGATGCGCATGTCAAAAGAGCGGCCATTTGCGCCTGTCTGACACCGCTCCGTCAAAGCGTCGGATCGTGTTTTGCAACAGCACCTGCGATTTTGGCTCAGGGCCACTACCTGGATCTCTTTATCGACGATCTCAACGAACTGCTCACAGCAGGAAGACTAAGAAGGGTTTCAGAAGGCGTTCAATATAGTGTACCGCTTAGTTTGACATTTGGAGTCGGCGATTTAAGAAAAATCATTGATCCTTCAAGAGAATTTTGGGCCTCGCCGGGATTGATAGCGGCTTTGGAGGAAGGTGGGTTAATTCCTTCCCAGGCACCGTTTCATCAAAAGATCCAGAGGGCAAAAGACGCCCTCTTACCTCACTACCGACCTTCCATGACCGTCGAGCAGTTGTTAAAGAAAGCGATTAGAGATGACGTTTCTATTGCTTTCAAAAGTATTGCTGACAATGCGCTTCTCAAGGCATGGGAATTTACGCTCGCCTCTTTTTCTGATATTAAAATGGAATTTTCCGGATGGAATTTGAACTGGAGCGTAGGGTTAAATCCAGATCAGCCGGGTGGAATTGGAGCGGCACTCTATGGGGCATTGGATGTAAAGCTTCAAGAGGCCAATGAGAAAATCAAGGAATATCACGAAGCTGCTCAAGAAGCTTTCGATCAGCTTAAAGCAGCGGAAAATCTGATGAAGCAGGCTTCGACAGAAGCTGAAATCCGGCGTATGAAAGCAGAGGTCCAAGCAAGATCCCATCATCTAAAAATTTGCGAAGAGCTCAAAGAAGAATTTAGTTTTAAAGCGAAGATTTATTCTGAATTTTTTGCATTTCTGATTCGTCAGTATGCCATGAAATTTCAGGAATATTTCCAAGAGATTTACGATGCAGAGATGCCGGAGATTTTTAAAGGCCCGTATGAAGACAGAATGGCAGGATTTAGGCTCGTGTTTAAACATGGGCGAGGTGACAGTTCGCTCTGGACTCTGATTTATGACCAATCACAATTTGTGAAAGCGCTAGTAGAATTTTTTACTTTGATCGAACATCCCCTGATGCATGCCTGTCAAACGGCTGTAGAGAAAAAAATCATTGAAGAGATGACAACAGTGGTGATTCAGCATGTCCGTTCGGATCTATTTATCGAGTCGGTGATGGCAAAAGCCGCGGCTTCTAACAGGCTTCCTTGGGGCTATCTTTCCGGAGGATCGGTCAGTCAGCTGGTTCCCCTTTATTTTCGAACCGCTGTGATGAAAAAAGAGTCACGCGAGGTGCAAGATGAGCTCGATCTTTTTGTCTTTTTGCTCGAGACCATGAAAAGCCTTCCAAGGACAGACAGGTTTTTAGAAGATCCGTCAGAGAAATTTTTGATGGAATCTCCGACGCATGTTTTTTCTTTTTTGCCTGGATTGAACCTATTTAAGGAAGGTTGGCTGGACGAGGGTTTTACTTATACGTGGATTCGGGACCGTTTTTTGCTGCCCGGAAAAGAATTTTACAGCACCATGAGGCTTTCTCCTGCTGAACAAAAAGAGCTGATGCGCCGTCTTTCGCTAGAAGGAGAGGTGTCTTCTTCTGCAACCATCGAGATGTTTTGTTCCAAATTCCCGGGAAAAGAACTCGCGCCGTTTCTCTACAGCACGCTTCCTTTGATTCCAGGAGATCAATGTAAAGCTGTTTTACAAAAACTCTTAGAAGCTGATCCTGTGATGCCTTCTGAGATACCAGATTTTTTATCTTCGCAGGAGATTCAAGAGATTGCCAAGGCACAAATCCGTTCTGACATTGACCGGCATGCAAAAATTGCAGCTCGCGCCCAAGAATTAAAACTCGCTCCTACAGCCTGTATCTTTGCCGATACAAACTGGTCTGAAGGGTATTTTGCGTTTGTGATTCATCCCATCACTCTCAATTTAGAGGTCTGGAAATCGGATTTGACAGGTTCTTTCGCATCTCCGCTTTCCCTGGTTAAAACTTGGCTGGGGAAAGAGTGTACATGGAACATTTATACTTGAACTTCCCAAATTTTTGGGCCTTTCAAGGCTATTCTCTGAGAAATCTGCTGCGCTCTCCTGCTTCGACAACCCACAAGGGAGTGTTTTCAAAAGTTTTTTGGTCAATTTTGGCGTCAAAGCCGCTCAAATCGACGATCGCAAGTTGATCCGTATTGTATTAATACGAATCAACTTGCGAAACCTGTGGTCGTCGATTTCAGCGAGCTTTCACGCTCAAAATTGCCGCAAAACCTTTTGAAAAACACTCCCTAGGGGTTGCCTGCATCGGGGTCCCGCCTTTGGCGGCGCCTTGCATATTTATCTGATAACAGCCTTGAAAGGCCCAAAAATTTGGGAAGTTCAAGTCTATACAAATAAGATTTGAGTTTTTAAGATAGTCGGATGAAAAAATATCTTTTGGGAATCTTTGTCACTGCTCAGTCACTCCTTGCTGCCTTGTACATGAGCAATCCTGCTGAGCCGGAAATTATCGATACAGGGCTTTTGATATCGTCTGATTGCAGTGTTGGGATTAAAATTGGCTACCAAGGCGACTTTGTCTTTGACCGATCGCTCAAATCGTATAGCGGTTCCCGCGGAAAGATCGATCAATTCGAAATCTTGATGAACCAAGGTGCCGTCATCCTTAATTATATCGATCGGGTTGAATTTTATGGAACAGTGGGAGCGATGAGAAATCACTTCTGGTATCGGCCCCATGTCGATAATAAGCGGAGGGAATTTGAGACTGACAACCGGTGGACGGCAGGAGGTGGAGTCAGATTCTTACTAGCTCAGTGGTGCAATACGGGACTTGGGTTCGATGGTAAAATCCAATATGGAAGACCCTCTATCCAATGGATCACAGTTAACGGGGTTTCTAGTTCTTCAAGCGGCCATGTGACGTATCGCGAATACCAGGGATCTATTGCTGTTTACCATACCATGGGTTTTTTTACGCCGTATCTAGGTGCTAAATACTCCAATGTCCATGCGAATGTCGGCGGACTATCAAAAAGTGTTTATCCCCGCAGACATTTTAAGATGACCAATCGATGCCGATTTGGAATGGCGCTAGGATGTACGCTGTCTCAAGGGAAAAAAGTCGATGTAAACTTAGAGGTCCAGCTGATTGATGAGCAGGGCTTGACGATTGGTGGAAACATTAAATTCTAAAAAAAGGCGGGAAGTTACCTTCCCGCCCTATCAAAATCAAGAAATCAAAAGACTAGCGCTTACGTTTCGCTGTTCTTTTCGCTTTTTTAGCTTTTTTTCTTTTCTTAGCCATTCTTTCCTCCAAAGGTTAAAAGAAGTTTCCTAACCCCTAAATAGCGATGGCAGGATTTTTTAACAAGAAGACTTAAAAGAATTTTTTTAAAAATTTTATTTTTCCTATAAAATTTCAAGGCTTACGCAAGATTTCATAAGCTTTTTTGACTTCCGGTGGAGACAAAAATTCATTGACTTTTACAAAATTGTCAGCGAAGCGCGATGAAATTTCGTCATCGACATCATCGATAATGACAAAATTTTTGATGTTCCAGTTGGCATGATGCTCTCGAAGCCAGTAATCGATTTGTGAGCCCCTGGTATCTAAAGTGAATCCATATTTTATTAGGGCTATTGGAGAAAGCTGTTCTTCCCCTCTGTTTTTTCGCCGCTCATCATCGTCAGGAATTTTATCAATAAAGTGCATTGAAAAGGGCAAATTTACAAACATCTGATTTTTTATTTCATCGAGGGTGCAGTCAAGCCTCCATGAGGATGAGAGAACGATGCCGACGTCTGCTACCTCATTTGCCTGTTCAATTAATTTTACTAGACTCCCGACGGCCGTTTCTAAAAAACAGTGGCTTCCTGCCGTTTTCCATTGCAAATCTGTATAATAGCCTCTCCCAAATAATTCGATGGCCTTTTGTTCTATCTTTGCTCGCATTTGAGGGAGGTTGCGCCAATCCATCAACACTCCATCGATATCCAGAAAAATGATCGATAGAGGCCTTTGTACTTCTGAGCTATGAGCGATAGAGAAAAAAAAGGCCAAGAATCCGATTACAAACTGGAGTACCATTTGCATAGAAACCAGGATACTAATCCCTCTTTAAAAAACCTATTTTTTAATCAAAAAATGTCAGCCTTTGCAAAAAAACGGATAGCAGCTTTATACTGGGCTCCCTCATAATCCATAATAGGGGACCTATATGAGTTTCTATCGCCGCCTAGCACTTTTGAGCTCTGCTGTCGTGATGACAGGGATGCTCTTTGCCGCTGATGACTTGAATAATGAAGATATTCAGGCTTTGCGCGATTGGATTAACTCTAAGAGGATGATCACCGTCCGCGAATTAGGCGGCCAGCTCTCCATCAGCGGAGAAGTGCGGGCAGAGCTCCAATCGAACAATTCGACTGTCAATGGAGTGGCTCAGCGCGGGAGAGGAACAGGTAGGCCGAATAACGACTACGATGTCGAATTCAACCTCAGCATCGACTACCGGACAGAAAATACTTGGGCTGCTGCACGGATTAAATTTGATAACGATGCAGGAACTTTCACTGAACATTTCGGCAGCGGAAGCAACGACAAGATCAAAGTCGACAAAGCGTATTTCGGCTACCGGATCATCGACAGAGACCGGCATACTGCGGATATTGAAGTGGGACGCAGAGGCATGCTCCTTATTTTTGATTCCAAGCTCCAATACGGATCGAACTTCGATGGTGTAACCTTTAAAGACAGCTATGCTATCGATAAAGTGGGAGACCTTTACTACCAATTGGGCGCTTTCATGGTCAACGAGAAGAAAGATCAGGTTGGCTATGTCGGAGAAGTGGGTATTTTAAACGTTGCGAATACTGGATTTTATTCCAAATACTCCTGCATCGACTGGGATACAAAAGACCAACATAAAGTTCCTGCGCAGTTTCACTTCATCAATTCTCAGCTCCTATTAGGATATAAATTTATTCCTCAGCCCTGGGATAAGGTCGTGAACTTCTATCTTGCAGGCCTTTATAACCATAGAGCGCGATCGATGAAACTGACCAACCACAAGCGAGCCAATTTCGGGAGTTATCTCGGTTTTTCAATTGGACAGCTTAAAAAAGCTGGAGATTGGAGCTTTGAGGCCAATTATCAAGTGCTAGCTGCTCAGTGCGTTCCTTCCTTTGATGTCAGCGGTGTTGGGATGGGAGCCCGTCGGGGACAGTCTTTCTATTATCAAGAAAAGAAAGACGATATTATTCCTTTCACAAACCGGCGCCAACCGGAAGGCAACGTCAACTACAGAGGCTTTAAGCTAGTGATGCAGTACTTGCTCACCAACAACTTGAATCTTTTTCAAGAGTGGAGCCAATCGATTACATTGGATGATCATATCGGACCTTTCCGCCGTTATAAGCAGTATGAACTCGAGCTGATGTACTCTTTCTAAAACCTCAGTTCGCTAGTTGATTTTATAGAAGATTGCCACAGGTTTCGAGGTGATTTTTAAAGATTTTTCGGGCGCTGATAGCCGAAAGGTGCCTAGTACTGTGAATCAAAAGTTTTGACCGTTATTTTTAGCGTGAAAGCTAGCTGAAATCGTCGACCGCAGGCTTCGCAAGTTGATGCGTATTGCATTAATACGCATCAACTTGCGATCGGCGATTTGAGCTGCTTTGACGCAAAAATACCGCGCAAAACTTTTGATTCACAGTACTAAAGTGCCTGAAAAATCTTTAAAAAGCGCCCGAAAGATGGGGCAAGATTCTGTGAAATCAACTAGCGAACTGAGGTTAAAAAGGACTTTCCTTAAAGAGAATATTGACGTGAGGGCCTGAAGTGTCGACGTTGACATAGATAAACTTTGAGGTCTTTCCTTTAAAAATGCTGAACATGCTCGGAGAGCTGACCAATGTCTCTGGCAATTTAGCTGATTCAACTAGGATGCAAGGATTGACGGTCTCATCATCCATTTCTTTGGCTGCATCCAGCAAAGGTTTTAGCGAGTTATCGGATTTAATCATCGTCACGGAGAAAAAGACCCAATTAAACCATGGGAAACGCTTTTTATCTCCATTTTGCTTGAGTAAAAGATGTGCATTTTGAGCAACGCTTAAGAGAAGCATCGCTTTTTTCCATGATCCATTTTGCAGGATCAATATTGCGCCCGGATTTTTTTCAAAAATCGGTAGATCGTGTGTTTGGATATGATTCAAAGGGTGCAAAATGCAGCGGGAAAAAAATGAAAGAAAAAGATCTGAAAGCCTAGAGATCATCAAAAGAGATAGAAGGAGTGTGATAGAGCCTGTGACAGCAAATGCAATCGAAGGTGATAGGCCAAGAAGTGCACTATATACATAGAGGGCAGCGGCAGCTAGCAAGACGCCGCAGAAACTTAAGAAGTTATTTGCTGCAATGATCTGGCCTCGTTTTTCATTGGGACTGAAAAGCTGAATGAAAGAGTCGAAAGGAACAATAAAAAGTCCTCCAAAAACTCCCAAAAAGATCAATAATATCACAACAGCTGCTAAGTGGTGGCAGAAGACCCATAGTAGGAATAAGCAAAGTGCTATAAAAAACCCTGCAAAACACGACAGTCCTAACTCGACTCTTTTTTTAGAAACCCTTCCTCCAATAAAGGCTCCCAGCGCGATCCCAAACGCGGTGCTTAAGAAAAGATATCCCCCTGAAACTTCGCTGAGCTTTAAGGCAAAAATAGCATAGGGGATGATATTGAGTTGGACAAAAGCTCCAATGAATAAAAAATAAGCCGAGCCGCATACCGCGATGAGCAGATGTTTTCTGGAGTAGCAAAAGACAAGTGTGGAATAAATTTCTTTCACGAATAAAAAGTTTAATTTTTTATCGCTCCCCTGTGCAGCCGTTTTTCTTATTCCGAATGTAGCTATGAAGCCGATAACCGCGATAGCCAAGCAAAAACCCGCTACAAAAACATAATCCCGCCCGGTGATCTGAGTTAAAAAAGAGGCTAAAAATGTTCCAAAAATGATTGCCAAGTAGGTAAAAGAGGTGATCAAGCCATTGGCTTTGGAGACGGCCTCTTTGGGGACAAGTTCGGTAATGATCGCATATTTGGGAGGACCGAACATGGCGCTGTGTGTGGATAAAAGAAAAAGAAGACAATAACTTCCCCAAACGCTTTCATAGCCAAAAGCAATCATGGCAAGGAGCATCGTTCCTATTTCGATCCCTTTTAGGACCATCATCAACTTTTGCTTGCTGAAACGATCGGCCAACACCCCTGCTGTTGACGAAAATAATAAAAAAGGGATCACATAAATAGCGCCGATTTTAGCTAGAATGATGCTGGCATGCTCCTGGCCTCTGAGATCAATGATGAGGTAGGCGATGACAAGTTTGAAGATATTGTCATTAAGAGCTCCCATAAATTGAGCAATATTGAGAAAATGGAGAGAATGCTTATCAGGACGAGAAAATCCCGGGAGCTTGGACAAAAATCCGCCCATGCTCTCGATCCACGAATTTTTTTTAAGAAGCACCATAAGGGTTACTCTACCAAGAAATATATAACACTGTTATGAAAATTTTTGTTTCCAATCATCTAGAAGTTCTTGCTCACCGTTTAAAAGAAGAGCTATACGGTGCGCGCTTAAGTTATTTGGATGTGGACTCAGCGAGACAAAGACAAATCGAAACGTCAGTGGCCGAACGAGAAAACCCTTCCCCTAGTGGGAAAGGTGACGAGGAGGATCGATTTGGCAAAGTCGCAGCCAGTCCACATCCAAATAACTTAAGCGGGTGCCGTATATTTCAAAAAAGTCGTCACCCGTTTGTTAAGCGGTGGATTGTTGTGCAGAGTGAAAGAATCAAGCAAGATCTTTTCTTAAAGTGGGCCCACGATCCTCTTTTGCACGTCGCAGCTGGCTGCAAAATGATCACCTGGAGCGAGGCACTCTCTCGTCTTTTCCCCCATGTCCCGTCTCAAGCAGAGCTTTCTCTCAAGATTGAAGCAGCTCTAGATTCTATTCATGATGAGGCTCTTTTAGGGTATTTAAATCACGGAGGGTTCCCACGTAAAGCCAGCCTCTGTGATCGGATGAGCACACTGTTTTTACAGTATTTAAATCAGCCAGAAGAAAAGCTGCAGCAGTGGCTGGAAAAAACGGGCTGGCAGCAAGCTCTCTGGAAGATTGTTTTTGTCAATGAAATCCCCTGGAAAAACCAGAATACATTAGAAGGATCTGTCTATCTTTTCCATCCTTTCCAAATCGCTCCTTATCAGCTAGATGCCTTTAAAAAAATGGAGGCGACCTGCTTTCTTTTTTCTCCGTGCTCAATGTTCTGGGGAGATTTTCATACCTTGCAAGAAAAAAGCTATCTTTTAAAAAGAGCTCAGGCAAAAAACCGTGACGAGCTTGTGCAGTTTTTCGAAGATGAACACCCTCTTTTAGCTAACTGGGGCAGAAAAGGGAGGCAGCTTTTAAGTTTTTTCGAAGACGAAGAGTTGTTAGATGAGTATCAAGAGATACAAGAGCTCTCTCTTCTAAAAACAATCCAACAAGAGATGCTGACGTTGTCGATTTCGGAAAAAAAACCTGATGAATCGATTCAAATTCATTCAGCGCCATCCAAATTGCGTGAAGTCGAAATCGTCTGGGAAATGATTCAGCGTCTTCCTTTTAAACCGTCTGAAATTTTAGTGCTCGCCCCGGATATGCAAGTGTATGCTCCGATTGTCGAACTCGTTTTCCATCAGAGAGGAGGTCCTTTTGATTTTGCTATCTTTGGTCTCGAAGCTCGCTCCAAAAGCCCCCTTATGCAAGGGCTAGAAGCCCTTTTAGAGTTATCCCATTATCGGTTTTCCAAAGAGTCAGTTGAAAAACTCCTCTTCTGCCCTCCCTTTTTGAAAAAGTTTGAGTTTACAATTGAGGATGCTCATCTTCTTCTCAAATGGTTCAATGAGGTGCATATCCGGTACGACTTGCAAGGAGATCATCCGGGGACTTGGCAAGAGGGGCTAAAACGGCTTGTGGAAGCCTTGGTGACAACGGTTCAAGACAAGTTATCCATCGATTTTTCTAATGCCGATGTTTTAAACAGGTGGATTAAAGTATTTCAGTTGTTTGAAGGGATCTCCAAAGAGGAAAGATCGTTGGAAGAGTGGTCGAAAACATTAAAATCTCACATTTGCCAATTTTTTACTCCCGATCCAGATGATGCTTTGGTGCGTGAGCTAGAGAAGTTCCAGCAGATGGAGATCGATGGAACATTCCCCTTCTCTAGCATCGAGAGAATTTTGAAAAATATATTCCAGCAAAAGAGCGGAGCCGTCCAAGGGTCTCATTTGCAAGCAGTCCGTTTTACATCTCTGGAAAAAGGCGCTTTAATTCCTGCAAAAGCGGTCATTCTCATGGGAATGGAAGAAGGAAGCTTTCCACGTCAAGATCTGCCGTCTTCTCTTCAGCAGCTTGCCATCCCAAGCCGTATCGAAGAAGACAAATATCTTTTCTTAGAAGCTTTTTGCAGTGTAAGAGAGATGTTTATGATGACGTACTTGCGGATCCATCCAGAAGATGGAAAAAGTCAGAAAGCCTGTCCGATGGTCGAAGAGTTATCCAATTACGGCTCTATTCCGATCACCGACCATCCCTTTTCGCCGTTTGATCCGTCGTATTATCAAGAAACAGGTTTTAGAAGTTTTTCAAAAATCCATTTTGAGGCGCTCAACAAAACCACTTTTGACCCTAAAGTTCCTATTCTCCCGCCAGTTTCACTTTCTGCTATCGATATTCGGATGCTCCGCAGTCTTGCCCGTCATCCTCTGAAATACTTTTACGAAGAAAGGCTGGGAATCGATTTTGAGTGGAAAGAGCACAATACCGAGTTTACCCTCTCTCCTTTAGACAGGATCGTTTTACGCAAAGCTTCATTGAAAAAACCATTGGAAGCATTGTTGTCCGAAATGGCAAAAGAAGGAAGACTGCCCGTCGGAGCTTTTTCCAAGGCCGCTATCCAAAAAATTCGAGACGAGATCACAACCTATCACGACATGTTATCCAAGCTGGAAGTTTGTCCTGAAGAGATTTATTCCATTGAGCTGAAAGCGTCTTGCAAAGAAGCCGTGCAGATCGATGCACACACCTGGATTTATCCCGCTCTCCATATTGATGGTGTGACGATCCAAGGAAGAATCGACGAAATATCTCCTAAAGGCCTTCTTGTTCACGGAGAAGATACCCTTGCCGATCAACTCAAGGCCTGGCCGCTTTTATTGATTGTTTCTGAGTTAGGGCTTCCCAGCAACCTTCTGCTGACCAAAAAAGGAAAAATCTGAGCGTTTTCAAACGTCAGCAAACCGTTTTTAAGCTTCTCTTTGTGCTCCAAAGAGAGCGCCCTTTCTAAATTTGCGCGGATCCTGACTTTAAGTTCCCTTGTTGCAGCTCTAGTGAATGTCACAACGAGGATTTGGTCGAGCGTGTAATCAGTCTCTAGAAGAAGACGGATGACAAGGTGTTCGATTGTAAAGGTTTTCCCTGTTCCTGCGGATGCTTCTAAAAATAAGCGGCGCTGCAAAGGAACTGCTTTTGACAGAATATCAAAGGAGTTCATCGACGACCTCCCGAAGATATGGGTCCCAGGCCTGCAGCCAAAGATCGATAGGGGGAAGCAGATTTCTGTTTTGCGCCCATTCGATGATCTCATCTTGTTCCGTGGTGG
>JABDFE010000015.1 GCA_013286675.1 Chlamydiota bacterium
GCCAAGGCTGCAAAAATTCTTAAAGTCAGCCAGCCAAAAATCTCTCTGCTTCTGCGCGGCTATTTAACCGATTTTTCTTTGGAAAGACTCCTGCGCTTTTTGAATGATTTGGGGCAAAATGTCCGTATCTCGATTACACCTTCTTCGCGCGGACATGGTAGCACTTGGGTCGGGGATGCTCGTTCCGGTGTCAGTATTGCGGCTTTGGGAAGATGAGCTACAAAAAAACGAGTTTAGGGAATCCCCCAGGCAACTTCTTCGGCGGTAGCAGCGAATAATTAAGTCCTGACTAAGTGCTCATTTCTAGCATGTAACGGCTCTTGTAAGATCTGGGCAATCGCATCGAGCCAATTGCGTCTGAGATTCATAGCTAAACAGCGGAAAGCTTCCAAGCCTTGAGCCCAGATCGCAGGGAAGTATTGATATTCAATCTTTAAGAATTGTCTAGTCATCTAAAGGCAGCAACATTTCACCACTTTTCTTTTTTGACTTGTCCATTTTGAGAAATTCTTTTTGAGTAGACTTGATATCCGCTTTCACACTTTTAATATCCGAAGCGGGTGGTAAATTCTCAGGTCGAGTACCGCTTATTTCTTCCATACTCCAGCGTACTTGTTGCCCTACGGAAAAAGCTGCATCTTCAAGCTTTTTCTGCCCTTTGATTCCTTCATTACGAATCTTAGCTTCGGTTTGTGTAATCCTGAAAAGATTTGCAGCTAATTCTTCTCTGCCCATAAAGTCCAAAGGGCTTCTTCCATCGGGAATCCCCTTATGCTCTTTTAATTGATTAATAGGCATGTTATAGAGCCCCAGATATCCCTTGTTTTGAAAAAATGCATAGTTTTCTAGGCCAGCATTCCCTGCAACCCCACTGAGAGATTTTTCTCGTTCTGAAACTTCACCTCGGATGGCAATTCTCTCTACCTGTTGTGCTTCATGTACGCAGCGCTTAAAAGCTTCAGTGACGGTAATAAAATAGGCTTGAGCTTTAGCTACTTCCTTCTTCTTGACATCTCCATTCATAGCTACCAAATAACAAGCAAATTTAGAAAGCCGATAATCGGGCTGCATTATTCCATCGATATCGCGAGTTGTTTGCTCAAAATTTGTAGAAACATCAATGTCTAACGTTGTAGTCAGTATAACCCAGCATTTTCATTAAATCTTTAGCAAACCAATAGCGAAAACCGTTCTGCTTACCAAGGTCTTCAAAACTTGATCTATCTCTTTCAAAATGAAAATAATCCAACTCATTTTCTGTCATAGCAATCCCTCTTACCCACTCAATACTCTTATATCACTTTCTCCAATAAAAACGGAATCTCGACTTTGTGTTTTTTAGTTCGACTGCCTCGGTCCATTTGTTTTCTGAGGCGTTTATTTAAATGGAAAGGGGTTAGAAAACCCCTTCCCGTTTAAATAAATCGACTAGTTTGGCCTTGGGCCAAACGTCAGGGAGCAAATGGGCAAGGCAACCCGAGCTAAAAATGTGCAAAGTCGAGATAATGGCATAGTCATTCAAGTCCTGACTAGATGCTCATTTCTGGCATAGAACGGCTCTTGTAAGATCTGGGCGATCGCATCAAGCCAATCGCCCCTGAGGTTCATGGCTGGACAGCGGAAAGCTTCCAGACCATGGGCTCGAATCGCAGGGAGGTATTGATATTCGATTTCAAACAGCGTCTCAATATGATCCGATGTAAATGAAAGTGGAACGAAAATGACATTGCCCCTGCCAAGGTTCCACGTCTTAGGAATTTCACACATTTCGCTCGTATAAGGCCTGAGCCACTCGCCTGGTCCGAATTTAGATTGAAAGGCAATCAATGAATGCGCACTTGGAAAACCTTTCCGTATCGCATCAAACGTCTGATGGCACTCCCGTTCATACGGATCTCCCTCGTCGACAAACTCCTGAGGAAGCCCATGAGCAGAAAAAAAGAGAACGACATCTTTTTCTTCCAGTCCCTCTTTTTTTAGAAAATCAGCAATGACCGTTTGCATGGCTGATACATAACCTGTATGGGTGGGATAAGACTTGATCCACCGCATACGTGAGAGAATAGCTTCATCCAGGTTCTCTTCAAAAACCCTTGCGATGCTTCCTGTCGTGGCAAAGCTAAATTGAGGGAAAAGAGGAAAAACTATGAACTCATCCGAAGAGCTTTCTTGGATTTGCCTAAAAGTTTCAACATGCGTATCAGTCAAATACCGATGGAACGTGATCACCGGAAGATTTAAGCGGGATCTAATTGCTTGAGCAATCGATTCGGTGTCTTCAAAGATCGGAGACTTTCCACCGATTAGTTTGTAATCATGGGCAATAATCCCCGCTCTTTGCCTTGCGACCCTTTTGAAAAACCATTTCTCAAAAAAGCGTGGAAACGATGTTCGGATCACATCGCCATCTGTCAGTAGCGCTGTCAGAAAAGAGGGAATCTCTTCCATGGAGCGAGGACCGCCAAAATTTACAAGTATGATACTTGACATAATTAGTATCTTATCAGCATCGTGAAAAATATGGGTGTGCTTTTTCGAACTTGCAAGCTTATCATTGTCAGTTGCATCTTTTTTTTCAGTTGCACTGGAAGCAAGGCTGACTTTGATTATACGATTGCTTTAGATCCGGCTTGGTATTCAATGCATGCGCCAGGAAGAGAAGCGGATCTCACAGCTTTTACAACTGAACTCATCTTAGAAATCGGCAAACTCGAAAAAGTCACGATCGGTGTTTATGAGCGGAGCTGGAGCAATTTAATGTATGCTCTGCAAGAAGGTCAGTGCGATGCTATCTGCTCTACGATGCAGCCGTATCTTTTCTATGAAAAACTATACACCTTTTCTAGCTTGTATTTGATGACAGGACCCGTCCTAGTTAATCTCGTCAAAGCACCAGCAAAAGGGTTGGATAAACTAGGCGGAGACATCATTGGCATCCAGAGAGATTCCAATGGATCGATAATCTTAGAAAAATATCCCCGCATTATCCAACGCACATACGAATCGATTCAACAAGCCCTCATCGATACGACCAAGGGTGAAATCGATGGCGCTATTGTCGATATCCTCTCTGCAGAAGCATTCACTCAAGATCTGTTTCAAGGTCAGTTGAAAATCGCAACCCCTCCTCTCACACAAGAAGGCGTCCGTCTCTTGGCGATGAAAAATCATAAGCCAGAACTTATTAAACTCTTCGATCGTGGACTTACCCGCCTAAAATCGAATGGCAAATATGCCGAGTTAGCTAAAAAGTGGCGATTAGCAGAACCAATTAGCAAGTAATTACTTATTCAAGATGCGGCACTTATCGTGCTCGCTATATTCATCACGGACACGAGAGAGCTCTTTTGGATCGACAGGACATTGTTTGATGTTCCAGATCAGCTTGGCATAGTTATGGACGGATTCATCTGAAGAAAACCGACCCATGCCGGCAATATTATGCAGCGCAAACTCTGCCCATTTTGCAGGTTGAGCATAGAGCTCTTCGACTTTTTTCTGGGCATCGTAATAGCTTTGAAGATCGCCGAGCACAAAATATTTATCGACAGGATCAGAGTTTTGACGCTCGAGTAGAGCGTGATAAATACTGGAAAACGCTTGATGCTGCTGATCGTTTTCAGCAAATGAATGGTCTCGCAAGGCATCCACAGCTTGGCGGATCGGCAGCTGATGCATATAGATATCCCAAGGATTATAGCTGGATTTTGCCGCTGCAATTTCTTCTGCTGTTTTGCCAAAGGAAAACGGCCACCAAGCATCTCCGACCGCTTGTCGCATCTCAATTGTCGCCCCATCTTGTGTTCCAATTGTGAGCGCGCCATTCATGGCTAGCTTGATGTTTCCTGTTCCAGAAGCTTCTGTTCCTGCTGTTGAAATTTGCTCAGATAGATCTGATGCCGGGATGATCATTTCAGCACGGCTCACGTTGTAGTTTTCAACGAAAGCAATCCGGAGCATTTTACTGACCACGGGATCGGTATTGACTTTCTTGGCCACTGCAAAAATGAGATGGATGATTTTCTTGGCCATGTCATAGCCAGGAGCTGCTTTACCAGCAAAGATCGCCATCCGCTTAATTTTTCGACTTGTCGGATTGGCCTTGAGCTCATGATAGAGGATAATCAGATGAAGCACATGCATGAGCTGACGCTTATATTCATGAATCCGCTTGATTTGGACATCAAAAAGCGCTTCTTCATCTAAAGGTGCAAAGTGCCCGACAATTTTTCCCTGGAAGTCACAGATCGGGTTTTTCTCCATTAGATATTTGATGAGATCTCTCTTATTTTGCTTTTTGATCTCTAAAAACTCTTTTTGCGCCTGCGCATCCGTTGCAAATTTAGAAATCTGCTGGATCTCAGTAAAATCAGTGATCCATTTCGGACCGATTCTCTTGGTGATAAATTCTGCTAGGCGCGGGTTGGAATGGAGCAGGAATCTTCTCTGAGTGACTCCATTTGTGACATTGACGAATTTCTCGTTGTCCATCTCGTAAAAATCTTTAAAGACGACTTTTTTCAAGATCTCGGTATGCAGCGCTGAGACCCCATTGACTTTGTGCGATCCATAAATCGCAAGATGGGCCATCCGGACCTGGCCATCTTGGATGATCGACATCCGCCGGACCCGCTCTTCGTCTCCTGGAAATTTCTTCCGCACGCCATTGCAAAGCTCTAAATTGAGCCGTTCGATGATGTGATACTGCCGAGGAAGAAGATATTGCATCCTCCCTTCATTCCACTCTTCCAATGATTCTTTTAAAACTGTGTGATTGGTATAGCTGCAGCATGTTTTGACAATTTCCCAAGACTCTTCCCAAGAATAATGATGGTCTAACAAAAGCAGCCGCATGAGCTCCGCGATGACTAAAGCGGGATGCGTGTCGTTGATCTGGATCCTCACTCGATCTGCAAAAGAAGAAAGATCGGGGCTATGCGCAAGATGGCGATGAATAATATCTTGGATGGAAGCTGACGCCAGCAGAAACTCTTGTTTGAGCCGGATTCTTTTTCCAACTTCGTTATTGTCATTCGGATAAAGGACATCCGTGAGCAGTGTGTTTTCCGACGCTTGGTCTAAAAGGCCTGCATTAAACCTTTGCAGCGCAAAGTTTCGGGGAGACTCTTTTGTCGTCCAAATCCGTAAAGTACAGACATTGAAATCGTCGCCGGGGCTATATCCGATGATCGGAAGGTCATAGGCAATGGCCCTAACTTCCTCGTAGTCGAGAATGTCGACCATCTCAACGCCTTTTTTATTCACAACCTGGATAGGACGTCCTGCAAATCTCACACCTTCCGCGTGATGATCCCGTCTAAACTCCCACGGGTTTTCATGCAAAAGCCAAGCTTCCGGACGCTCGACTTGAACGCCATCCCAAATCTCCTGTTCAAAGATCCCGTATTGATATCTTAGCCCATAAGCCACTGCAGGATATTGCTGAGTGGCCAGCGAATCTAGAAGGCATGAAGCCAATCTTCCCAAGCCGCCATTGCCAAGAGCCGGATCCCTTTCTTGCTTTGTAAGTTGGCTTAAATCCCTTCCAAGTCTCTTCAAAGCTGTTTTGACCAGATCGGTCGCGTGCATATTAGTGATGTTATTGCCCAGCATTTTACCCGGCATATACTCCATGCAAAGATAGTAGAGGATGCGGGCCCCGGAGTTGCGGATCGTATGGAACGTCGCGGTCCAGTTGATCATGATCTCCTCGCGGAGCGTCATGGCAAGGGCGCGGTAGACCTCTTCTTCATGGGCCTCGTCTACCGTGATTCCCATCATGGTGATCAAATAGTGCTTGATTTTGCTGGCCAGCCTCTCGGCTTGCATGTTAAGAATATCTTGATCCATTAAAAATTATCTTTAACAGAAATCAGGAATATCCTGAAAGGATCGAAAAAAGTAAAATAGGAAGAGATGAGCTTTAAAAACTTTTTTATTAGATTTTTTATTACCTTTGCCAAACCGATTATCCGGACCAATACGGGTGATCGGTTTCTCATTGTTTCTACGACAGGCCTTGGCGATACACTATGGGGCACGCCTGCGATCAGGGCTCTGCGGGAATCGTATCCGGGTGCCTACATCGCCGTCATCACGACCTCTCTTGGCAAACAAGTCTTAGAAAACAGTCCTCATATCAATGAAATCTTCGTCGTCAAAGAGCCTCCGCTTTTTTCTTTGTTTAAGCTTTTCCCTACTCTGATTCAAAGAAAGATCTCCAAGGTTTTAGTCTTCCACATCTCTCAACGACCATTACTGCCTTTCTGTGCTTTGATTGGTGCCGGACGGATCATCGGAACCGAACAGATCAACAAAGGCCTCGACTTTTTGCTGACAGATAAACTTGAGACCAAAAGAATCCATGAAATCGAGCGTCGCCTTGAAGTTGTGCAAGCAGCCGGCGCGAAAGCCTCAACTAAACACATGGAATTTTTCCCATCTGAGCAAGACCACAAAAAAGCAAAAGATTTGCTGCCGACAGGTGTTGTAGTCGGCCTGCATCCCGGCGCCAAAGACCGTTTTAAACAATGGCCTCCTTCACATTTCATTCAACTGGGCAATCTTCTCAAAGAAAAACTCGGCTGCCAGATTGTCGTGACAGGGACGCCAGCTGAGAAATCTTTAGTTGAAACCATCGCTGGGTCGATTGAAGGCGCTGTCGGAATTTATGAAGGCGTTACGATTCCGACTTTGTCTGCTCTACTCAGCAGGCTCTCGTTATATATTACCAATGACACAGGTCCTCTCCATATTGCCTGTGCGACCAAGACTCCAACTATTGCGCTGTTTACACCGACAGATCCTGTGCTTTGTGGACCTTATTTTGCTCCTCATGTCTCTGTTCTTCAGAAAAAACCGACCTGCTTTCCCTGTCTAAAGAAAAAATGTCACGAACCTTTCTGCATGATGCAAATCTCGACAGATGAAGTGCTGCAAGAAGCTTTACGACTCATGGAGGGTCAAACATGAAACTCTTTGTTGTCATTCTCAATTGGAATGGAAAAAATGACACACTTGCCTGTCTGACATCTCTGCTGAACATTGAAGCTCCTGCTTTTGAAACGATCATCGTCGATAACGGATCGACGGATGATTCAGTCGTAGAAATTGTCAAAAGATTTCCTGAAGTAACTGTGATTGAAACAGGTAAAAATTTGGGTTATGCCGGTGGCAATAATGTCGGCATCCAGCACGCCTTAAAACAGGGAGCAGACTTTGTTTTACTCCTTAATAATGATACCATCGTCGACAGACATTTTATTCAAGCACTTCTCAATTCTTCCCAAGATCATCCAAATGTAGGCATTTTCGGCGCCTATCCGATCCGGATGACCGACCCCGAAAAAATCGACCATTTAGGCGGCAGATGGAACAGCAAGACAGCAACCTTTGATTTGATCGGACTAGGAAAAGCCAATGGATTTAAAACCGAAGAACCTCTCGATTATGTCTGCGGATGCTCCATTTTGATCCGGAGACAGGTTTTCGAAAAGATCGGACACTTGGAACCGACCTTCTTTCTATTTTGGGAAGAGGCCGATTTCTGTATGCGGGCAAAAAAAGCCGGATTCGAGATTGAGATCTGCTACAAGGCTAAACTGCTCCATAAAGTCTCTGCTTCCTTCGTGGGAGGCACTCCTCATAAGACGTATTTTTGGTGGCGCGGCCGCTGTCTTTGGATGGAAAGGAATTGCTCGCAGGAAGAAAAAGCTCGTCTTTACCAGACAGTTCTGCTCCCAGAGATTCGTCATATTTTTAAACTCCGTCTGATTAAAACGGCTCAATTGTTCATAAACAAACTTTTTCAAAGAAAAAATCTTTCCCAGAAAAAGGGCAAGCTGTTGCAATACAAAGCAGCTCTTAATGGATACCGCGACTTTCGCAAGTCATCTTTTGGCAGCGGGCCATCCTGGCTCTTTGGAAAAAGAGAATAGAACATTTCTGATTGATCTTTTTTAATGATCAATGCCCTGATGTGCAGTTTCCTTGTCAAAAAACGGCTAATTAAAATAAAATCTTTGTCGCTTATGAGTGTAGAGCCAAAGTTACATATTGAACGACTCTATCAAGACCGGGTGGAAAACACCCTTTGGTGCGAATCGATGTGCGATGTCGCCAATTTCGCAGACGGTGCCTTGACAGGCCGCTTTCTTAATGAATTGCTCCAAAATACAGATGATGCAGGGGGCAAAGAAATCGAATTCCAGCTCCAAAACGGCATACTGACGATTCTTCATACAGGCAAGCATTTTTCCTCCACGGATGTCGATAAAATCACTGCATTTGCGCAGCAAAAAATTCGTGATAAGTCCCAAGAGATAGGAATGACCGGTTACAAAGGGATCGGTTTTAAAGCCCTTCTGTCGATCGCTAATAAAGTTCATATCTATTCAGGCGGCTATTCCTTCCGTTTTGATAAAACCTATTGGGGCGACAAATCGATGCCCTGGCAGCTGATCCCTATTTGGACAGATC
The DNA here is from genome assembly GCA_013286675.1 of Chlamydiota bacterium. Lineage (GTDB taxonomy): Bacteria > Chlamydiota > Chlamydiia > Chlamydiales > Rhabdochlamydiaceae > PALSA-1444. The sequence goes on from JABDFE010000015.1 coordinate 8,479, forward strand.
CTCCTTCTTATTTTGACAATCGTGTGATCTTTATTTTCCAGCTGAACAACCCGACAGCTATCCAGCAACAGCTTGAGGAATTTATGCGCGAACCGCGCCCATTGCTATTCCTTAGGCATGTGAGGAGTTTAAAATTCTCGGTAAGCAAAAAAGAGACTTGGGTGATCCGAGAAGATAACACGCTGCAAAGAAACCTCCAATGCGCAAAACCAACTCAATGGATGATTAAGACCATCCAAATACCTATTCCACTTGAAGTCAGAAAATCCGTCGAATCTTTAAACTCAACTTTATGCCCCGATCGGTTGAAAACAGCCGAATCGATCGAACTGACCTTTGCTTTCCTCTATGATAAAGAAAGCGGTAATCTAGTGGAGCCGTCTTCAAAAATGCGGCTGGAGCTTTTTTCTACCCTTCCGACGAAAGTGCGTCTCGACCTCCCTTTTGCAGTGAATTCTGAATTTTTACTAGAAGCTCAACGAGAACAGCTCATAGAGAGCCCTTGGAACGAGCTTTTATTCCAAAAAATGGCCGTCTGCCTCTTTAGCCAGCTCTCTGAGCTTGCTCAAACCGATCAATGGAAAAATATCCTCCATGTTTTAGGGCCAAGGACAATTGCGACTACCGATAGGCGACTTGGCGCAGCATATATACAAGGTTTTAAAGAGGGTGCTAAACAATGCAAGTGGATCCCTGCTTTCGTTGATCGGCACATTTTGCTCACCCTGGAAGAATGTTTAATAGATGTAACCCGCTTTTATTCTAAGTTCAAAGATCATATTCCTCCTAAGCTTGTCCCCACAAACCTCGTTAACCCTCATTTAAAAAAACTCAACAAACTCATTGAAATAATACCCGGAAATGTCATCGGTGAATCGCATATCGTCAACCAATTGGAAACTATTTTTCATCAAAACCCCGATCCAGCTTTTTGCTACCAGGTTCTAGTTTTTTTTCAAGCTTACCTCAATAACTGGACCGCTTTGGCAAGCAAGCGCTGGATCCCGACGGAACAAGGTTCATTGGGCCAGCTCTCCACGAGCTTTTTCCCTTCCAAGCAACAAGTGCCCTCTCCTCCGGCTTGTATTGGGATCGAGGTGATGCATAGCTCTATCTTTGAGCAGGACGCTCAGGATCATTTAAGAAAATGGCTCTCCACCCAAGGCGTTCGAAATCTCACTGCTAAAAATATCGTCGAAAAGCACATTGATAAATTTATCCGAGAAAATAGAGTCACAAAAGACAATACCGGCGCTCTCGTCGGATACTTGTTTAAACTTTATCGAGAAAACTATATCGAAGAGGGAGAGCTTGGAAAACTAACGTCTATGCCCGTATTAAATGAGCGCGGCTCGCTCACTCCAATTAAGCAACTCTTTCTCTCGACCTATTTCAACCCTGATCAAAACCCCGATCTCAAGGCAATCTTTCCCAATCAGCCCGAACTCTTTGTAAATCCCTCATACATGAATGAAGAGAGAGAACTTTGGCTGAGCTTCTTCCGCGCTCTTGGAGTCCAAGAAAACTGTGACTTGATTCTCATCGAGTCGGTCTCAGTTAGTGTGCTCCAAACAAAAAATATCTCACAATTAAAAGAATTTCTAAAATACCTCTGCAATCAATCGAATGGAATCATTGGAAGGAGTGTGATGTCCACCGACCATTTGAGGAATTTTATCTTTTTTCCAATGCTGGAAAATTTATCCAATAGTGAGTTTGCTGCGCAATTTTGGAGAAGCCTAAATACCTGGGGTAAAAAATTCATCCAAACCGACAGGAACTGCCAGTTTGTCGACGGCAGAAGATGCAACAGGTCTTTCTCAGGAAGCAAAAAACAGTCGTATATCCAGTTTATACTGAATGAATACGCATGGATTCAAGGGACTGACGGTAAGAATTATCGTGCCCATCAGCTTTACACCCCTGCTTTTAAGACAGCTAGCATTGAAGGATTAGTTGCGGCAGATATCGAAGAGCTCAGCGAAGATGTTGCTGAATATCTAGGGTTTAAATGCAGCATAGCTCCTATCGATTGCTATCGAATGCTCGAGCAAATGCAAAAAGGGGCAACCGACCGCAACCTCTATATTCTCGTGCTTGAAAACCTGATCAAAGGATGGCCGCACCTCGAGGAAAAAGAGAAAGAGAAGCTTCTAAAACTCAAATGGCATTTCATTGCCTGCAACAATCAATGGCAGCCTGCAAACGAGTTGGCAGTATTCGATGTCAAGGAAGCTGTTCCTAGCGAGCAATCAAAGCGGTGGTTTAAAAATGTTTTATCAAATATGGTGCCACTGGCCACTATTTTCAACCGACCGATCATTACAGAATGCCTGAACGAAAAATCCATCATTGATCCGACAGAAGACAATGAGGTTCGAAACAGTCTATTAGCTCAACTCCATTTAATTGCCTGGATTCACGGCCACCACAGTATGCAACCGGCCCACGACGTATTAAGAAACCTCGCTGAAAAATTAAAGAACCTGCACATTTTCTTGGCTGGTTCTATTCCCTCTCTCGAGGAAGACACATTGCCTTTGGATATTGTCCTCTTCCACAACCGGATCTACTTCACCAACGAATGCCCCAAACAAAAACTCTACGAAAGGATAGGAGAATACTTGAGCCTTGCCAATGTGGGCGATTTAAAAGAAATCCTAGCCCTTGCTAAACAACACACCCGCAGAACAAAAACCATTGACGACTGGATCAAAGAAAAAGGAATCACCCACAATGAACTTAAATCGCTAACTGAGCTCACGAATTCTATCGACCACACACCTACTCCTCTTGACCTCACTACTCCCACCCAAGTCTATAGCCCAGGCATTAAACAGCAGCTCTCTTTAGACACCCCTATTAAGAATGAGGAAAACTCTGATTTCGTAACCGACTTTGCCAATTTAAGCCTTGAGCCTAAGAAAGCGCCTAGACAATCTTCTTCTATCGACCCTGTTTACTCCTCAACACCTACAAAGTTCCCAGCAGCTTCAAATAGCAATTTCACAACTGCACTCTCCCCAAATTTAGACAGCGATAGCGATGAAGAGGCGGGGGAGCCCCTGATCGATATCGATGCCATTCCCGTAGCAGGAATTACCAACTTAGAATTTAAGGAAAAGAAAATAACCTCATCTCCTTCGTCTCAAAAACAAAATCCATCTTGTAAAAACAATAAACCTCACTCTCACACATCTGACAGCGATAAAAGCCTTATAGGATCCTGGGGAGAAGCCCTAGTCTTTAAAGAACTCGTCGCACAATATGAATGCAAATACGAGACAACGGAAAAGATCTCTAAGGGTCATTTTAAATTCGGTTCTAAGGAAAAGGGTGAGCTTGAAATCAGATGGCTTAACGCAGAAAAAGAAAGCAGCCAGCCTTACGATATTGAACTGACCCGTAAAACAGCAGATGCTTCTTGGCAAAGCCCCGTAGAGGTAAAGTCGACAAAGGGAACACAAGCTCATTTCTTTCTTTCTGAGAATGAATGGACCGTGATGAAGAGCAACCCTAAATACCGCCTTTATCTCGTCATCGAGGCGGGAGTTTCAGATGCAAAAGTTTACCGCATTCCTAAGCCAAAAGAATGGATCGAAAATGCAAGTGTCAAAATACATAAAAAATTTGAAGTGACTGGAGTTCTTTAAAAGAGTTCCAATATTTTTTTCAGAAAAACAAATCCATAGCAAAATTTTGAAGCAACTTCCATATAGCGGAAAAATTCGATACCTGATAAATCTGTAGAAGAGGGTGGTTAACAAAGATCACCTTTACTGAAGGATTTCATATGCGAAAAATTTATCTCTGGCTGCTTCCCCTCATTCTTTTGCTCTCGGGATGCGAAACCAATCGCGTCATCGTCAATAATGTCGATGAACGTGAAGCCAACGAGATCATCGTATTTCTAGCCAGCAAGGGCATCAATGTTCAAAAAGTTGCAGCACCTGCTGCTGTCGGTGTTGCTGCGCAAGCCGGCGCTCCGAAATATAGCCTTGCTGTCAGTGAAAAAGATATGAACGAAGCGATGGCCATCCTCAATCAAAATGGACTGCCCCGCAAGCAAGGGACCAACCTTCTTGAGCTGTTTGCTAAAGCGGGATTGATGACGACGGATAAAGAAGAAAGCATCCGGTATCAAGCAGGTTTAGAACAGCAAATTGCCAATACGATTCGAAAAATCGATGGCGTGATCGATGCCGAAGTCCAGCTGGCCTTCCCTGATACTACCACTGCTACTGCCGGCCCCGCACCCACCACAGCCCCTGTACAGCGCGTCACTGCTGCTGTCTATGTCAAACACCAAGGGATTGTCGACGATCCTAATAGCCACCTCGTTTCAAAAATTAAGCGTCTCGTTGCTGGGAGCGTCAGCGGTCTAGATATCAACGATGTCACTGTGATCTCAGACAAATCTCGATTTACAGATGTTTCGCTGACAACTGCTTTAGAAGGGGCCAGCAATCAACCCCGAGATTACACCAGCATCTGGTCCATCGTGATTGCAAAACATTCGCTCCCTAAGTTCCGTTTACTTTTTTTCATGCTTATCTTCAGCAATATTGCGTTCCTTATCTTTTCTCTTTGGATGGTATGGAAAATTTATCCAATCCTGCGCGAGCATGGAGGATTTAGACAGCTGCTGAGTCCTGCGCCCATGCAAAAGCCAGAAGAACCTCCTAAAGAAGAATGAGATCGTCCAGCCGGGTTGTCCTTAAGTCTTTTCTTGAGATGTGCTCGGTAGCAGAGCGGTCATCGCTCACCAACTATTTGGCGCCTATTGAAAAACAAATCATAGACAAACTTCCTAAAACATATGGCAATCCCTTAAGGGATACCGCAACCACGCAGCAACTCCTCCAGCAAATCCATCCCTCTTGGCTCTCTCCGTTCTTACGCACCTTGTCTGAGAAGGATATTGGATTTTTCCTCGCAGCATTAGGAGCTCCACTGTCAATTGCAGTTAAAAAAGAACTCCTTTATGCCGGAGAAATCCCGGTCGTATCCGAGCTAGGCAAGGAGTATCTACAAAAAACACTTTTGGGCTATCTGACTGCTGAAGTCGAAGACCTTCTTCCTCTTGCATTTCTGCCTGAATCTCCTCTTAACTCCCTCCTCGATCTGAAAAATGAACTCTTAAATCTTTCTCTTGATTTTCTCGGCCTTCACGACCTTTGCGTTGAGGTCAAACAAATCATTGAAAAAACTAAACTTCAAAAAATCAACGAAGCCCTGACAACCCATCAACTCAATTATCTCAAAATTCTCCTCCAAAGTCCCGAACCCGTTGCTTTTGCAAAAATGGGACTGGCAAATTGGAATGAAGATCCAGAGAAATTGAAAATGCTCATCCGCCAAAGAGGCGCAAACCGGATGGCCAAAGCTCTTTACGGGCAAGATCCCAGCCTGATTTGGCACGTCTTGCACAAATTAGACTTTGAAAGAGCATTTCTTGTTAAAAAACTGATGTCCCCCATGGACAACAGCCGTGCGGTTCAAATCTTAATCGCACAGATACTCGAATATACCACTTACATAAGGCAGCATCATGAGTAAATTATTTTCATTGATCGAAGACGGAGAAGTTCATCCTGCCTCAAACCAAAAAGTGATCCCTTTGGAAGATTTCAGTACGCTCATGGAAGCATCCGAGCTTCTTGAGAAAGCGCGGCAAGATGCTGAAAACTACCAAGCTGCAACTGAAACCGAGTGTATTGAACTGCGCGAAGCTGCAAAAAAAGAAGGGTACCAAGAAGGACTCGAGCAGTTAAACGCCAATATCATCGGTCTTGACCAAGAAAAAAAACGGCTCAGACATGAGATGAACAAACTTATCCTGCCTCTTGCTCTCAAAGCCGCTAAAAAGATCGTTGCCAAGGAACTTGAGACTAACCCTGAGACCATCGTCGACATCGTTCTTCAAGCTTTAGCTCCCGCTTTACAAAGCCACCGCATCACCATCTGGGTGAGCAAAGCCGACAAAGAAATCTTAGAAACAGAAAAAGCACGCATCAAAGAAAAACTCGAACAAATCGAAAGTCTTTCGATCAAAGAAAGAGATGATGTCGCAGAGGGCGGCTGCATCATTGAAACAGAGTCAGGCATCATCAACGCCAGCATCGATAATCAGTGGCGTGCGATTGAATCTGCCTTCGATAAGTACCTCAAGGCCTAGTTTTTTAAAAACTACATATCTCCACATTGTCATCACTATGTTGATGGTTGCCTCAGCCATTTTTGCATGAGCGAATGGTGACCGCTTTCAACTTTTCCTGACCCAACTGATATCCCTATCGGGCTTAGCACCTTAAAAACAATTCTTTGTAACTATTAATTGCTAATCCTGTAAACTCGTTCCTTCAATGTTGGAGGGTATCTATTATGATAAGATTGTGTGGAAGTACAAGATGTGAAATAGAGCAAACCTACCGAATATTTGACTTTCTCGGTAGAAATCGAGAAAACCAAGTTGTATGGGTGCTTTCTAGTGTGAGCAGAAACTGGTATGAGTTTATTCACATCTATTTTTCCCAAATAGCCAACCTATTTTTTCTAAACCCTCAGCCGATCGGTATAAAAGACCTCAAAACTTATAATCCGCAGATCCTCTGCGTCTATCTGGATGAAAATAACCAAGAACCTAAGTTCATTGCTGTTGCGGGGAAAGTGGGAATGGGATCTGCTGCAGGGGCTATTTTTAAAAAAGGAATCCCAGAAAATCGCTGGATGGGGAAAATAGGAATGCAAACTGGCCTGCTGAGAGACGATCCCAGAAGCTATCGGTCACGCGCCATTAACGAAGTCAATATCGACGCCATCCGAGAAAAGCTCGCCTCAGACCTGTACCAGGAGTTGGGAAGGAGCCTGTTTATCGTTCCAGAAACTGGTCTTTCCAAGCAACCGCTCATGGACGAATTTACCAGCAGACATGCAATAGCCATTGCGTTGTCCTATAGTGGCATTACTGACACGTTGCGCATCATGTCTAGATTCGTGGAAGGATACTCTGACTTTGCGCAAGCAAAAACAGCAGATCAAGGCACTATCATTTCTTTTATAGCTTATATCGAGAAATATCATAGGCCACCAGAAACCTTGATCGCTCCTTGCGGTGCTTCTGTACCGTTATGGGGCATCATGAGTCTACTTGCTGTAGGCAGAGTCCTCGCTGATATCGACCTTTTGCATGCCAAAGGAGCCAATGCCGGGTTCGTTTGGATAAAAGAGAAAGGAGTCATCATCGCTGCACAAACCGTCAAAATCGATCCTGGGTACGCCTTTACTTTTACTGAAGTTCAGAATTGGATCATCGTAACACACAAAAAAGTAGGTGATTCTCAATACCATTTGGCCGATTTGCGAGACCTACAGACAGCCCCAGCCTATCGGGATACAATTATTCATTGGAACAGCCTTTCTGAACGGCAAACCAGAGAATTTTTAGCTGCGCTAGTGAATTGCGACCGCTATCTAAGTTCTGGCGCACTCCTCACTTTTCTCTTTCAGCGAGAAGGTCGCTTTTCTCGATGTGAAACAGAGTCGTTCCCAGAAAATATTGCCAGACAGATACAAACAGAGATGCAGGAGTGGATGTTGCTTCAGAAGACCATCTACAAGGAAGATATGGATGCTTTCGAGCGCCAGCACCCGGAAGAGCTTGCTCGTATCCACTATGTCGATCACTGTGGAAAACTTTCTCTGCCGATGTTAGGGGAAACCTGTTCCATTCAAGAGCTTTTTACCGAGCTCACACTCATCGATAGCAACAACCATCCGATTGCTTTAGAGGATCTTTTCGAGAATAATCGTCATACGCAAAAGACACGAAAAGTTATTCTACAGGGCAATGCAGGCAGCGGCAAGAGCACCCTCTGCCAAAAAATTGTTAACGATTGGGCTTCAGGTCGTCTATGGAACGAGAAATTTCAGATGGTCTACTGGCTACCAGCCCATTTACTTAACAATTTTGCATTGTCAACCGACCTCTCTCTCCGACGCCTCCTGAAAGATCTAGCTTCTCATCTCTTCGATAGGGAATTAGACACTCCTTATGTGCCATATAGAACCCTCGTTATTCTAGATGGGTATGATAAAGCCGAACCTTCTGTTAAAGCTATTTACGATAGGCTTTTGCAGGAACCCACATTGGACGTTCTATTGACTTTGCGCCCTGATGAGGCAGCAAATGAAATACTCTATGTTGACCACTGCGTACAACTTGCACCACTTTCCGATGAGCAAATTGAAAGCTATGCAGACCGTTTTTTCTTTCGAGTATCTCAGCAGAAGGAGCTCTCAGACTTTGTACGAGCCATTTATTCTGATAGCAACTTACTTGCCATTGCCCGTATTCCCTTAGTGCTGGAGATTCTCTGTAGTCTTTGGGAACAAAAGCATGTACCTTTGTTTTCTAATTTAACTGGGCTGTATCAAAAGATCGTTGACGAAATTTTACATCGCAATACACCAGAATATCTCCTTCCCAAAAAAAAGAAAGCACTGATCTCCTGTCTTGGGAAAATAGGACAGGATGAATTGTCTGAGCAGTTGCCTATTTCGCATCAGAGCGTCAAGCAAGTCGCAGAAAAACGGCAAATAACAGAAAAGCATTTGAAAGCCACCGACTTGATTTATCAGGTTTTTCCATCGAAGGATTATGCTTTTCTTCACGTGAGCATCCGAGATTATCTCGTTGCCCTGTCAATTGCGCAAAAAACATGGAAAAAGCAGAAGGCTTTTATTCTTGAGAATTGCAATAAACCAGATTCTGAGCTTGTTTTGGCTTTTTTGTGCGGCATCTTGTACGAGTCTGATAAAAATCTTGCTCCCTTGTTTTTCTCTGCTCTTTGCGAGTCTTTTGATGATAATACGCCGGTAGACCAAATGAGATTACTTTTAAAGTGTATCAACGAATGTCCTGATCTTGGCGCTATCGAACCTATTGAAAGATACTTTCAGAAAAATGAAAATATTTTAGACCTATGTCTAGAAAAAAATCCACTCTTAGAAAAAAAGGGAGCTATTTACTACATCATTTCGCAAAGACAGATTCACTCTATGAGGTGGCTCTATGAGAGATTAGATGTTTCTCCTAAAAACGAAACAGAGCCTAGAGGCATGTCTTCTTCATACATAAATAATGCACAAAGACCCAATATTGTTGAATTCTTTACATATGCTGCTTTTAGAGGAAATCTAGAAGCGGTCAAATGGCTATACAAAAAAGATCCCTCGATTCTCCAAACTTTAGAGCAGAAGACGAATATGACTGTTCTACATTTGGTGGCTATGAATGGACAGTTAGAGGTGGCGCAATGGCTTGTCTCACTGGATCCTTCGCTCATCCAAAAAACTAGCGATACACTCGGTACTTCTTTACATATTGCAGTTATGTTTGGACAACTAGAGATGGCGCAATGGCTTGTCTCACTGGATCCTTCGCTCATCCAAAAAACTAGCGATACACTCGGTACTCCTTTACATATTGCAGTTATGGTTGGACAACTAGAGATGGCGCAATGGTTCGTCTCACTGGATCCTTCACTCATCCAAAAAATTATTACCGATACTGGCGTGACTCCTCTACATATTGCAGTTATGTTTGGACAACTAGAGATGGCGAAATGGCTTGTCTCACTGGATCCTTCGCTCATCCAAAAAATTACCGATGATGGCTTCACTCCTCTACATTTAGCAGCTAAGCATGGACAACTAGAGATGGCGAAATCGTTTGCCTCACTGGATCTTGCGCTCATCCGACTATTTACCAATGATAATATGACTCCTCAACATAGAGCAGCTAAATGTGGACTAAAGATAGGGCTGAATAGAGATCTAGAGATGGTGAAGAATGAAGATCTAGAGATGGTGAAGTGGCTTTGTGAGAAAGCCCCAGAGATTATTTTTCTTAAAATTAAAACTGGATACAACGCATTAGATTTGGCTGATAAAGCAGGACATAACGAAATTGCTCATTGGTTAAAAATAACGCATGGGCTCAAGTAGCGTTGGTTGTTGTTCTGATTTCATTCGCTGCCTTTACTTTTTTTCCTGACCCATTCTTGTAATAACGCTTGATCCAGTTTTGAGACACGTTTAGAGCCTATCCGCAAAGTTTAAGCATGGCTTTTTGCGTCTTTTTAGTAAGGACGTTCTGCGAAGGGACTCAAGAACAGAGCAAAAAATCCATTGCTTAGACTTTACGGATAGGCTCTGTAACCGCTTCCTTGGTATCGCAGGTTTCCATAGTACTCATCATGATAAAAATTTATACTCAGACTTGTTGTCAAAATGCACAATGCGTTCCGAAAACGATGCAATAAAAAAATTTCCTATGTAGTTTTTAATCGTACCTTCTTGGAAAAACTCTCTTGCAGTTTTTCTCCATTTACGGTTTGCTTTCTACTTAAACTGGTGTTGCTCAATTTATGAAAAACTTTAAAGCGCTGCTATTCCTATTGTTGATCTGCGGGTGTGTCTCGCTTTTTGCTCAGGATGAGCTTCCACTGAATATCCAGCAAGGAGAAGTCGGCACGCCGCCTGCTTTGATGTCACAGCTGGCTGTTTTGACGGGCCTTTCGATTTTGCCCTTTGCTGTTATGCTCCTGACATCGTATGTCAAAATTGTGGTCGTCCTTGCTCTGCTTCGTAACGCACTTGGCGTTCAACAATCTCCCCCCAACCAAGTGCTTAACGGCGTTGCCCTTCTGATGACAATTTATGTGATGTTTCCGACAGGACTTGCGATGTATAATGCAGCGTCCGAAGCAATCAATAAGAACCAGCCCAAAGAATTATTTACTGGTGCAGCAGCCACCTATTTGATCGATGTTGTCGATGCCGGAAAAGAACCTCTAAGAGACTTTTTACAGCGCAACACCATCGGTAAGCACATCACAAGTTTCTATCAGCTCGCCTACAAATCTTATCCCGCTGAATTCAAATCTTCTCTAAAACAGACCGATTTTCTCGTGCTCATCCCAGCGTTTATCACTTCCCAATTGAAGGCTGCCTTTGAGATCGGTGTCGTCATCTATCTTCCGTTTTTTGTCATCGATCTTGTGACATCCAATATTTTGCTTGCGATGGGTATGATGATGCTTTCGCCTTTGACGATTGCTTTGCCGTTAAAACTCCTGTTGCTTGTCATGGTCGATGGATGGACAATTTTGATTCAAGGATTGGTATTAACCTTTAGGTAGTCGATGTTTACAACAGAACTCTATCAACTTGCATATCAAGCTCTCTTGATGATCTTGATTCTTTCAGGGCCACCGATCTTGATCAGTATGGCTGTCGGTCTTTTCGTTGCGATTTTACAAGCTGCGACACAGATTCAAGAGCAAACACTTTCCTTTACCGTCAAATTAATCGCTGTTGTTTTTACACTTCTCTTGATGGGAGGGTGGCTTGGCGGACAAATCGTGCAGTTTACGAATACCATTTTCCAAAACTTCTATAAATGGAATCCCTAAAAGGTGCTCTTAGCCGCAGTAGATACTTCTGATTATGTCAGCTTTGTCTTGAGCTTCCCCAATGTCCCACCGCTAGCGGTATTGACTCTTTTTTTCCTGGGGCTAATGAGAATTGCGCCGATTGTAGCACTGGCCCCTTTCTTAGGTTCTAGGCTCCCGGGCGGCGTCAAAATTGGGACTGCGATTGCCATCACTGCGATTATTCTTCCCTATCTTATTTCTCACGCTAAAACACCCATTGTCACCTATGACGCCCTTTTTGCCTGCTACTGTTTAAAAGAGCTCTTTATCGGATTCGTTATTGCATTTTTGGTTGGGATCCCTTTTTATATTGCGCAATCTTCAGGCGTCTTCATCGATTTCTTACGAGGATCTTCCGCTCTACAAATTCAAGATCCGATCATGCAAAGCCAAAGCTCTTCGATCGGCCAGCTTTATAATTATGTCTTTATCGTGCTTTTTTACGATATTGGCGGTCCCTTTATTTTCTTTGAGGGCGTTCTTAATTCGTATTCAATTGTCCCCGCCGACAGTTTTATCCCTGTTGCTTTTTTTAATTTGCAACTCCCATTTTGGCAATTCATGATGGGAATTTTGACAAAGTTCTTAGCACTTGCTTTACAATTAGCAGCCCCTTCTCTTGTCGCTATTTTGATGGCTGAGATGTTCTTAGGAATTGCTAACCGTCTTGCACCTCAAGTCCAAATTGCATTCTTAGGTATGGCGCTGAAATCATTTGTCGGACTAGCGCTGCTCTGGGCTGCTTGGTATTTCATTCTACAGCAAATTGGCAAACAATCGATCATGTGGTTGCAAACTCTCAATCAGCTCATCTTCTCAATTTCCAAATGAGGTATACGGTGCCCGCTTAGGTTGTGTGAATTTGGACTCAGCGAGACAAAGCCAAATCGAAGCGTCAGCGGCCGAACGAGGACGCCCTTCCCCTAGTGGGAAGGGTGACGAGGAGGATCGATTTAGCAAAGTCGCAGCCAGTCCAAATTCACACAACCTAAGCGGGTGCCGTATAGTTGCAAAACTACTGTACCTCAGAAAATCGATGATTTTGACGCCAGTTTTCAGGGCCAGCAGGCTGGCCAGTGCAGCGCCGACAAGACCATGCCCGAATGGGCAGGCGAGGAGGTGCAGCGAGAACTGGCGTCAAAGGGGCGGTTTTCTGGGGTGCACGAGTTTTGCAATTGCCTCAAATGATTTCAATTGACGTGAAATGCATTTTCTTCGTAGATTGAATTCCATTACAATGATGTCGTTTGAGACATCGTGAAAAAAACTACGTGAGCGTTCTCCTGTTTCCTTAGAAGAGATTTCTCTTCGCCTAGTAAGAGACTAGGAGAATGCTTACTTTAAACTGAACAAACGATCCAAACCCAGGGGGATCACTATGAAATTCGGACTGAAAAAAATGTTGCCCGTGTTGGCAGCAGTCTCAACTCTCGCTAGCGTTATCTGCTCTGCAGACGATATGCAAATGCGCAATCTAGAAAATCGCGTCAGCGCCCTCGAGCAACGCCGTGGCTCAAACGGAATGATCAATCCTCCAGCACGTCCTGTTGTACGCGATGGTAACGACCTGTGGGTCCAAGCTGAAGTTCTCTACATGCATGCAACAGAAGATTGCCTCTCTTACGGAATCAAAAATGAAACTGCAGCTGTTGCAGGAACTACTGTTGTTGATGGACGAGTCAAAAATGTCGACTACAGCTGGAATTGGGGATTCCGTGCAGGAATTGGATACAATCTTCCTCATGACGGTTGGGATATGCTTCTGAATTGGACCTGGTTCAAAGCTCATGAAACAAAGAATGAAAAACCTGTTACACCTGAGACTGTCCTTGCAACATTAGCAGCAACTCAAGGTGGAATTCCGATTGCATTCCCATCAGCAAAAGGAAAAGCAACTCTCCATATGAACCTCCTCGATCTCGAACTTGGCCGTGAGTTCTTCGTCAGCAAGTGGCTCACACTTCGTCCTTTCATGAGTGCTCGTGCAGCTTGGTTCAATCGCGCCTTCAAATTCCGCTATAGCAGCGATTCAACAAAATTAGGCGGTCATGATCACAATCGCTTCCGTGGCGGCGGTCTCCGCGGCGGTCTTGATACACAATGGGGCCTTGGCAGCGGCTGGAGTTTCTTTGGCGATTTCGCACTCTCTCTCCTTTATGGGAAACAAAGACTGCATTCTCACCAAGATATTTCTTCAGGAGCGCGTGTCCAGCATATTCATAACGCATGGTCAGCGGTACGCCCTATGTTAGATCTGGCATTTGGTCTCCGTTGGGATCACCTCTTTGGCTGCAACGATGCTTACCGCATCCGCATCCAATTAGGTTGGGAACAAACTTCACTGCTCGGATTTGAAAAAGACATGAACTTTATGAATGGAACACTCCCAGGCAAATTCGCCTATAACTCAGGCGACCTAGCTGTGAGCGGTCTTTCACTGCAAGCTCGTTTCGATTTCTAATTTCAAACACAGCTTGTGAATGTATAACCCAGGTCTTTTGGCCTGGGTTTTTTATTTTTAGAAGAGCCATTCCCGCTGTGAATTCCTCGAGAAGATTCAGGATATTTTCGAATGAGTTTACACCATTTTCTCAAGTTCAATATCTCACTTGAGTTATATGGGCTTCAGAAAATGGCGGTAAAATCGTCGAAAAGATTCCCGAATATTGTCGAGGAGGCACAGCGGAAAATACTCAGAAGCAAATTCTGTTGCAGAAATTAGTGGTGATACGACATCCTGTAGTCTTAAATTTCCTCAATAAAGAAAAGTAAGGAGATATTAGTATGGCCACACAAGCAATTTATAGAGATATCTCAAGCCTCGTCCAATCAATGAGCGAGCTCGAATTAAACGTATTAAAAAATCATATTGAAAAAGAAGAAGCCCAGAGAAAGGCGAACATCGAAGCTACTTACGGATCACATTTTTGCAAGATCGTCGGCATTGAACAAATTTACCTGCTTGCTCAGGTCGAGGCAAAGGAACTTTCTCTAGAAAGTCACAGCAAATATCCTGAAAAAGTCGTAACCCCTAAGATGTTAGGCCAGCATTCTGCTGTGCGTGGAATAACAGGGCAGCAACATCCATTTATTGCCATCCGAATAGACGTGTTGGATTGCGACACAAAAGAAAAGGTCGATGAAGTTGTCGAGCTCATCTACACAAGGCATTCGTTAAAAGGCGATGGCGGCAAGGGCAGAATACATGAGAACAACTATGTCACAGCGCTAACAAACACAAGTGCAAATGGAAAAACGCTTAACTCCTTCTTATACAGTAGCGGAGGAATGAGCAATGAACAAATGGAAGCTGTCAGCGATCTTCTAAGCGGAAAACAAATAATCCCCCCAGAAAACAAATGGTCCTTAATTAGACAAACTATTGATCATGCAAATGCCATCCTGTAACAGGGCAATTGCATGGTGGACTCAGGCCTTAAGGCCTGGGATTATAGTTGGATCGATTTTGAAAATACCCGGCCTTTAAAGGTCGGATTTCCGCCGGAGGACGGATGAATGCAGCATACCAAGAATTTTATTATGCAATTGCCCTGCATCAAGCAAGGCATGATTCGATCTGAAAATTAACGGTGTGTTCTAGACCACACCACGGTTTTTTCTGAAAAAATAATTTTTTAAAACCCTTGCAAAAATTTTTCTATTTTACGATATTCGAGCATGCTTCCCAACTTATACCATTTATCGAAAATAACCTGCAGTTTGTAAAAGTTGATCGCCTCAAATGCAAGGAGCCCGAAGGGGCCCCCGATGCAGGCAACCCCTTGCGGGTTGTCGAAGCAGGGCGACGCAGCAGTTGAGGATGAGCAACTTTTACAAACTGGAAGTTATTTTCGATAAATGGTATTAATCACCAGGAGATTCTATGGTACTAGACAGCATTTCAGATACCCTCGAAAGAGCAAATATTCCACCTGCAGATTTCACTCACCTCACCACCGAGTGGAACGGAAAAGATGTCCAAGTTCTTCGCACTGAGCAAGGCGCATGGCTGATTCGCAAAATCCCCGTCGATTTCCAAGGTATTCAACACAACCTCAGCGAAAGAGTCACCTCCGTTAACTCCAAAGCTCTTCCGATGGTAGAAGAAGTCTTGGAACGTCATAATTTGAAATTTGCGCCTTCTATCCTTGGGAAAAGAGATGTTGTGGTTCTCGAAACTTCAAAATACACCTGGCTCCTCATACCAATACAGCCCTCAGAAGCCGATAGCTTGCAAGGCAAAATCACAGCTGTCGATGCTTTAGATTACGAAGTCATCAAAAAGCATTTGGAAAAAAGCGGCTTGTTGCTTTCCACTATTGCAGAGACAGATCCTTATTTTGCTATGACACAGTGGGTTTAAGAGCAGATGCTGCTCTTTCCAGAGACTGGCAGAAAAAATCGATCTCTTCGATCGTGTTGTATGAAGCTAGAGAAAGCCTTAAAGCAGCGCTGCAGCCAAAGTGCTGGAGAAGCGGCTGAGCGCTAATTATAAACAAGCTAAAACAAGCACTTCAAACATGATTCAACCGATTGGAAATGAAGATGTAACGTATATTTAAAAGTTTTCTAAATTCGGAAGCGCCAATTATAGCTTTGCTATAATTGGCGCTTGCGTAAAAAACTTCCTTCGAAGAGTTAAAAAGAGATAAATAAATCATCTAGATCCACTTCCCGAGAAACCAGCTCTCT
>JABDFE010000016.1:0-11054 GCA_013286675.1 Chlamydiota bacterium
GTTATCTCGGCGCTGGAACTTGGGGATTTTGTTTGGCTTCTCTACTCGCAACCAAAGGCAATGACGTTGCACTCTGGACTAAAAGAGATGATTTTGCTGCATTGCTTGCAAAAACCCGGCAGCATCCTAAACTTCCAAATTTTGAAGCCCACTCATCCGTTATTCCTACAAGCGATCTAGCAACTGCACTCAAAGATGCCGATTTTATTGTAGAATCTGTCACTTCTGTTGGCATCAGACCTGTCTTTGAACAGATCCGCAAGCTCGGCAAAGGAGATTGCCCTATTGTCATCACGTCGAAGGGCATTGAGCAAAACAGCTGTCTGCTGCTGCCTGAAGTTGTCGTTGATGTGATGGGACCTTCCCACAAAAAATTTGTCGGATGTCTGAGTGGACCCAGCCATGCTGAAGAAGTGATAGCACAGCTTCCGACATCCGTCGTCTGCTCTGCTTACGAACTCGATATCATGCAGCAGATCCACGATCTTTTTTCGACGCCTTTTTTCCGAGTTTATCCCAACTCCGACATTAATGGAGTCGCTTTTGGCGGTGCGATGAAAAATATCATTGCAATCGCCTGCGGAATTTCAGATGGCTTGGGATTTGGAGACAATACGAAAGCCGCCTTGATGACGCGCGGTCTCCATGAAATCCGTAAACTCTCTGTGACAAAAGACGCCAAATCTGAAACATTAAATGGCCTCTCTGGCCTTGGAGATCTTTGCGTCACATGCCTATCACAGCACAGCCGCAATTATAAATTCGGACATCTTATTGCCGAGGGGCTATCCCCTGAAGAAGCAAAGAAATCTGTCGGCATGGTCGTCGAGGGCGCCTACACCGCCATTGCTGCCCTGCAGCTTGCTAAAAAAGCCAGCATCGCTGTACCGATCACAGAAGCTATCTACGCGATTATCTACGAAAACATGAACCCCCGCGATGCCGTTAAATCCCTTCTTCAACGAGCGATCAAGGAAGAACATTTGTGATTTGTGGGCAGAAAATCGTCTCCGCTGAAGAAATGCAGCGCATTGAAAAACGGGCGATCACTGCTGGCCATAGTCCTGGAAAATTCATGGACAAAGCTGCCGAAGGTATTGCTTTGATCACAAAAGAATTCATCGAAAAGCTGAATCTTCCCAAGAAGATTCTTCTCCTGACTGGCAAGGGGAGTAACGCTGGCGACGCCTACACCGCTGGAACTCTTCTTCGCAAAAAAGGCTTTTTAGTCACAGCTGTTTCTGCTTTTCCTCTGAAAGAATGCTCTCCTCTATGCAGTGAAAGACACAGCCGCTTTATCAAAAGCGGAGGAAAAGTCGTTTCTCTTGTCGATGCCAACACAGAAGGCTATGGAGTGATTCTCGATGGACTCGTCGGAACAGGCTTTAAAGGTAAAGCATCCGGCTGCCTAGCTAAGGCCATAACATGGGCTAACAACACCGATCTTCCTATTTTAGCCATCGATATTCCTTCAGGACTGAATGGAACAACTGGAGAAGTCGGATCTGTTGCCATTGATGCTGTAGGCACCATCTATTTAGGCCTGCCAAAGATAGGATTCTTCCTTGAAAAAGGATGGGATATGGTCGGAGATCTTGCCGGCGTCGATTTCGGACTGCCTGAAGGATTCATCGAAGAGGCCAAGGAAGAAGCCCTCTTCCTCGATCCGACTTCCTTGCACTTGCCTCCACTCCAAAGATCGCGCCATAAATATGAAGCAGGATATGTGCTGGGAGTTGCAGGATCTTCTCAAATGCCAGGCGCTGCAGCACTTGCCACTGCAGGAGTCTTGCGCAGCGGCGCTGGCATCGTTAGACTTTTTTCGATGCCTGGCATGCCTACAGACCAACTGCTTGCCGAAGTGATCCATGAAGAATACGACTTCAAAAAAATTCAAGAAGAATCAAAACGAGCAGCCGCTTTTTTTGTCGGGCCCGGCCTTGGAAGAACTCCTAAAACTGACAAGCTCCTCAAACAACTTCTACCCTCTTTGCGCCTCCCAACGGTGATTGATGCCGACGCTCTCTATTTTCTGGCGAAAAATCCTTCTACAAAGCTTCCCAAGCAATCTATTTTGACTCCTCACCATGGAGAAATGGAAAAGCTGCTCAAGAAAAAACCTACTTTAAAGTCTTGTCAAGCTTATGTTGAAAAACACAAAGCCACACTCGTTCTTAAGGGAGCGTCTTCTCTTATTTTTCATCCTGGAAAAAAACCGCTCGTGATCGCACACGGAGATCCCGGCATGGCTACCGCAGGATCAGGTGATGTCTTAACAGGTATTTTAGCTGGACTGCTGGCACAGAAAATGAAACCTAATGAGGCGGCAGCTCTGGGAGTCTATCTCCATGCTAGAGCTGGGGAAATCGCAGGGCTCAATCTGACATCCTACTGCATGATCGCATCCGATATTTTGAAGTATCTGCCTCAAGCTTTTGTGATTGTCGGTTAGGGAGCGTACCCAAGAGATGGTTTTCATGATTTTTTTCTAGGTCACGGATAGGCTTCTATATACCGACTAAGAAAATCTTCACGGACTACAAGCCCCATATGCGAATTCTTCCATCACTAGAACCCGTGACAAGAGTATCATCTGTGAACGTCATACAACGAATGGGTGATGTCAAATCTATTTTTTGCAGCTGTGCACCCGTAGAGAAATCCCAAATTAGCATCGTCCTGTCACACGCTGTGATAATGATATTATCTACAATCTCAAGACAAGCGATCGCATGGGGTTGAAATGTCTGAAGGGTATGCTTCAGGGTAGAAGTCGAACGCTCCCAAATCTGAATCAGTCCAAAATCTTCACCCGAGATAATGCTTGTCTCTGTGGCCTTCAAACAGCTCACAAAATTTTGCGCCTTCAGAGTTTGTATTGGTGAATTTATACTATGATCCCAAGTGTAAATGGTATTATCAGACCCCGAGATGATTGTCTTACCGATGACATTTAGGCAGTTTACAGGGTATCGATGTCCACGCAGAACTCTCTGTAGCATGCCAGCTTCATCCCAGATACGAATGGTGCAATCTGTGGAACCCGAGACGATGATTTTATCACCAACTGCAAGGCATGTGACATTATCTTCATGTCCGGTTAAACAGCGTACTTCATCGTTGGTCAAACGGTCCTTCATGATAATTTCTTTGCTTTGATAGCCTGCTATGACAAAATGGTTATTAATGATACATAATCCTACAAAACCACGCGAGTAATTGCCTAGGTTTTTGTACGCATTTATCAAGAAAGGCGCCGTAGCTTGAAGGCAAACAGAGCGATCCCAACTGTAAATTTTCTGAGGGTAACAATTAGGTATAATACAACTCGCTATTATCGTTTCACCAACCACAATCAGGCACCCAATGGGTGCGCCCACATCACCCAATAATGATTTTAAAACTTTCAGAGACCCCTGCGCTGCACCGTGGGCAAAATGAATTCTCATCAGGTCTGGGTAGTGGGTTAAATAGAAACGATCAGATGCTATCTCTTGTATAGTCCAGCGCGTCTTTGCAATTTCTTCTACTGAAATTTTAGGACGCAGCTTTATCCACAGCTCATTATCGCCAAGCTGCTGATGCCAACTAGTGCTTACCGTCAATAACTGAGCGATATTTTTAGGACTCAGAAAGAAGGCTATTTTTACTAACACTTCATCAGGCAACCAAAACGGCTGGCAGGTTCTTTCGGCTATGCGTATCATATTTGAAGCTGTCTATCTTTTTTGGTATATACCGATCGTGTCTCAAAATTCGGCTTTGGACTTCGCCCTGCTCCGCACAAAAAAGGATGTTTCTAGAGGGAGAAAGCTCATCTTGCACAGCATCGATTTTTTGACATCTCCATCCCGGTTGAGCAAGAGTAATGGTGAAATGAGGGTTAAGAAATGTCTGCATGCGATTATATTCTATTTGGTACACGTCTCCAAGCCATGTATGGCCAACACGAGAAATAATGTCCCCTTTGATCACATATTGACGAAGATTAAGACCAGAGATTTTATCATATCGAACAGCTGGAGCATGGAAGGTGATGGATGGATAACTAGGATCTTTACAGACAAGGTTTTTAAACTTTGCCACTGTCAGTGCAGCTAAAGCTCCTCCTTGGCTGTATCCCATCACTTGGGCACAGCCTTGCCCAAAGTCTTTGGATTGTAGAAGAACCTCCAATTTCCCAACAGATTGATTGAATAATTCGAAAACAGGCCCTGCAGGATCAAAATTATAGATAATCGATTTCCAGGCATTTGGTTTAAAGAAGTCTAAGTTAGTACCGCGGAATATTAAGATGGGCGGATGGTCACTTTTCTCTTGTAGAGGAACAAGGAAGGTGATCGGCATATCTTGAGCAATGGAATTTTGGCAAAAACGGTACGTATTTGTCTTTTTTCGACTTTTCATTGAAGGAATCTCAATGGTAATGCCTTCTTTAAAAATTTGAAAAGGAAGGTATTTAGACAAAATTTCGCTGGTAAAAGCCATTCTTAGTTCTGGGTTGTCCACATGCTCTGCTATACCAAGTAACAAGGCTTTTACAAGTTCTAAGTCTTTTTCTGCAGATTGTCGATCTACCAACGTATCCAACCGATTTTTCTCATGGAAGATGTTCTGGAATAATGCTGATTCTGCAAATTTGAGAGGACTTGATTTGGCAAGGTAAGGTGCAGAAAAGTATAAGTAGGGTGCTTGATAGATCAACCATCCTATTAAATTGTTGGCTGTCTTTGTTCGATCAGCTTCATACGCTTCACGGATGATTTTAGAGCCTTTTGACCAGTCCCCTTGTTGAATATATGCAAATCCTCGACCGACCATTAATTCATAGTTGATAGCTCGTCCTAAAGGTGCATGGGTTAAAGAAGAATTATCATTTAAGGAAGCGCTCTGAAGACCTTTTTCGACTTTCTTGTAAAATTCGAATGCATGCTCTGGTTTTCCTTGCAAAAGCATTAAATGACCTAATTTTAAATCAGCCTCAGGCAGACCAGAAATTTTTTTGAGTGTTTTTTTTGCTGCTTTCCATTTGCCTTGAGCAAAATATGTCATCCCTTCATAAAAGACCCTTTCATTTTTATCTGGATGCCATCTTAAATCAAAAGTGCATCTCAAGTAAGTCGCCATGGAGTCGACAAACTCATCAGAGCTATATCCTGGATCAAATTTATCGTAGGTAGAATGAGAAGTTAGAATACGAATTTTTTCTGAAGATTCTCCAAAGAAAATATTATTTGTGGCAAAGACATACTTGCCCATCTTATTAGCTTCCATAACAGCTTTCATTGATAGAAATTGAAATTCATTATTTTGGCTAAACGTAAAGTTCGATTGTAGATTTTGTTGCTCAAGGTATTTGACAGTCTCAACAAATTTGCCCTCTTTCAGGTTGTTCTTTGCAGTATCAAGCACTTTCTGAAGAGAAGATCCAGCTTGAGAACTTTGTACTAGCGTACGAATATATGTTTTATAGAATAGACCTACTCTTGAACATGAAGGTATCATTGGCTACCTCTTGATAATAAAGGATTTAGATCCTATGAAAAATAAAAATTTAAATCAACGTTTATTGCAAATCGTATGAATATTCTAATAATATTCTCGATACCACGAAAGAAATTTTTCTATTCCTTTCTCTAAAGAAGTCGTGGGAGAAAATCCCAGCTGGTTTTGGCTTTTGGAAATATCGGCATAGGTGACAGGAACTTCGCCGCGCTGCATTGGAAGAAGTTCTTTGATTGCAGTTTTTTCAAGCTTTTTTTCCAAAAGTTCAACGAGATGAAGAACCTCTTCTGGCTTGTGATTGCCGAGATTGAAAACTTCGCAGGGAGCTCCTAAATCGATTGCAGCAATGGTTCCAGCGACAATGTCATCGATGTAGGTAAAATCCCGTTTCATCTTTCCTTCGTTAAAGATTGGCAATGGTTTTCCATTTAGAATATTATTCGTGAAAGAAAAATAAGCCATATCGGGACGGCCCCAGGGGCCATAAACAGTAAAAAATCTAAGTCCCGTGACAGAAATCCCATACATATGATGGTAAGCGTGGGCAACGAGCTCATTCGATTTTTTCGTCGCTCCATAAAGACTTGACGGCATATCGGTCGGATCTGATTCAG
Source organism: Chlamydiota bacterium (assembly GCA_013286675.1). Taxonomy (GTDB): domain Bacteria; phylum Chlamydiota; class Chlamydiia; order Chlamydiales; family Rhabdochlamydiaceae; genus PALSA-1444. The sequence goes on from JABDFE010000016.1 coordinate 6,120, forward strand.
AAAAGGGGATTTTCTTGTTGAGGCCATAAACAGAGGAGGAGGAGGCATAAATCAAAGGAATATTGGGATGACGGCGGATCACTTCGATTACATGGACAAACCCCTCTAGATTAGAGGTCACATAATCTTCTGGATGTTTGATTGAATGACGAACTCCTGCTTGGGCTGCAAGATGGAGGAAATGGGTGATCTGATGTTCCCGTACATGATTTTCCAAAAGCGCACGATCGCAGATATCCATCTCAATGATCTTCATACCTTGCTTTTCTAGCAAAGCCGCGCGGTCTCGTTTTAATTGAGGATCATAATAGGCATTGAAATTGTCGCAGCCAATGACGGTGTCCCCACGCTCCTTGAGAGCCTGTGCGACATGGAATCCGATGAAGCCTGCGATACCTGTGATAAAGATGTGCATTGCGAAAAATTAATCTACAAGCTAACAATATACCGACAATGTTCTATTTTATCTGCATCTTTTTATTGCTGTTTGGCTGCGGAAATCGGCCCTATATGGGAAAAGATTCTGTCGGAGCCGATGAATTTGTCATGGATTCGTATAAAATTCGCCAAGGAAAATTTTCAATACTGCAGTTGGAAGGGAAATGCTATGAAGAGCTCTCTCCCGAATTTCTCTCGGAATATCAAGATGTCATCCAAGATGGAGATGTTCTCTACGTCGCTGTCTTCCACCCCACACGTTCTGACATTTCAGCTGCGATCGAAGCGATTGGTTCGGCAGTCGGATTCCGTGTGAACGAAGGCAAAATCCGCCTGCCCGACCTTGATCCGATCCCCGTCTCTGGTCTTACTTTGGAAGAGGCCTCATTAAAAATCCAATCGCTCTATTCGACGCAGATCCGTGATGTGCAGGTATTTTTATCCTATAAAGACCGTTTAGAGCGGAAAGTCGAACTGGCCGGCTTAGTAATGCTCCCCACCATTCCGATCGATGGACGCATCCGTTTGTTTGAGACTCTTTCCAGGGCAAAAGTTCCACCCAATGCCAATCTCTTCAAAAGTTATGTCGTCAGATGCAACCAAATGCTCCCCGTCGATCTCTATAAGCTGATCAAAGAAGGCGATATGTCTCAAAATATCGTGATGCGAGGCGGCGATAAAATTTATATCGCCGACCCATCGGCTTCGACTTTAATGGTGCTCGGAGAAGTCGGCAAGGAAAGGCTTGTCGATGTTCCCAATGGCTTTATGACAATCAGACAAGCACTTGCTGAAGCCGGCGGCATCCCGTTCACAGGAAACAAATCGTATATTCAAGTTATCCGTGGAAATATTTTGAACCCCAAGATCTATACCTTGACGTGGGACCATGTGATCCATCTTCCTTCCGACAGCATGTTGCTCATCCCGGGAGACATCATTTATGTTGCAGCAACCCCCATTACCAACTGGAATCGCTTTATGTCCCAGCTGCTGCCGACATTTGTTAACATCGATCTGATCCGCCAAGGCGTTAAAAGCATTGGAGTAAACGTTCCATGATCGATGACATCTACATCACTGGAGACGATCTCAAAAGGATCTATCAGAAAAAAAAGAAGAAGATCTGGCGCTTTGGCATCTTTGGGGCTTTACTGACGATTGTTTATTGTCTTTTTTCCCCTCCCTCTTATCAAGCAACCGCAACTTTTAAGCAGGCTTCCTCCAGGAGCGAATCCGCAGACCTGAAAAAGCTAGTCCGTACATTTTCAGGAGGGGGATCTGATGTCTCAACAGTTCCTCTTATGCTTTCTCGCGCAGTGCTGTCAAAAACCGTTGAAGAATTAGGGCTTCAAGCCTCAGTTAATGAACATGGGAGATTCGCAAATAAATTAGTTAACTGCAGGAGTAATTTATTCGCTGAAATCGGCAAACAGATTGGAGAAGAGGACGGTTTTCAATTTGAGCATGTCCATTATGCAGGAGAAAAACCACGTAGTTTTTTTCTCCGCTTTTCCTCATCTCAAAACTTTGAACTTCTAGATCACAATCGGAAGCCCCTAGCTGAAGGTCGTGTTAAAGAACCGCTCCAATCTCAGGAAATTCTTTTCACCTTGGCCAAAACACCTTCCAATCTCAAGATGGGAAAACTCTACCCTCTTTCTATTTCTCCTCTGCTTTCTGTGGTTGGCGATGTAAAAAAACGAACTCTCATCAAGCCGCTCAGAGAAGACAAAAACATTCTCGTGATCAATTTCTCCGATGTAGATCGGCAAAGATCAGCTCTATTTGTCAACACACTTATCAGCAAATACGAAGAGTTTTTGATCGAAGAAAATAAAACAGTGATCGGCTCTCAGCTTAAGTATTTAGATCAGCGTCAAAATGAACTTAATGCTAAGTTAGATGTCGATATTCAGGATCATGTGGCTATTCTCAAACAAAGCCTTCTTAAACAAGGCTTCATGGGAATCGAAGAAGAGATCGAATCGATTTTACTCCCTTTGCAGACCTACCAGTCGAGATTGAATGAAATAGAGATCGAGATGGCCGGCTTGCTGCAGCGGATCTCTCAAACAGATTCTAGCCTAGCAACCTTGCCCTCTCCTCCAAAGCTTGTGAAACAATTTGGGCAAAGTCTTTCTCAGCAAATCAGCGATGTCTCTCTTTTGCTGAATAAACTTGAAAAAGATGAACCTTTGACTCCGAACCCCATCTCGAGCACAATAGGACCTCTGGTCACCGAAGTAGAATTGTCTAGGTCGAAACAGCAGACCGACTACCCAGAAAAAAAACATCGGCTCGCCTCACACCTTCATACCTTCCTCGAGCACCTCGCTTTCCGACAAAAAAACCTACAGGAGAGCTCGACTTACATCGATCAACTCGAATCAGACCTTAACGGCATGACTTTGGACGCCTCAAAAGGGCTCTTCCAGCAATACTGCCGGCAGCTCGATGAACTCCATGCCCAATTAAAACAAGTCATCTTTTTCCGCGACCACCTCAATGAGCCAAATTTTGAAATCAGCACCCTTTCGAATATTTTAAATGATTCCGTCACTCAAGCCCTCGTGCAAAAATCGAGCGAGATTTCAGGACAGCTCTGCGACCTGATCAATCGAAGCGGCAGAGAGCATGAGCGTCTCAAAGAGACGCTTTTTATCCAAAAAAGATTTCTCGAGTCTCATTTGAGCCAAACACTCGATCTCGGAAAAATCCGTATCCAATTGATCAAAGAAAAGATCAGCTCGCTTTACTCTGTGATGAAAGACCTCTTACAAAAAGAAAAAAGCGTTCTGGAAAATAAAATTGAAGGATTAAAAAACACCATGCAAGAGCTCCCTGAGCTCTGGCATTTGGATAAAAGACTAAAATTTAAAGCTGAGCTAACTAAAGGAATGATGGAAGGGCTCACGCACATTGCTGAATCAAAAAACCTCTCACGCTACCTCTATCAAGTCGAATCCAAACCTCTGGACCCAGCTTTGACTCCATTTGCTCCACAATCTCCTCGTCTTCTCATGAAATGTTTTGGAGGTGCTTTTGTCCTTGGTGCTCTTTTCTATTTTTACTGCCTTATCCACGCTTTGATTAAAGGAATGCCAGTCTCACTCTCCACCCTCCGCTTGATGGGAGGCCATACGTCTGGGACTTTTTCTTCCAATTCACAGCTCTCACTGAATAAATTGCCAGATCAAGATTTGGAAACCCTCCGTGCAATGGCAGCGTTTCTTCTAGAAAGAAAAATCGATCACTCTGTGATTGGACTTCTTAGCAAGCGAGGCTCTAATTTTTGTTTCAACTTAGCCCACCTGCTCTCATTGCATCACCAAAAAGTCTTGATCATCGACTGTAATTTTGATCGAATTACTGTCCCTCAAGACCAGCCTGGGCTCTGGCAGTATTTAAACCACACTGTAGGAGACCTTCCTATCCGCCAGGAGAAATATTACGACCACCTCACATCTGGTGGAACAACGCGGCATGGTGTCGAGCTCCTGGCATCACCCGTGTTTTCTAAAGTCCTAGCAGAATGCAGAAGTCGGTATGACTTTATCTTCTTGCTCCGCCAAACGGCGCTTTCTTCACAGGATGCCGTGCAAATTTTACAGCTTTCCAATCTTGCAATTATCACTGCTGACGAAGAATCGCAAGACGTGCTAAAACCCTACCTTCAATGGTCTCGACAAAAAGAAAATTTATGTGCTACATTTGCTCAGAACCTAGTACTGTGAATCAAAAGTTTTGCGCGGTATTTTTGCGTCAAAGCAGCTCAAATCGCCGATCTCAAGTTGCTTCGTATTACATTAATACGGAGCAACTTGCGAAGCCTGGCTAGCGACGATTTCAGCTAGCTTTCACGCTAAAAATAACGGTCAAAACTTGTGATTCACAGTACTAATACTCCCTGAGTGATCATGCTGAAACGCCTACTCCCTCTCCTAGTCTGCTTTCCGCTGCTCGTTCATGCTAAAAAATCGGTACATTACACTTCTATAACAGCCCAAGAAGAGGGCCCCTGGTTTACAGGCCCTCTTATAACGCCCTCTGGCCATGTGATTCCATTTGGCCATGTCAATTATGAACCTTATATCTACTGGAGAACCCATACCGGGTCGTACGACAACCATTGGCATTTTCACAAATCTAATCCCTCTTCCACATCTGTTCTGACGCAAGGATCTATTCAACTTGGCATTGCACCTTCGACAGAATTCGACCTTTCACCTCAATTTATTTACAAAAACCACGGCGGCCAGCATATGTGGCGCGTGGATGACCTGCCGTTTGCGCTGGCTTTTCAAATTTTGCAGGATAGTAAAGAGACATGGTGGCCTGCGGTAAAACTGCACCTAGGAGCGACTGCTCCCCTTGGAAAGTACGACCGATTAAATCCAGACAAACTGGGAACTGATAGTGGAGGAGATGGGTAGTGGAATCCTCCAAGGTGGTAAGTTTTGATCGTGATCAAACCCAAACGAGGATTCCAATACC
>JABDFE010000016.1:11064-23899 GCA_013286675.1 Chlamydiota bacterium
AGTGGAGGAGATGGGTATTGGAATCCTCGTTTGGGTTTGATCACGATCAAAACTTACTACCTTGGAGGATTCCACTATTTTGCTTGGCGGATGGCCTTCAACTACTCGTTCACAACTCCAGTCTCTGTCCATGGGTTAAGCTCCTGGGGCGGAGTGGCTTCATCTCCTGGGGTCAAAGGAACCCGCGGAACTGTTTACCCAGGATGTGTTTTTACTGTCTTACAAGGTTTTGAATACAGCATTACGCACCATTGGGCTTTAGCTTTAGACATCGAATACCGTCATGCCAATCGGAATCGCTTTTCCGGCCATAGCCCCAAAGTGGCAGGCGTAAGCACTAAGCCGACTAACACTTCTGCTGAAATTTTTTACTTAGCGCCTGCCATTGAATACAACTTCAATGCCAATATCGGAGTCATCGCAGGTCCCTACTTTTCTGTTGCAGGGCGCAATAGCAACCGAACTCCCGCTTTTGTGACTTGGATTTTAGCTGTTAACATTTACCATTGATACAGGCAACAGTTGCATTGCGGCCTGTCTTCTTGTCTCTACGATAAGAATAGAAATCGGCTGGATTGCAGCAAGTGCAGATTGGAGCAATTTCCAGATGGTGAGGAAGAACACCCGCTTCTATCAGTTGCCAGCGTGCCATCTCCCATAAGTCAAAATAAAGAGGCCTAATTTGAAAAGACAAAAATTTTTGCGGAATCTCTTTTTCAAAATGAATGAACTGCGAGCAGCAGGGACCTAAACTAGGAGATATCCCCACTAATAGATTTTCTGGTTTTGTTCCGAACATGTGACGCATTTTGCTAATCGTCTCTGCATAGATATTTTGAACATTGCCTCGCCATCCAGCATGAATACATCCAAGTGCTTTTTCAATCGGATCATAAAAAATGACCGCCTGGCAATCGGCATGCTTGATCAAAAGACCGGCCGATTTTTCCTGTGTAATTAGCCCATCGCACTCTTCATTTTCTAACGGAACTCGTTTAATGCAGATGCCATGCACCTGTTTTCCGCTGACAAGATGCTTACAACCCAGATGCTTTTTGATTTTAGCGCGGTTGAGATTGATATGAGTCTCATTATCTCCTGTGCCACCTCCGACATTGAGAGAATGGTAAGGCCCCTCGCTCACTCCACCGTGGCGCAGATAAACTGCATGCCTCATCTCTGCACACTCTTGTAAAAGTTCAAATTCCAGCCACTCTAGACTTCCTATTTTTTTACGAAGCATTTATATTTTTTCCTATGACTGACTTACATCATTTGTCTTTTTATACGCTGATGATGGCCTTCCTCAGCATGTGGATCTGTCGGTCCGCCTGGCTTTGGGGCGCTTTCCTCTCTATTTCCTACATCTTAGCCTTTCACAACGGCGTCGTACAACCGTTTTCGATCATTCCCATTGGCTTGGCTCTAGTGATTTTTCTGGTTTTCAAAAAAGAAGAGCTGCAGCCCCATACCCGGCTTGTTTTGGGAGTCGTTGCTGTTATAGTCGCTGCAGGTCTGGAGTTTCATAAATTTCCAGGCTTTCAAAATTGGCATGTCTCTGGAAGCTTATGGATCAACTATGACAAACCGTTTATGGGCTTTTTCGTCATGGCCTTCCTTCTTCCTCTGCTCAGAGAGCCTGTTGAGTGGTACCGAGTTGCCATCAAAGCGATTCCTTTGACAATGCTTGCTGTTTTTATCCTTGCACTACTCGCTATCCCATCTGGAACGATCGACTGGCATGTCAAAATCCCTTCTCATTTCCTCCTTCGCATTGCTTCAAATCTTTTCCTAGTTGCGATCCCAGAAGAAGCTTTTTTTCGCGGCTTTGTTCAACAAGAACTCTTTAAAACCTTCGGACCCGGACCCAAAGGACAGATCACTGCTGTCCTCGGAGCCTCCCTTCTTTTTACATTGTTCCATCTTGGATGGACAGCCTCATCGGCCATGCTGGGATTTGTCTTTTTAGCTGGAGTGATGTACGGGGCGATCTATCAATATACAAAAGCTATCGAGGCTAGCATCTTCTGCCACTTCTGTGTAAATCTGACGCACATGCTACTTTTCACATACCATGCTGAATAGGGCCACCTATTTTATCGGACAGCCTGTGGGTGATTTTGTAGAAGGCATCATGTTGTTTTCAGCAGCGACTTTTTGCACTGCTTGGTCAGCCGTCATCATTGCACCATTAGCATCTTGCTGAGTTGCATACTGCATCGCAGTCGACCGTTGGGCCGCATTGAACTGACCGCAAAACATCTTTTTGTTCATCGCATTGAGCTGAGCTGCAAATTGCTGCATATCTGCTCCCATATTGCTGCAATCCATCGGATTTTGCGCAATAAGCTCGTTTTCTTCAGCAACTAAACTGCTCATGAAGCACATGCATGCCATCGCTGCTAGCATCAATTTTATCTTTTTCATCGTTCCCTCATTTGTTTACAAAAAATTTCAATATAGCCACGCCTTCTATTTTTGTCCATGTGGTCAAAAGACTCTTTAAGAGGCAATTGCAAAACTCATGTGCCCCATAAAATCGCCCTTTTGGCGCCATTTCTCCCCGCGCCTCCTCGCCTGCCCATCCGGGCATGGTCTCGTCTGCGCGGCACGGGCCAGCTTGCTGGCCCTGAGAACTGGCGCCAAAATCATCGATTTTCTGTGGCGCAGCAGTTTTGCAATTGCCTCTTTAATTTTATATCAACTTGAGTGTAAGAGAGAAGTTATGAGCGAAAGACCTATTGAATGCAGCCAGTGCAAGCGTCCTGCAAAAGTTCTCTACAAAGAGATTTTAGGCGATACAATCAACTGCACTGAAATGTGCACAGACTGCCCTGTCTTGCAAGCCAAACTCCACGGAGAAGCTACCAAAACAGATAAAAAAGAAAGCCAGGTCTGCTGCGGCACCTGCGGTACATCACTTGAATCCGTTCAAATGGGAGGGCCCGTTGGATGCGTCGAATGTTATGTCGTTTTTAACGACTTCCTTGTCGGGGAACTCATTGCTGCAGGAGCTATCCCTCCCGTTCTTCAAAAAAAATTGGCCGCTCAAAGATCTCAAGTTATCCACATTGGAAAATCTCCTGGCCAAACTGCTGATATCACCCTTTCCTCTCGTTTAGCTTCCCTCAATGAAGCGCTCAATGAAGCCTTAAAACGAGAAAATTATGAACAAGCCGCCATGCTCCGAGATCAAATCAAAACTTTGACGGACAAACAAAAATGAGCTCTTTACCACCATCCCTTCTCGAACATACCCTTTGGGAAGAAGACAAAAATCCCATTTGGCTAGGATCTTGTCTCTCACTGAGTTGCAATCTCTCCCATTATAAATTTCCCACAAAGCTCTCAGAACCCGACATGACAAAAGTCAGTACCCTGCTTTCAGAAGCTCTCCAAAAAAACATCAAAGATTCCTCGTATTTCCCCGCAGACAAACTCTCTCCTCTCGACAAAGAATTTATCTTTGAACACTTCCTCTGTCTTGAGAGTTTTCAAAATGCCACTAAAGGCCAAGGATTTCTCGTAGACGAAACGGGCCATTTTTTAGCCCAGCTCAACCTAAAAAACCATTTGCAACTCCAACTCATCGATACATCTCCTGACCTTCTCACCGCTTGGACACAGCTTGTCAAACTCGAAACCGAGATCGGTAAATCCCACGACATTGCATTTTCTCCTAAGTTTGGATATCTCACTTCAGATCCGACCCTCTGCGGGACAGCTCTACAAGCCCTCCTCTTCTTGCATATCCCAGCACTCCATCACACAGGACAGCTCCATGAAGTCCTAGGCAAACAAACAGAAGATGATATCGTGACCATGGGCCTCGAAGGAGCCCTGGATGATCTCGTCGGGGATTTTCTGATCTTGAAAAATCGTTATACCTTAGGTGTAGCAGAAGAAAGTCTGCTCCATGCTCTGCAAAATACAGCGATGAAGCTTGCCTCCGCAGAAAAAGCACTCCGCATACACTTAAAAGAAACTGGAAATTCTGAGATTAAAGATCTAGTCAGCCGCGCTTACGGGCTCCTCATCCATTCGTATCAGCTGCAGACCAAAGAAGCCCTCAACGGTCTCAGCCTCATCAAACTCGGCCTTGATCTGGGCTGGATCTCTGGCATCACCAGTCAAGCTCTCAACACCCTCTTTTTCAAATGCCGTCGCGCGCACCTAGCTCACCTGCTCAATGAAAAAACCCTCGATCCCCAAGACATGCCCCATAAACGGGCAGAGTTCATTCACAAAGCCCTCCAAGGCATCTCCCTGAGAGAGTAACTACAGATCGTGCGGCAATTTACCTGTCAGATTTTGTAATCCTCGGATAAAAGCACCAGGCTCAAAATGTGTCACAGAACTCGAAATAAATCCAACAGGCGCCATCGTATAACGCGCAAATCTCATCTGCCAAGGGCTACTCCACGGATAAATAGGTCTTTCCTCGAGCTGTAATCCATTCGTCGAAGTAAATGCTTGAAGAGGAAACTTAACTTGTCTAAGCAACAACTGCGATGCCACCTCTTGGAACATCTTACAAATTCTTGGCAAAAATACCAGCGTAGCCGTAACTCCCATGAGATAGTGTCCTTGAGGTGTTGCCAGTTTGACTGCATAGCTTGCAAACGTTAGCAATGCTGCCCCATTTGCAAACCACTCAAAAGCCGTTTTGACATATGCATTGACCTTCTCACTACGCGAGAACATATCTAAAGCCATCACAGAGCAAAAACCGACTCCATATGCCGTATGACCAAGCGCAACTAGCACTAAAGTAGAAGCGACTGCTGCTGCGTAGTAGAAACGATTGAAATAATTCCCAAAAGATTTAGATTTTTCCGTACTCACCTGGCCCTGGCGAAAACTCTCAATGAGAACTACCGGCGTCAACATAAAGACTGCCTTTGCTGCAAAAGAAAAATAAGGAATCTCCACAGCCGCTGCGTGAGAAGCAATCCCCACCAGATAAAATAGATGGTTGGATGTAAAAGCTATTTTTTCCCACGTCGCTTCCCGAGTTAAGTGAGCAATGGTTCCTGCAGCAATGATTCCTTGTACAGCTGTCATCATAAATTGATCCTTAGATATCAAAATTTCAAATACTATAGCTTGGGCTTCACAAAATTGCCGACTAAAATAGTTTTTTACTCTGGAAAATGTTCTGTATTTGGATTACACTTCACTCTATGGCACTTCGATGCAGCGCAATCCTTCTTATGGCCGGAATTGGAAGCCGTTTAGGCAGCCCTACACCCAAACAATTTCATCTTCTTGGATCTAAAAAGATCTATCTCCACACTCTAGAAACTTTTTTAACATCTAATCTCTTTGATGAAATTATTCTGGTCTGCCATCCGGATTGGATCAACGAAGTCAAAAATGAGATCCCTCAAGATGCAAAGATTGTGATCATCGCCGGAGGTCCTACACGCCAATCTTCGTCCTTGCTAGGACTCCAAGCTTGCAAGAAAGCCGATTTCGTGATGATTCACGATGCCGTCCGTCCTTTCGTATCTCATGCGATTTTAGAGCGTAACCTCACTGCCGTTCAAAACCACCTGGCAGTTGACACCTGCATCCCCTCAGCAGACACGATTGTCTATTCAGAAAATGGACAGCTGATAACTTCAATTCCATCTCGAAAAAACTACCAACGTGGTCAAACTCCCCAGACCTTTGCCTATCAACTCATTTTGGAAGCTCATCAAAAAACCAAAACCATTCAATCGACAGATGATTGCTCTCTAGTCTTAGAACTCGGCTATCCCGTTGCTATTGTCCCCGGATCAGAAGACAACATCAAAATCACGACCGAGCTGGATATTGAAATCGCAGAATGGATCCTAAGCGGCAAAACAAATCAAGTCTCCTAAATTGTTATTTTATATTTAAAAAAAAATTGACAGTAATTTTATATTTTATGTAACGTTCTTTCGAACGTGATTGACTTACACTGAAAAAAGGCACCTGATTAAGTGCTCTCAGGTTCGAGTTTCAGCTAGTTGAAAAGTTCAATTCTATGGGAGAAATATGATGTTACGGGTACTTACATTGGTAATAGCACTTGCTAGTTGCTTGATGTCTCCTGTTTTTGCCACTACCGAGCGAGGAGATCATCTTTTTCAAGAAGGTGGAGGTGTTAGCGGTATTCCGGGATTGGCAGGGCCTGAGGGAGCCCCAGGACTTGCCGGTGCTGCCGGCGCTGCAGGGATTCAAGGGATTCCTGGGATTCCGGGTGCGCCTGGTATCTTGGATTATTCCGATTTCTTTGCATTGATGGGTCCTGATAATGCCGGATTGATTCCAGGTGGATCAGCCGTGGCGTTCCCTAGAATAGGATCTACGACTGGGGCTATCTCTGCTACAGGCCCTACGACATTTTCATTACCTACAATCGGGACCTACCTGGTCCAATTTCAAGTGGATGTAACTGCCGCTGCACAACTCCAGTTAAGGCTTAATACAATACCTCTCCCCAATACAGTAGTTGGGCGAGCGACAGGAACTACACAGATTATAGGAGTATCCTTAGTGACTACGACAACCTCTAATAGTATACTTGAGGTCATTAATCCTCCCACAAACGTCCCGTTAACGCTCCCGCCTAACGATGGGGGTACGCACCCTGTTTCAGCACATCTTACGATTATACGGATTCAATAAAACGTAGACAAAAAGGATAATTATGTTTTTTCGCACGCCTATTTTAGCCTTAGTCTTCTGTATCAATTTGGCATCTCCATTAATTGCCACCACTGAACGAGGCGATCGTTTGATTACAGAAGCAGGAGGCGCTCAGGGTATTGTGGGATTGGCGGGCCCTGATGGAGCTCCAGGCCTTGCTGGTGCTGCCGGTGCTCAAGGTATTCAAGGGATTTCAGGCATCCCAGGAGCGCCAGGTATTTTGGGTTTTGGTGATTTCTATGCGTTGCAGGGAGGTGCGTTTGTCGATAACCCACCAGTTGCAGCAGGGGCTCCTGTCAATTTCCCAAGAGATGGGTCTGTCAGTGGCACCATTACTCGTACAGGACCGTCTTCGTTTAATCTTCCTACAATCGGTACTTATTTAGTCTTATTTCAAGTAGATGTAACGCAAGCTGCACAACTCATGCTAAGTCTGAATTCAGGTCTTATCCTAGATTCAGTCGTTGGGCGCGCAACAGGAAGCAGCCAAATCACGGGGCTCTCCGTTGTAAGTACGACAACTTCAAATAGTGTGCTTGAAGTCGTAAATCCCCCTGGTAATACTACATTCTCGATTCCTCCCAATGATGGGGGTACCCAACCTATCTCAGCGCACCTTGTAATTATACGCATTCAATAAAAGGAAAAATATGAATTATTATAAGTTGATATTAGCCCTAGTATTATGCAGTAGCTTAACATCCTCATTATTTTCCGATACAGCACGAGGAAATCGTCTGCTAGGAGAAGCAGGTGGTGTGCAAGGCATTGCCGGGGTTGCAGGCCCTTCTGGAGCTCCAGGCATTGCAGGTGCTGCGGGTGCTGCAGGCATTCAAGGGATCCCGGGAATTCCAGGTGCCCCTGGTATTTTGGACTTTTCCGATTTCTTTGCATTGATGCCCGGTGACAATTCAGCAACAATTGCTGGCGGAGCACCCATACTATTCCCGCAAAGCGGACCTACTTCCGGAGCCATTACACGACAAGGTGGTGCCAGTTTTACAACGTTTATCTTGCCTACTATCGGTACTTATCTCGTCCAATTTCAAGCAAGTATAGCAGAACCGGGACAATTAGCATTGAGTATTAACGGCGTAGTCGACCCAAATACAGTTGTTGGAAGATCAACAGGAACGGATCAAATCATAGGAAAATCTCTTGTGACGACATCGGTTCCAAACACCACGCTTGAGGTCATCAATGATACTGCTATTTCACTCACCTTAACGCCAATTGCTGGGGGTACGCATTCCGTCTCAGCACATGTTCTCATTATTAGGATTCAATAGGAGTGCCTTGAATTTTTTAATTTTTTATTTGCAAACAACCACCTAAAAATAGGGGAAATTATATGCTAACTACTCTGAAAACATCTTCTACAGCTTTTGCGTGTTTATTGGTCGCTGCAGCAGGCCAATTGCATGGCTCAATTCGCACTCCAAACAAACCCTCTTGTTGCGAGCCTGAACGCAGTCCATGTCCATCACCCTGTTGCGGACCTAGGTGTCTGCCATCGATCTACTCAGGGCCAAATTGCATTCCCGCTCCCTATTGCGATGAGGTGAACATTAGAGGAGAGTTATTATATTGGACGGCTCAGCTAGGCGGTCTTGAAACTGCTTTCGGATCGACAACAATAGCGACATCGGTAGCTGGCGGCATCACAACAACAACGGTAACTGAAACGGATAAAGATCCTGTGTGGACATGGAGACCCGGTTATCGAGTAGGCATTGATTACGCATTTGGTTGCTTTATCCTTGAAGCAGATTGGACGCATTATCAAGGCCATGCAACATTTCATGAACATGGACAGCACGGCCATTGGAACATCAGATATGATACCATTGATTTGCTTTTCGGACGACGCCTTAATATAGCGCCTTGTTTTTACTTCAAACCTTTTATCGGGGTGCGTTGGCTGCTGGTTCATCAAAAATTGAAATCTCACCTTAACACGCTTTTCACAGCCTTAATTGGGAATAATACAGTCACCACTTTCAAAAGTGACAAAGAACATACATGGGGTGTTGGTCCGGAGTTAGGGCTAGAAGCCGATTGGTATTTGGGATGCAAATGGAGTCTCTATGGTAGTTTTGATGTTGTCGCTTACTATGGCCGTTCCAAAACGACGATTCACAACACCGATACATTCACATCCACTGTCAGCGTCAGTAACGGGATAAATAAACATTGCTTCAATGCGATTGGCACAGATGCTTCGTTTGGTATTCGCTGGGATCAAGCTTGGCCAGTAGCAAGCGAAGTGCTTCTAACGATCAAGTTAGGTGTAGAACAACACCGTATTTATGACTTTAGTAACCTTGGATCGGATGGCACGTTAAGCTTAGATGGAGCAAATTTAGCTCTTAGCGTGGGTTATCGTTACTAGCAAAATCTTTTCTGCGCTGTCTTATCCATTCAGCGCAGAAAAAACAACAGTCGGGCATTAGGGAGCCTACCTAAAAGCTCCCTAGTCTTTTGCAAGATAGCGCTTGAACGACTCATCATTCCAACGGCGATAAGAGCAAGGATCACCTGCGTTTCCACCATACCGCGCATCTTTTATCAGAACAGAAGTAGAATGGATCACCGCATCCATTGGCGCATCTGCAAAGACTGCCATCGAATAACGCTCGACATTGCCTTCAGCTTTATGAACACAGTGCTCTGTCGCTCTAATCTCGTCATTGGTTGCAAGCTGTCCAAACTCTCCCACCTGAAACATCATCACATCACGATTTGCAATAACTTTCCGAAAAACGCCATCCGTGTTTGTTTTAACAAAAAGGCCCGCCTCTTCAGGTTCAGAAACTTCTTTGCCATCGATAAAATAGAACCCAGGAATCAAAGTCGTAAACATCCCATGATCAAAGTGATTGCCACACCAGTTCGGATTCTCTTGAAACGCACTATCACTATTTTTCCGATAGTAGAGCATACGCCCTAGCCGAAAGACCCCATCCAGCGAAATCCCCGTCTTAGGTCCAATAAGCCCCACTACCTCCATCACAGCCTCGCCCATCTGAACCATTAACATTCCAAGATCTTGGAAAGCTGTCTTTAAATCCACCTCGACAGGCCATTTATTTTCCTGATGATCAGGAACCCACGCATAGTACGAGACTTTTAAATCATCAACGATCCAGCTTCCATCTGGACGCATAAATTTCTCTTTGCCTCTCTCGTAACCTAGAAACAATTCTCCTAGGTCCCGATTAGGAGCGTACGAATCTTTGACCTCTTCAGGAAGAGTAGAAAATTTGCGAGCAGCCTCAATATAATTTTGAACTTTCTCTCGATACCCTGGAATACCCCGGATCCCAACAATCCCTTTTTCATAGAGTGCTTTTTTCAGCACCTGCAATGCCTCACGATTTTGCGCAGCAAAATCATCATAAGAAATGACATCTAATTCAAGAGTCTCACTCTTTCCAGCTCCTTGGCAGATGGTCGTTAAAACTAATGCGAGCAGGCCGATGATGTTCTTAAACAATCCCACAAAACCCCCAGGTTGATTTTTGCGGAGGAGCTTATGAAACATCTTTTTTTGAATCAACAAACTCTAATTCTCTTTGTTAAGTTGTGTGATTTGATTTTCAATCTGATCGAGCATATTTTGATAGAGATGAACTTCTTCATTGCGCTCCAAAGCCTCGATTTTAAAGATCATCACCTGAAGCTTCCGTGTTTGTAATTCAACCCATTTCTCGAGATAATCGCGATACTTGGCTTTGTTTCCAGAAAGATTCATCCCCTTGGCCTCTGCAGTCAAAAGCTTTTGCTTTTCCCACACTGGAATCATGTGCGCAGTAAGAAACTGAGAAACTCCTCCTTCTTCCCATGGCACTTGATCTTTGATTTTTTCACCTTGATCTTGCAACGACTCAATTTGTGACACAATCCCATCGAATTTAACAGAATCTGAACCCCTCATATAATTCAAAGTGCCTGACACAGAAAAAAAAGTAACCAGAGGAATAAATAACAGCACAGCTTTGCTTCTTTTTTCCTGTACCATCGTCAGGTATAGGCCATAACCCAGAATAAAACCGCTGACAAGTCCCCCCATATGGGCTGCCATATTGACTGTCGTCTGCATGCCGTACACAAGATTGACCACAACCATCCCAAGAATCCGCTTCAAATAGGGAGATCTGACTTCTTCTGGGAATAACTTCGTTGTAAGTAGTGCAATGAGCACTCCGATGATCCCAAAGACTCCTCCAGACGCTCCTGCTTCTACCGAATACGTCCCTAAGTGCCAAATCTGACTGACTAGTCCCCCGAAAATCCCCGTTGCCAGATAAGCAAGAATAAACCGTGCTTTTCCAATGATCCTCTCTAGAGTCGATCCCAGATCATACAAAGCATAAAGGTTCATCAGAAGATGCAAAATCCCGAAATGAACAAACATCGCTGTGACAAGCCGCCAAGGCTGTCCATGAAGAATGGTTGTGTCATTGCAGCCTCCCCATTTGAGGATATCCAATGTCGTCGGCGCGAAAAAATCGACGCCAGATAAAAGCATCAACACATAGACGATGAGATTTAGTATGATGAATAGAATGGTGATCATTACGATCCTAGGTAACTTTTCATGGGTAATATACTATAAAAAAATCGATCTGAAAAAGCTATCGATTTTACCTTGCAACTGTTGCAAAATTCGCAACGGTTCAAACCACCACAAAATGTTGTAATGAAACAACAATTTGTTGTAATAGAAATGCGCTATGAATATCGTCTTGCGCTGCATTAGAAAAGGTTTATTTTGACTCTTTTCACTGGGATGTCTAGAATCTTTTTGATCTGGAGTTATTCAATGGACTTCAATGAGATTTTTAGCGTTCTTCAAACCGGTGATGAAACAGATCGTATTGAAGCCAAAAAAGCTGCCAATGGGGTAGGAAAAAGCTTTCTTGAAACAGTCTCAGCACTTGCCAATGAGCCTGATCTTGGCGGTGGTTATATTCTCTTGGGCATCACAAAAAATGATAAGAATGAACCCAAATATGTCATTACAGGTGTTTCTGATCCCGACACTCTTCAAAATGAAATCGCTGGATTGTGTCGACAGTGCTTTAATATCCCTCTACGACCTACTTTAAAAGTCATTCATCACTCTCTGGGAAATATTTTACTCGTCTATATTCCTGAAGCTAATGCCCATGAGAAACCGGTTTATATTAAGAGCCTAGGAGTGGACAAGGGAGCCTATAGACGGATTGGCTCTTCGGATCAGATTTGTACTCGAGAAGATATCGACTTGCTTTACCAACTACGCTCCAAACGTAAATATGATGAAACCCCTGAAGAGCGATCTTCTTTAGAAGATTTTGATCTTAAAGCACTGGAAGCGTATAGGTTCGAAAGGAAAAAAATCAAAGCAGATGCATCTGAGCTTCGATATACTGACAGTGATCTTTTAAAATCTTTGCAAGCAACCGTTACGGAAAAAGGGTGTACACTGCCAACGATTGGGGGACTTCTTCTGTTCGGAACACCGATGGTAATGAGACGGCTTTTTTCTTTAACTAATCGTGTCGATTACATGCTGGTCGAGGGACGAGAATGGGTGGGCGATTCTGATCGACGATATACAGCACTTGAGATGTGCGAATCCCTTATGACAGGTATCCCTCGCTTGCTTAATCAAATCATGAATGATATTCCTCAGATCTTTGCACTGGAAGAAAATGGTATTCAGAGAAAAGATAATCCACTCATTCCAAGGCAAGTCATTCGTGAAGCCGTTGTGAATGCTCTTATGCATAAAGATTATCGAGTTTCAAGTCCGGTTCAAATCATCAAATATGCCAACCGGATTGAATTTCGAAATATGGGTTATTCATTGAAACCGAAGGAGCAACTTGGGTTGCCGGGATCTATTTGCAGAAATGACATACTTTCCAAAGTTTTACATGATATACACTACGCTGAGTCTAAAGGGACAGGAATCGGCAGCATGCGCGATGAGATGAAAAAATCCAACCTTTCTGCCCCTCTCATTGAATCTAATCGGGCAAACAATTTATTTGTTCTCACGCTACTTCCTCACCATCTCTTTGATAAAAAAGATATCGAATGGCTTTCACACTTTAAAGAATGCAACTTGACAAATGAAGAAGCCCGCACACTTATCGTGGTCCGT
>JABDFE010000017.1:0-456 GCA_013286675.1 Chlamydiota bacterium
GCTCTAGGGAAAAAGAATTTTCTTAAAATCTTTTTTGAACGTAAGATCGTCTTTGTTTATGCCCTTCTTGTCAAACCAGGCCATTCCTTACACTCGGAGATTTCTAGGGCTACTTCCGTCTCTCTGAATAACCTTAAGTCAACACCTGATAGCTCTCAGACCCTCCTAAAATTAGAAAAAAATGGCTACATAGACTCTAGGAGACGGCTTACAGGAAAGTTTTATGAATCAACTCAAGACACTTTTTCATTAGAAGAAGAGGATAGTCAAAAAGTCTTCGCAGAGTTAAAACCCTTAAAACCTGTTTCTGAAAGTACCCTGGCCAAGCTTGAAATCATCCATTTAGCGCGTGAACTACAAGCCTTGAATTTTGAGCTTGAAATTTGTGAGATCCAGCGCCCCGATTCAGATACTTCTCAGCCTTCACAACTACCTTCTATTGTTTATTCAGAAGAA
>JABDFE010000017.1:466-23059 GCA_013286675.1 Chlamydiota bacterium
GAAGAAGAATCTTCACTAGAAGAACAATCTCTTGAAACAAAAGAGGTTACAAATGGCCCCTCTGGGTTAGTTAATATTGAGAATAGTTGCTATATCAATGCTACTTTGCAAGCCATTTTTTATCTGCAGCCTATCCAAACACAAATAGAGAACCAACAGGGCAACAGAGTCGTAAAATCTCTTTCCGAAGTTTTAGCAAACAGAGACCGAAAAGCTCTGCAGGCGTTTCGGAGTGCCTTATTTAAAGAACATGTTCTCAAAGGGAATAGTTATGGCCAGCACGACGCTCATGAGCTTTTAATTCAGCTGTTCGATTCTATGAAATGGCTCCCCTTCAAGACTTATACCTTTGTCTCTTATAAAATTAAGGGTGAACAAAAATCTCATCAATCCCAGAAAACTCCCACGCATCACTTATCAATTGGTCTTTCTGAAAACCAAAGCCTTCAAGAGGCCATCAGTGGTTATTTTGATATAGAAGAAATTGATGATCCAAATAATTACCTAGATCTGGTCATTAATAATAAATCTCACCGTCTTAGAAAATATTCAAAAGCAGAGCGTATTGTTGAGCTCCCCGAACTCCTTGTCATCCATCTTAAGAGGTTTAACAACTCTCTGAGAAAAATTACCCATTCTGTTCCTTTCCCTGAAGATGAAACTATTACTATCAAACAAAGACCAAATGATCCTATAACCACCTATAAAATTGTATCCATTATCAATCACCACGGCCCTTCGATACATGTAGGACATTATACCGCCGATATCAAAGATCTAACAACAGAGGCTGAACCTTGGATCCATTGCAATGATAGCAATATCACCTATGCTAAACCTATCAAATCAGAAACTGATGCTTATATCGTATTTCTGCAGCGCTGCCCGGAAGACAGTAGTGAATCGGAAGAACAATGATACTGCGACCATCGCCATCGAGCTTGTCCTTCTTGAGTCCAACTGGGAGCTTGCTGCCCCCAAAAAACAGCGCCGCCATAGATAATTTTACTACGCAATAGACTAATAATTAGATAGATGTAAAAATCAATCGACAGAGCGATTAATTTTCCTTCAATTTAATCGCTAGAGCGATTAAAATTAGGTTATGGCAACAAGAGGCGAATTAATAAAAGCATTACAAGATTGGCAGCAGTGGCTGAGTAAAACTAGCCGTTTAATCGTCCCCAGAAACTCTCTTCTTAGTCAACAAAAGGACCTTTGCTTGGCACTCACTGGAGTAAGGCGGTCTGGAAAATCCTCCTTGACGGTGCAATTGGCACAGGGGCGATTAGGAGAGACTTTCTTCTTTAATTTCGAGGATCCGATTTTCTTTCCAGGGGCCAGCGTTGAAGTCATCGATCAACTCCTCTCACTGTACGAAGAAGAAACAGGAAAAGCTCCCAAGCTGGTGATTTTAGATGAGATCCAAAATGTCCAAGGATGGGAGCGGTGGGTACGAAAAGCGATCGATTTAGGAAACTTTCAAATTGTTGTAACAGGCTCTTCCTCCCAGTTACTGAGTTCCGAGATTGCCACAGCTATTTCTGGACGGGTTATCGAACAAACGATCTGGCCTCTTTCTTTTTCCGAATACCTGATATTTTTGGACAAAACTCCATCCACAAAAGGAACTTGGTTACGCACGCTAGAAAACTATCTGCGTTGGGGAGGCTTTCCAAAAGTCATCTTAACACCGGATGAAAATGATCGGATCATTTTATTAAAACAGTATCTTAGCGATATTGTGCTAAGAGATGTTGTTGCAAGACACTCGATTAAAAGCCAACGTGCTCTACATCAAGTGGTCAGTTTTTATTTAACAGGACTGAGCTGTTTGCATTCCTATAATTCCTTAAGAAAAGCTTTTGAAATTTCGATCGAATTAGCCTCAACTTTAACAGGTTATTTAACACAAGCTTTTCTCGTCTTTGAAGTCAGTCGTTACCATCCCAACCTCAAAGTACAAGTACGTGACCCTAAAAAAATATACGTCATTGATACAGGCTTACGCACAGTATCTCTGCAATCCGATCGAGAAGACTGGGGCCGTTTAGCAGAAAATGCTGTCTATTTAGAATTAAGACGCAGAAATGAACAAGTATTCTACTTTAAACAAAATCAAGAAGTCGATTTTGTAATTACAGAACTTGGAAAACCTGTAGACGCAATACAAGTATGCTACTCCGATCTTGAAGATCAGGAAACACGTGAGCGTGAAATCAATGCTCTGTTAGAATGTTTACAAGCCTTAGAGCTTTCATCAGGAAAAATCTTAACACTTTCATTAGAAGATGAGTTCTTAAAAAACGGAAAAAGAATCCAACTCATCCCTCTTTATCAATGGCTATCTAAGGATCAACTACCTCCACAACGCTAGTACTGTGAATCAAAAGTTTTGCGCGGTATTTTTGCGTCAAAGCAGCTCAAATCGCCGATCGCAAATTGATGCGTATTAATGCAATACGCATCAATTTGCGAAGCCTGCGGTCGACGATTTCAGCTAGCTTTCACGCTAAAAATAACAGTCAAAACTTTTGATTCACAGTACTAACTTAGCTCCGATCTCTTTCCCAAACTCTCTGCCGCCGTAAACAAATTTCCTATCCTGATTTTAGGATGAGAGGAAAAATCCCCCATTGGAATGAAGCTTCCTGGAGGAGATTGTCTTCAGGAAATCTTTCAATTGTTGGGGCTTTAAGTTTGAAGCGGTGATCTGTAGCCTGGCCCAGTAGAAGCTGATCCGCATCACTTAAGAGATTTTCATTGATCATTTCTTCCACTATATCTTTTGTACTTAAAATCCGATTGGGTGCCATCCATAGCCCCGCTTGCAGAGTGGCTTGGCTATTATCAATAGCCAGAAAATAACCCCGAAAAGCAGCAATAGCAATTGCTGCACATTCGCTTATACTTAACCGTCTATTTTTCATCAGTTCGATAAAAAGCTCTAATTCTTCAGGATATTCAAAAGTAATCTTTCGGATGAATAATTTTTCTAAAGCACTTTGAAAAAGGTGCTGCTGCGTAGGATAATCGAGTGTGATTTCTTGATCGACATGATTGCTCACCAAAAAAGTATGCGAGCAACTACCCAATAAATCTAGTCTATTGAAAAAATGGACAATGATCAATGTATCGCAAATAATATTCACTTCCGACTCTCAACAATCTCCAAGATTTGCTGTCCTGGCAATTTAAGCAATTTGCTTAATTCAAACACCCTTCCGTGTGAGATTTTTCCATTTTGGTAGGCTTCGATAATTAATTGTGAAATATAAGTTCTAAGCTCACGCTGATCGACCGAATTTTTTTCCGATTCATCAAGGTCATTTAGCCCTAACATCTTCAAATAATTTTTTCCATGAAGCTCATCTTTGAGTAACTGCTCACGCTCTTTTTGTGAAAGATAGCGAAGGCTATGAAGCCGATACACCGCTGCTCGATAACTGACACCAAAATGATGGGCAATTAAAGCGATGTCTTGTGAGGTGATTTTCTGCCTGCTGGCTAAAAGCCTTTCCTCTGTTTCAATAACACCTTGAGTCGCTTCATCAAAAATCGCATAATCCGTTCGACTAGCTCCACCCTTACCAAGAGAGTGAACCATTTCTGAGACTCCTTCACTAGGAAGTAAAAAAGCTGCTGCAAAAGCGTTAGCCCGCGTCTCAATAAACACAGAGGCATTTGTAGTCGTTGAAATCAAAACGTGTTGATTTTTATCAAAAAGAGCATGCGCATATTCATGCGCATAAGAAAAATTCTTTATTGCTTTGCGATACCGGCTATTGACCAATATCGCAACTCCAATGGAAGGACGAAACAAAAACAATCCTGCGATCTCAGGAGGCAGCTCAGTTCCTGCACACCAGATCCCCTGAGAAGAGAGCAAATCAACAATATCATGGATCGGTCTATTGCCAAGGCCTAGACGTCTTCTTTCTTCTTTGGCAACTTGATCGCCCTGTCGAATTGCTTCTAAAACACTCGGAGGATGGGGAAATGGATACGACAAAATCCGTTTTCGAGAAGATCGATTTAACAGCTCCTCTAAGAAAACTCCTTCTCGACAAATCTGCACATATTTTGCGACTTCTTTTTGTACCTCCAGATCAGCTTCTAACCCAGGGATTAAACGGTACAAAGTAACGAGCACATCCTCAACACCCTCTTTTTCTGGAAAAAAATCGGTAATACAGCAGTACAACAGTTCTGCTAATTTAGCTAATTCCAGTGAAGAGACACTTCTTTGCCCTAATTCAATACGAGTCATCGCTTTTTGCGGCAAGCCAAGCGTCTTTTCGACCTCATCTTGAGATAAGCCGTATTTTTCCCGAATATTCCTTATTTTCTGTCCGATGATTTGTTGCGTCATGCTACGATTTTAAATAGGTCACACAATTTACGTCAAATATTGACTATAGTAGAACTAATCGGCAATGCGAGCTTGGCTCCGATTTCTTCCCAAACTCTCTCACGAAATACCTCCTGCACTGACAGCTTTCCCACAAGTTCACCATAAACCGCGTCAGCTCCTTTTCCTAAACTTGCCGACCAGACAAATTCCGGATGTGTCCCATCTAAAAAAGCACATCCCTTTCCTACTTTGCAAAAGACAGCTGCTGCTTTTCCAAGATCACGATAAGTGCTCATGATCTCCACACCATCTGAGTCCTCCTCTACATCAAATAAACATCCCCCTTGGTAATAAAGAGCTCCATTCTCTGCTGAACCACTGAATTTATAACTAATGTTCGCAGCTCTTGCTGCCCTCAGGGATAAATAATCACCGTCGACCAATGGCCCGATTGCTTTCCCTGGAAAAAACGCTAGCGACCTGTTTTTCTCAAGCGATGTGCCATTCATGTTGAAGTAACTTACACTCGAAGCAAAATAAGCCCCCGCACAAATCCCAATGTATTTCCCCCCGCCCATCACATAACGGCGGATTTTTTCAATGCCCACCTCCTGGAGGTCTTGATCCCAATAGCTACAGCTTCCTCCTCCCATGACTAAGACCACTGTTTTGTCTTCCCAATCTTTTGTCCTAAGATACTCTCCATCAATCTTCACAACAGAAATTGACGGATCTAACAATGCCTTCAACTGCTTCTTCAGCGCAGAGACGCTAGGCCTGCAGGCACCCTGACCCGCATAGATTAAAGCGAGTGTACTCATTTTCGCCCCCTATAAAATCGGATAATAAAAGACCCAACCATTATTTTAAGTGCAGCTCCGCTTAAAAAAGGGACAACACCGCACATGAACGCCTTAGGCATCCCTAGATAAAGCGACAGCCAGGCCATCCCAAGCCCAAAAATCACCAGCTGCCCCACCACTAAGGCTCCCACATAATAAAGGAGATGCGCTTGGGGTCTTCTCTCGATCATTTTTCCGATCACAAAAGCAGTAATGACAAAAGAAATCAAAAATCCTGCTTGAGGGCCCATTATCCATAGAGGATTAGAGACACCTCCTGCAAAGACCGGGAGCAGACAACATCCCTGGATTAAATAGGCGATCACACTATAGGCTCCGCGACGACCTCCCAGGACTCCTCCCAATATAAACACCGCAAGCGTCTGCAGCGTCAGCGGAACCGGCGTTACTATTAGGGGAATTGAAACTTGCGACATGATTGCCAGGAAGCAACTTCCTAGCACCGCGATCATCAATTCGATTAAAATTCTAGGTTTAGACTGATTAGCGACTAAAACATCATTTTGAGACATATTCTCTCCTTTTTCGCCCTATTTTATTGTCAATTTGCTGAATTTGCAACTTTTGATTTCTTGAAAACAGTCGATATCAAACTAGAAAGTAGTTGATAAGATTTGCAAAATGGTTTAAAAATTGGGAATTATAGAAGGAATTGAAAAAACCTCAAAAAGAGGTTGTAAGAAGCACACCTGAGGTGAATAATTATGCTCGACGTTCTCTGCGGCAATAAAAACATCCAAAAAGTTCTGCTATTCCTTTTCGTTAACGGAAAATGTTACGGCACGCAGCTCCATCATCTTCTCCAGAGCTCCTTAACTCCCATCCAAAAAGCCCTCCTCCGTCTAGAAAAAGGCGGCGTCATTCTCAGCAACTACGAAGGGAAAACCCGCCTCTACCAGTTCAACCCTGCATATCCGCTCCTTCCTGAGCTCGAACAGCTTCTAAAAAAAGCCTATACCCTTTTATCTCCCCAGGAGAAAAAGCTCTACTCCTTCATCGAGCGAGAAAAATACACACCTCGTGCTGGCCCCGAGAAAAATGATCAAGTCTTGCAAAAATTTTGGAAAAGGCTCTCTCGTGTTAAACAGCTCACCTTCCACGCCAAGACAAAATCCCGCGAGGAAGGCGGCTGGAATGGAAAAGGCAAAGGAGAGGTTTCAATTATCAAAGAAGGAGAAAACGTCTTAATTTTTAATGAAAAAGGAAGCTGGCAAGGAAAAGATGGCAAAGAGATCAGTTTTAGCAATATCTTCCGATGGACCTTAGATCCTCATGTCGGCATGATCTCGCTAGAACACCTCCGTCAAGGCATCGACAACCCTGTCTTCCTTTTCCACCTGCAGCCGTCTGGCCTCCACTCACTCTCTTCCAAAGATTCACATCTCTGCGCTGGAGACACCTACTTGGGACAGATCCTCTGCGCCCAAAACTGCCTCAGGCTCAAATGGCGCGTAATCGGACCAAAAAAGAACGAAGAGCTCCACTATTACTATTCTTGAAGCTACTACTGAACCAAAAAGGAAATGAGCTGTTCCCACTCTCTTCTTTGGGCATAAAATACCACCTCTTTAGAATCGACATTGACTGCGTGACAAAAATCGACAATGTAGGGTGCAAAATTTCCCAGATCATCTGATTGTTTGCATGTTTCTATGAATCCAGAAGATCCATCCTCTCCATTCAAGAACCCATCCAATTTATAGCTATTGCTTTTGACATCAAGCATCGATTTCTTAATCTCCGGATTATTCAAAACCGTTTCCAAAAATTTTAAAGGATGGACATTCTTGATTTTCTCGCCCATATCTCTCAATGCTGCTTTTTTAAAAATGAGAACTGGCAAGTATGTATCACCCATTGTTTTAATCATTTCAGAAATCACTTTAATGTGGCCATCGCTCACAATCAACTGCTGATAGGATAGGGAAGCGTTGCGTGGTATTACACCCCATTCTTTCACTTCCGATCCAAGCACAGAGATAGTCAAAACCGGGTCCTGTTTTTGTTCATTTTCTTTGTCATCAAAAAGCATCTCACTTGAGTAAGGATTGGCCGCCTCGCCTTTTTTGCTTTCTGCTATCACAACAGGTCTGTTCTGAGTTGATATGGGTAAAATGGTTGGAGCCTCCGTATAAACCCACTCCGTTTTGTTAGGCGATCCCATGACAGAGATTTGCATGATTTCATCTTGATTAACTTGAAGATTGTCAACTACCTGCTCTTTCCTTGGAGATTCTTCTTTGTTGACTGTAGTCGTAATGGGAACAATTATGGTTTCTTGCTGCTGTGATTCAAGGTACGCCCACCCGCTATTGTCCTGTAATCCAATGGCAGAAACTTCGATGTTGGTAGCCTGTTGTTTGTCTGAATTAGGCCGATCAATAACATGCCACCCACTTTTGTCCAACGATCCAATTGAAGAAACATGAAGAGTCTTTGTTACAGGATCCGTATTTTGTCTTAAGAGATCTTCGCCTGGTTTAGAAGAGCCGTTCCCTTTGCTTGCTTTTATGATGGCTGTCGCAAGATAGAACGAAGATCCAGTGATGATTACAATCGAAAAACAACTTGCTTTTAGAGAGCGCTGGGATGTAATAGCCTCGAATATCGCCGCTGCTGTTGATGATAAAACAAATAGGGTGACTTGTCCTATCTCTTCCAAGGAGAACAGCTGGGGTTTTCCTTGAGCATCCGTATACGTCAAAGGATGCCTTAAATGATTGCAAAGAGCACTGATTCTCATGTTTCACCTAAATAAAATCTTTAGCATTCTAGAATCACACCTTTCGTCTGTCAATAGTTGTTTTGAAAAATTAAATTTTTTTGTAAAATTTGAAAAAGTGAGCTTCAATATGTTTTTATTTCGATCGGCTTTTCTCTATAGCCTTCTTGGATTTGTAGCAACCCATTCCCCTCTTTTAGGAATTACATCGACGTGGAATGTTCCTGGAAGCGGAGATTGGAGTGTTAATGGCAATTGGAGCCCGCCGGTCGCGCCCAATGATCCTGGTGATGTTGCAATTTTCATCAATAATAACCCAGGGCCCGCAACCATTTCGATCCCACCAGGCTTCACTCTCATCCAAACGCTATCTATCGATAGTCCGCAATCTTATATCCTAGTCCCTGTCACCATCGTCGGCGTCTCAGGATCAGTCGTTCTTGAGCCAGCTACCGCTGTTGAAAATGCCTTTTTCAACATCACTGACTCAACCGGAAATGGGGCTCACACCATCACTGCTCTTGTCGATTTGACTAACATGGCACCACCTCAAGTCTTAGAAATCGTGCAACAATCGACATCCCCCTTTACGATTTCAGGAAATATTACAGCTCCAGCAGGCGTTGCTGTGACCTACAACGGCCCCCAAACAATGATTTTAAGTGGGAGCAATAGCTTTGACACTCTAAATATCTCGGGGGGAACAGTGCAGATCTCTACCCCTACGAGCCTTTCAGGTAATGTGGTAAATTCTGCTAACTTACAGCTTCCGACAGGGAATATTAATGTTTCATCCTTTGACCAGACTTCTTCGGGAACATTAGCCATTTCTTATAACTCACCCACTAACTTTACCCAGCTTTTGGCATCCGGAACCGCGGATCTCGGAGGCAATCTCATAATCTCAATACCTACCGGGGCGACGGTTTCTTCGACTCCGGTGACGATCATTCAATCCAATTCTCTTACAGGCCGGTTCGCGAACGTAACAACATCTGGCATGTTTGTTCCTACTTTGAACTACGGACCGCAAACGCTCACTCTTTCCTTTACACCGATGGTAAGCTCTGCACAGAAGAAAACTCTTCAATTAGGATCTCCTTTGCTCCTGGGCTCTGCAAACCGAACTACTTGTGCTGTTCAGAGGCAGCAGGTAAACCTGATCAGTAGAATTCAAGTTAATAAAGCGCCTGAGCCCTCACCCAGTCGAGGAAAACACTCTTCGATGTTAACGGCGTACAATGAATTAAGCGCAGGTCCTTTTGGCTTAAGGCTCATGGCTGATGATGAAATTAAAAAACAAAAACAACAGTTCCTTATTTACAGAACAGCCGAAGCCGAAAAAACTTATGCAGGAAGGTTCTATATCGGACCCACTGCCACCCTTGGAGAGGTCAGAGGAAGAGATTACATCCAAAATGGAGCTCAGGCAGGAGTCGATTACGCATTTACAGAATTCGGCATTGGGGGACTTTTCTCCTACGATCACTTGTCGACAAAGGGATTGCTCGTCGACCAAGCTAGCGGAACCTTATACGCCTCCTATGTCCCAAAAAATCTGCCCCAAGTTGCGGTAAGCGGAAACTTCGGGTTTACTTACGATTGGCTGCTTTTTCACACTAGAAAAGGCTTAGAAGATGATTTAAATACCGCCAAAGGAACACCAAAAGGAACAGAGTATACAGGACTTCTTGCGTTCCAATACATCTTTGAAACCCAGCAGTTCAAGTGCACACATCAAGGGCTCAGGATCTCTCCTTATGTCGCTTTAGAATACAATCAAATCGACATCGACGGCTTCAAAGAACATGGCGCTGGAGACTTTGATGTCAAAGTTAAAAAAACCACAGCAAAACAACTCTGCTCTAACCTTGCACTGTTTTTTTACTACCATAAAGAATGGGGTAATGTCACGATCCTACCCCTTGCTAGCGTAGGGTGGCAAAGAGTGTTGACGCAATCTATCAGCAACATTCACCTCAAGCCCGCCGATACCCATAATCCATTTACCACCTTTAAGGTCAAAAAACCTGGTCACAACTACGCTGTTGCCAGCGCAGATGTGCAAGTCTATTTCTATAAAAGATACGGGATCGAGGCCAGCTGGAACTTTGAGTGGAACAAGTTATACCACGACAATGAATTTTACCTTGGATTTAGCCTGATGTTCTAGTACAGTAAAATCAGCAAAACTTATCCAATGAAAGAACTGATAAAAAAACGGTATGAGACTATTTTAAGCTTGCTAATGCCGCATGGCCCCATCACAGGCCGGGCGATGTTTGGAGGCTATGGGTTTTACTACGATAAGGTCATCTTTGGAATACTCGTAGGGGAAACACTCTACTTGCGCGTAGGTGAGACCAATGCAAAAGATTATGAACCTTACGGATCGGAACCGTTTGTGTACGATGGGAAAAATAGACCTATCGTCATGTCTTATCTAACTCTGCCAGACAAAATCCTTCACAATCCCAAGTTGCTTCCCAAGTGGATTGAAAAAGCAAGAGACGCCTCTCTTTTCAGCCGCACTAAACGGAAATCAAAAACACACTTGCTGATCCCTGAGCTAATCATCTAAGCGATTTTCTGGCATCTGGCTTCTTACCAAAAATAATCAACAAGTTAATATTGTTTCTTTGCTCAAAATGAAGGTGCTTGTTATGTTCAAACATGGAGACACCTATGAAAGAAATAACCATTTTGATGAGCTTGTTCTTGCTAGTTATGAGTTCCTGTTCTAAGTCCGAAGAGTATACTCCTCCTCGTGAACCTCGTGAACCTAAACGTGTGACCGTCATTGAGAAACAAGACGATATTCAACATCATCAGACTGCTGTGAATCAACAGCGATAAGAAATATACTTGTTGGTCCCTTTAGCTAAACAGCTAAGGGACTTTCTTTTACCAAAACGATCAATTGCAATTACAACGATCTATTTTAACCTATTTAAAAATAAGCTGATTAAACCATTGAATATTACTCCCACTTGCCCAAAATAAAGAATATTGTTAGGTTTCCAATTAGAGGAATCTATGAAAAAAATTACCATCCTAATGAGCCTGTTCTTGATAGCTCTGAGCTCCTGCTCTAACCCTCGTCCTACCCTGTCCGATGACGATAGACGTGACGATAGGCACGATGACAGACGTCATGATCGCGATGATGACGATCGCGACGATGATGACCGTCGTCATTGGTGGAATTAGAAGTTACACGAATCTCGGTTGTAAGACCACATCTTGTGACGAGCTCGCATACCGATCAAAAACGAACAACTGCAATTTCCCTTGCATCTTCTCCTGAGATTCAGGTACAAAGAGAGTGTGAAAAAACATTTTCTGACAGGACTTATTATTTTGCTTCCGATTGCAATCACCATTGCTGTCGTCGGCTATCTTATTAATTTTTTTACAGCCCCTTTTGTTAAGGGCGTCAGCTCTTTTTTACAAGATACAAATTTCGCAACCCAAGGTTTCTTATTTCTTTCTCATGAACAAGTCGTCCTTTACCTGAGCAAGCTGTTAATCTTAGTTCTCCTCTTTTTCCTGATTATCTTCCTCGGGATGATTACGCGGTGGTACGTCATCCGAAGCCTTTTAAGCATCGGTGACAGACTTCTCCATCGCATTCCTATCGTCAGCACGGTCTATAAAACAACCAAAGAGATTATCAAGACCCTTTTTCAGCAAGATGCCACTGCCTTTAAACAAGTTGTTTTGCTTCCTTTTCCCCGCAAAGGCATCTTTGCTCTCGGACTAGTGTCGAGCAAAGCTCCAACTGTTTGCAACACAGCTTCTGGATCCAACCTTGTTTCCGTCTTGGTTCCAACGACTCCTAACCCCACCAGCGGCTTTTTGCTCCTGTTTAAGCAAGAAGACCTGATCTATCTCGATATGAAACCAGAAGACGCCATCAAATACATTATCTCCTGCGGCTCCATCGTTCCAGAAGAGAGGACTATTGAATGAAAAAATACTTCTCCACCGGCTTAATCATCCTCCTACCTTTTGGCCTCACTGTTTGGATCGTCAATTATCTATTCGATCTCTTTACCAACCCCGTTTTCAATATCCTTGAAAAAACAACGCTTTGGCTTGAAAAGACACAAGGGTTAACCCAGCTCCACCATGAAACCCTGGTTACGTTCTTAAGCCGCATGACGGCTCTGATCTTAACTTTCCTTTTCATCATTGTGTTGGGATATCTTGCACGGAAATTCTTCTTCAAAGACCTCATCAAATTAACTAATGAAATCATTATCCGCATCCCTGTGATCGGCTCGATCTACCGCCTGACCAAAGACCTGACTAAAGCGATGTTATCCACCGAACAAAAAACCTTCAAAGAGACGATCTTAATCCCGTTCCCTTCTCCTGAGACCTACTCCGTTGGATTTATTACCGGCGATGTCCCCAATGTGCTTAAAAAAATCATCCCGAGCGCCGACGTCACCGTCTTTGTCCCTACCGCTCCTCATCCCATTTCCGGCTACGTCCTCTTTTGCTCAAAATCGATCACACCTTCTGTCGATATTTCCGTTGAAGAGACCTTCAAGTTCCTCCTCTCCTGCGGAATGATCCAGCCTGGTCCATCAGGCGAGCCCACTCCCCCTCACCAATGAACATCATCTTCTTCCCCGTTAAAGACACCGCTTCTAAACTCACCAAGCTCTGTCGCATGGCCCAACATCACCTTGTCCAAAAAGAGCCCCTTCTTTTTTTAGTCCCTGACAAAGCCGCTCATGATTTCCTCGACAAGCTCTTCTGGAGCTCAGACAACTTCCTTCCTCACCCGACCAACCTACTGACTATCTCCACCGAACTTCTTCCCTTTGCTTCCGTCTTCAACCTCCGTCCTTCTGCTCTCTTAGAAGGCACTAAAACCGTCTATGAGTTCGAAGACCATACCTCTGCTGAAAAATTTCAGCTCTCCAAACACCGCTATCAGACCTATCGGGATCAAAATTTTCCTATTATTGTAGAAATCTAAAACTTTCTTCGAAAAGCTCTAATTAATATTTTACAAGGTAAATTTTCTTGAAATTTTGCTCGAGGTTTGTTAAAGTTTGAACCTTTTAACGGAGACTATTCATGGTACGCATCAGTAAACAATCCGAGCGGCGCGCAAAATGCCCTCACCGGCCCCGTCCTCCTGCTCCTAAAACAGGACCAAAAAAAGATAAATTGGATAAAGGCTACAAAGAACATGCTAACGTCGTTGAAGACGTCCAACTCGCTCAAAAAATCTTTATCCCCAAGAAAATAGGTTAACGTCATGACAAGACATCGCAGCTACGGAAGAGCAAGTAAATCAGCTAAAAAAAGAAACGTCTTGAAGCGCTATGAGCGTATCGACGTTCTACGCAAAGTCGGAAGATGGAAAGACGGCGAAAACACCAAAGTGACAGGGCTTCCAAAAACCCCAGCTCTCGCATAAAAGTATATAACCGCCAATCTAATCTCCCAATAGATCTTTCTTCTGTGAGGAAATTCGTCATGTTTTTCCTCCAAGAGGTGAAACAGGAGAAAAAGATCACCTCCGAAGAAGTCGCTATTTATTTCGTCGGCATCCGGAAGATCACCCAGCTCCATGCCGAGCATTTTAATGATCCTACTCCCACTGACTGCATCACCTTTCCTT
Organism: Chlamydiota bacterium; assembly: GCA_013286675.1. GTDB lineage: Bacteria > Chlamydiota > Chlamydiia > Chlamydiales > Rhabdochlamydiaceae > PALSA-1444. Next base: position 14,050 of record JABDFE010000017.1, read on the forward strand.
TTGACGATCAGCTTCTCGGAGAGATTTTTGTCTGTCCCAAAGCTGCCCTGGACTACAATCCCAAAAAACCCTATGAAGAAACTACGCTTTATATCATCCATGGCCTCTTGCATCTTTTAGGCTATGACGATATCGATAGTAAAAAAAGGGCCCGCATGCGCCGAGAAGAAAAGCGGCTCATGGCTCTTGCAAAGAAACACCGCTGTATCATCTGTTAGGAGATTTGTGAAGGTCTTTATCGCTCTGATTTTTATGATGAGTGCTGCCATCGTGACAGGCATGACGACTGCACTCTTGCAACTCGGACGGCTCCGCGCCAAAGAAGAGTTTAAAAAGATTCCCACCCTCTTTTTCTTCCAACACTTTCTTAAGTCCCTCTTTGGCCGCCATAAATGGGAAGGCCTCTTTTTTACTCTTAGCTTCAGCAAGCACGTTTTACATCTTTGTTACGGCGTCGTCACGATCTTGCTCCTCCTAACCCAGCCTCCTTTCAATCAAGCTCTCAGACTCCTTGAAAGCCACAACTACGCTCTTGATAGCCTTTGGGTACTTGCTATCGGCGCGATCATCATTACCCTATCTCTTATCTCCGACATGCTCATGAAGTTCCTGGCAACTGCAGCTCCCGTCTTATCGATCAAGCTCTTTGCCCCCGTCTCTTCTATTTTTCTCACCCTTTTTTCACCACTCACTGCGCTCTTCATGAAAATGCTCCAAGCCTTTTTCCCTGAAAGCCAAAAAGAACTCTCCTCACCTTCCATCCGAGATAAAATCCTCGAAGTCCTCTATGAATCCGAGCTCTCGACCCATCTCGATCCTCAAGAAAGAAAACTGATTCTTTCCGTTGCTAACTTCAAAGAACGAAACGTCCGTGAAGTCATGGTCCCCCGCATCGATGTCACCTGCATCTCTGAAGATACCACCATCCAAGAAGCCGCTGAAATCTTCCTCAAAGAGAGGTACAGCCGCCTTCCTGTCTATCAAGACAACATCGACCATATCGCCGGCGTCCTTCTCTACAAAGACATCCTTTCTGCCTATGCCCATTCCAAAAAAGGAGACACCACCCTATCTCTCATCAAACCCGTCGTCTATACCCCTGAGACCAAAAAGATCTCTCAGCTCCTCCAAGAATTCCGGAGCAAGCAGATCCATCTAGCCATCGTCGTCGATGAATATGGCGGAACAGAAGGGATTATCACTATCGAAGACATTTTAGAAGAGCTCGTCGGAGAAATCGCCGATGAAGACGATGTCGACCAAGAAGTGCTCTATTCCGTGCTCCCCTCTGGAGGCTGGATTGTCGATGCCCGCATGGGAATCCTCGACATCGAAAAAGAGCTCGCTATCCAAATCCCCCAAAGCCCGGAATACGATACCCTCGGAGGATATATCTACCACCGTGCAGGAGCGATCCCCGCCAAAGGCTGGCGCCTCCATCATGACGATTTTGATCTAGAAATTTTAAGCTCTGATGAACGTTCAATAGAAAAGGTGCGGATCATGCCGCACCTGAATGAAGATCTTTAGATCCGTGTGAATGTTATACTAGCAGCGGCTTGAAAGTTTGAATTTGGACTGGCTGTGACTTTGCCCAATCGATCCTCCTCGTCACCCTTCCCACGAGGGGAAGGGCCTCCTCGTTCGGAACGCGAAGCTTCGATTGAGCTTTGTCTCGCAGAGTCCAAATTCAAACTTTCAAGCCGCTGCTAGTATAGCTCGGTTATCCAGCGGACGGTACAGTCTCAGGATCTACAAAGCTTAACTGAGATTGTGGGCTTAACGCTTCTTGTTTAGCTTCACTGCTTGATTCTGTGTCCTCGACGCTCTTGAGTGTAACTCCACTAGCTATCACAAATACAACAGTGAGAATAAAAAATAACGGACTGAGAAAGGCCCCTAATATTCCCGAAACAAATGCAAATGCTACAAATAGAACACTAAAATCCTCTCTGACACGATTCTTGTGTGATACAGACATGTCTCGATTTATGAGGGTGGCATTTGATTTGAATTCTGTTGGAACATTTACTTTCTTCTGAGCAATAGATTGAATTTTAGAATTCTCCTCAAATTGTGCAATTGAATAATCGCCCGTGCCTGATTCGACTCGAAAGCACATTTCTTCGTCTGTTGTCTCTTGTTGAGACACTCTTTGTAAAGTAAGTGAACTCATTTTATTACCTATTTTTAAAATTATTTTTTATATTTATTATATATGTTTTTAATCTTACTATTAAAAACTTAATGATATTATAATAAAAAATGTAGTAAACATCTACACTTAAAATAATTACTACAACAAATTGAAGAGAAACAAAGCAATTAAAGTATTATTTACTACTAACCGAGGGTAAAAAGACATCAGGCTATCGAACATCACCGATTGGCCTTTGAATGGTCTGGAAATGATCCAAACGTTTCAAATGTAAACCATTTAGACATAATAGCTTAAGTAACTCATTGCTGGTAAAGATAATATGACTGGAGATGACATCATTCAAATCCCCCAAAGCCCCAAATACGACATCCTCGGAGGATATCTCAATTTTGGGTTGCTTTCATAGAGTCTTACCCCACCTTTCGGGCGCTTTTTAAAAATTTTTCGGGCACTATAGGCACCTTACGGCTATTAGTGCCCGAAAAAATTTTAAAAATCACAACGAAATCTGGGGCAATCCTCCATAAAATCAACCCAAAACTGAGGTTACCACTATCCCAGACAAAGGCTGACTCCTCCACGCATGACGATTTTGACTTAGAAATTTTAAGTTCGTTCAATAGAAAAGGTGCGGATCATGCCGCACCTGAACGAAGATCTTTAGATCCGTGTGAATGTTCGCTTAATTGTATAGTTAACGTTACCTGCACTATCCGGTGCTGATATCGTTACATCACGTGAAGTCTTATAGCGAGCAAGCGGCTCCGTTCCATCGGATTCACAGAAGTAAAGCCCCACTTCCTCATCTTCAACTTTAAACCCGATCTCTTCTTTACCAAGTTTATTCGATGGGCAGTCAGTTGTTAATTTTCCAGTCTTCAACACAGATAGAGAAATGTCCGGATTGATCTTTGAAAGAGCGCCATTAATATTTGTGTTGATATGGCTATCTCTATCTCCTAAAAGCTTCAGGAAGGCACATATTTGCCTTGTTCTTGATTGCGGCGCCGTTACCTTGTCTAAATTCAATAGCCGTTGAGTAACTCTGATATTAAAACTAGTGGCTTGGGTCACAAAATGTCCAACAATGGTGACAGGTAAAGACTCATCCTTGTTCTTTACGACTCCAGGAATTTCATAAGGATAATCCTTATCATAAGAAGAAAATGCTCCGAAATTGCCGTCTTTTCGTTCGAGCATTGCATGAAACTCTTCTGGGCGGAATATTCCGTGTTCTTCAAATTGAGCAGATTCACAGTCTAATAATTTCTGAAATTCCGCCTCAAGTAAAGCGTCCCTAGCCTGAAGGCTATTTAATTGTGATTGCGCTTCTTGAGCTTCCTTACACGCTTCATTGCTCTCGATACCGCAGACTCCGGCACCCGTCAAAAAGCCCAACGAGACAATGAGAAACAAAGGAATGATTAAACCTATGGCTCCTATAAAAAGTGCAAACAAGGATAAAACCCTTGCAACCTCTTTGAGGTTTTCGCTTTTGAATGTAAGGGCAGTCACTCGCCCTTGAAGGCTCTCTTTAGGGGTCAAGGGATTAATCTTCCCTTCAATAACCTCAGTGATATTGGAAGATTGTTTTGGCTCTCTCCTTGGTCTTGCTAAACTAAATTGATCACCAATTTTTGCTAATGTCATAATCACATCCCTTATTATATTATCTTATTATTAATCTCTTATCTCAATTATACCAAAAAAACATAACAATTATCAATAATTTTTTTGAACAAACAATCCATTTAAGTTACTTATACATAAGAGCTTATGTAAGCAATTGCTGGTAAATGTGTTGGAAATTTTAGACAAAATGCGGATTATGCCGCACCTGTCTTAATAGGAACGAGAGTTCAGCGGGCTTTGTTGCATAAATAGCTGCGGATTGCTTTGTTGGACTGACTGTCGCAACATTTTGCTTATTAACAGCTGAAGTAACTCTTTGCGTTGTTGTCATATAATTATCCTTCTTTTTTGTTTATTATTATATAACATTATACTAAAAATTTTAATAATCAAGAGGTAGCTACTGACCAAGGGTATAAAGACACCGGGCTATCGTATCTAGCAGAGCCTCAGGGTTTGCCTTCGAGGGGTCTGAGAATGGCCCGACCGTTTCAAAAACAAACTCCTTAGGCAGAATAGCTTCTGTAACGAGTTGCTGGTAAAGGCAATACGGCTGATTGGAGATCATAAAGCAGGATCCCGCCTTAGGCTTGCTGGCAAGCCAAAGGCTATAGGTATCAGCTGTGGTAGGGCGAGTATTTTTAACCATTGGACAGTCAAATTGAGCTGAAGGCAACTGCTTGCTTAAAGGACAGGCCTTCCAGAGAAAGGCCAACGCCTCCCCTTCAGTCTGACACCCTTCAGGGGCAGTCTCGATTTTAAGGTCAAGTGGGCGGGCCCCGGAGAGTAAAACGACCTGTTTAAATTGGACCCCAGATTGTGCGATTTTTTCCAAAAATCCAATCCGCTTTTTCATCGTCGCAACTGTGGCTCCTAAGATCACGGCATAATCGTAGCTCTTTTTGGTCGGCATGATTTCGATGAAAAATCGATTCTTAGAGCAATAGTCCATCACGGCTTTGGCTTGGATCTCAGAGAGATTATTTTCGATGTGCCACCTTTCTTTACCGGCAGGCCGCTTCCAAGTTTTTTGAGTCGCTTCAATGATCGAAGGTAGTGTTCCATCATGAGAAACTTCCATCACGGTGAGCAGCTGTTTTAAATCGTCGTTATTAACCCGATCCTCAAACAGGGGACAATCTGCTTGCTGCGGATTAGCCAAATCAATCCTCCTCGCTTGTCTTGCTATGCAGCAATGGTCTCGCTCGTACGGAACGCCTGTGCTTTGATTTGGCGTTGCCTCACTAGCACATATTGTTCCCTGTTTGAGGATCGGGTTAATAGCAAGTGATCCAGAAAGAGAACTCAGCAGTAAAACGAAGCTAAAAAATAATTTTTTCATAACACCTATCGTAAAATTCGGAGATCAATTATAGGAACATTTAGGACGATATGTCAAACATTGCTATTCCACTCAGCTCACTTGCTCGAAAAAAGAAAATTCTTGTGCTCATCAGCCGCGGTGGTGGAGGACATAAAACAGCAGGCGATTCCCTCAAACAGATCTTAGAGAGCAATTACGAAGTGGAGATCAATCCTGTTCTTGCAGACATCTTAGGCGTTATCGATCCGATCAATCGCGTTACACGTGGCCACTTTACTGGAGAAGATCTCTATAATGTCTTTCTCAAAGCACATTGGAATAGAGCTCTTAAATGGATGGTCACGATGGGCCCCAAATGCATGAAGTCTCAAACGATTGAAAAAGCGTTTGAGAAATATCTCCGTGAGCAAATCCAGCCGCCAGATTTAATCATTTCACCCTCTCCTTACATTAATTATGGCGTTGCTTGCGCAGCCCACCGTTGGGATATCCCTTTTTTAATTATCCCCACCGATCTGGATGGCTCGACATTTTTACAAGGATTTCCAAAACAGCCGACCCCTCATAAACTCAAAGTCGCACTTTCCTATGACGATCCTGAAATCAGAAAGAAAACCCTTGAGAAAACATCTCTTAGCGATGATCAACTCGCTGTGACGGGATTTCCAGTTAGACCCGCTTGCTTGAAAAAATACTCCCCTGAAGAGCTGCAAGTGATTAGGTCCAAGTTTAATCTTTTTGAATCCCACCAAACCGTGACTCTCATCATGGGAGCTGTCGGTGGCAAAATGCTCTTTGACCATGTCAAAACATTGAGTCAATTAGATCCTCGCCAGCACCAGCTCCATCTCCAAATGAACGTCTGTGTCGGTCACAATCAAAAGATGGGCAATAAGATCAGAAATTTCTTGTTAGACCAAGGCGCCAAATTCTTAGGACGGCATACATTTTTGCTCCCGACAGGCCTTGTGATGCATATCCGGGGCTATACAAAAGAGCTCATTGAACTGATGGCAGCTTCTGATCTGATCATTACAAAAACCGGCTCTTGCACGGTGAACGAAGCGATCTATCTCGAAAAGAAACTTCTCTTAGACAATACCCGCCGCTCCAGCGCACGTTATCTCAGATGGGAAAGTTTTAATATCCCGTTCGTGCAAAAACACAGCCTAGGCTATTCGTTTTCTAATAATCAGCAGCTTTTAATGCTGATTCCCTCTTTCTTGAAATATCCAGAAAGACCTGAGCAGAAGCTCGACTTGCCTAACTTTGAGGAGAACATCCTAAAAGTGACCCGGCAGATGATTGGATGATCAATCCACTTTGTCATCAGTATCGAGCCCAGGAAAATAATTAGGGTTCTTCTCAAGAAAGACCCAAAAGCTATCTAATAAGTCAACAACCTCTTGTTGGCTGCTTGCGCTCTTAGCTGCCGCAATATGCAATTCCGAAAGAGTTTCATTTTTAGTATCGTCAAGCTCTAATTCTGCATGGGAAATGGCATTGTCAATAATATCGATTGCTTTGTCAGGGAAATACCGCTCAGGAACATCCTTGGAAAACACAATAGCCGCTGCGATTGCCCTATTGGAAACCTTGATACGACCCTGCATCTGGCTATAACTAAGTTGTAGCATCTCGAAACATTTGGCATGGGTAGGCTCATTGATCAAAACGCAAGGAAGACGACGGGCAAAGGGTTTTTTTGTTGCAATTGACCTATTATAATCATCAGGTGTCGTTGCGCCGATAATTCTAATCTCTCCTCGAGCCATGACAGGTAATAACATCTCAGATACATCAACCTTTGATTCGGTGGTTGTCCCGCCTCCGGCAAGCTTATGGATTTCATCGATAAAATAGATAACTTTAGGGTCTTTTTTTGCCAGCTGGGTCATTTCTTGAATCCGCTTTTCGAGTGTTCCTCGATACACCGTATCTGCCATCAAATCTGTAAAATTGACCTGAATTAATTTTGCTTCAAAGAAAGGAGAACGGGAAGGATATTGCGCAGTTGCAATTTTGTAAGCAATGGTCTCAGGAATCGTCGATTTACCAACACCTGGATGGGCAAGTAAAAGAGCATTCGGTTTTGTGTTTTTGTTCATTAACACCTCGACTTCTTTCAAAGCATCTTCATAACCAATCTTCGAACGGTAAGCTCCTCCTTTAGCCTGTTCCACCATATCAACCATGTAATCGTGCAATGCAGCTGCCTTTAAAGGATCCTTAGCCCATATCGACACCCCAATCGATACCCAAACATAAAAAATACAAAGACCAACAAATTGCGCTTGCAGCTTCGGCAGCTTGAGGGTAGAGGCAACGATCATAAAAGACATGGATATCAACAGAGGTGCGGCCAACTTTTTGGACATCTTTTCATCGGCAACTTTATTAATTACTTTGGAGGCAGCTTCATAGGCTAAAACACCAACACCCACAACTAAAAGTGCCCGTGACATATCATAGGCTACGGCTGCAACCTTAGGCGCTCCCCAGCGTAATGTTAGCTCTGCCATAACAATCCCTTTTGTTTTCCAAAATTTTTAACATATTGGCACTAAAAATGTGTAGATTAAAAGTTTGAGCTTATACACAAACAACTTGAAGAATCGGTTTTTGACTGCGTCTTAGTTTAACTCATAATTTCTGTTCTCACTCGCGCCTTGTCTATCGGCAATGCTTGCTCGCTCCGAACAAAAATTCTGAGGACCCTCCCTGTCAAATTTCTGGTCAAATTCCCGATTCTTCAAGTCATTTGTGTATAGATGATTTTAAGAAGCTTTAACTCAGAGCGGACTTGAGCAGGATTTTTACAGACGATCCCTTCAATGCCTAAGTCTTTTGCTGCACGGACATTCATTTCTAAATCATCGATGAAAACCGACTCATGTCCTTTTAATTGATATTGATTCATCAGTGCTTGATAGATCTGCGGCTGAGGCTTGATCGCTTTGACTTCATACGAAAAAACCTGCCCATCAAAAAATGTAAAAAAGTCATGGAGCTCTTTGAGCTCTTCATGCATCTCCTTGGGCATATTCGACAAGATATAGGCCTTATACCCATTTCTTCTCACTTCATGGAGTGTTTCGATCATCTCTGGAATTGGAGTCAAAAATGAAGCAATTTGATTGATACACTCCGCAAATACCTTTTTATCATAATGGGAAGGAAGCTTCTCAACGAGCTCTGCTCTTGTCAGCAATCCCCCATCATGGGTTGCCCATAACAAAGAGTGGAAAACATCCAGAAAATGGAGAGGAAGGTCGAGTTCTTTCAGAAACCGCTGAGGGTTCCATTCTAGAAGAACGTTTCCCAGATCAAAAATAACATTTTTGTATTTAGGTTCCATGCGTTCCTAGAAAAATACCCTTGGTCTCATCGACCAAGGGTTCGAATTGGCTAAAGTTGTCGGAAGAGGTAGGATTCCCCTCAGGCGATCGCTTCGCTCTCGTCCTTCTGGCCGGTTCGGCCGCAAGCGACCTTCACTTCGAATCTACCTCGCAAGCCATACTATGGCTTGCTTCTTCCGCTTTTTGCTGGCAAAAATCGGACCCGGCAGGAATCAATTCGAACCATTTCGTTTATCCCATGCCAGATCAAACTACCACTTAATCAAACAACGCCAGTGTACCAGAAGCTTGCCCCCAAGATCAAGCAGTTAAAAGCTTTGTGCATGTCGAATGAGGAAATTGCAAGAAGACTTAAAATCAACATAAAGACGGTAAGGAAGGGATCTCAAACGCTAGCTGATTTTCAAAACAAGCAAATTTTAGCCAGAAACCTTATTCCACCAGATCATTGCCCAAGCTATAGTTAAAACCGCACAAATGCACAAGGTCCACTTACTCAGCTTGAATAATTTTTTACCTATATGACTTCTTTCT
>JABDFE010000018.1 GCA_013286675.1 Chlamydiota bacterium
AAGCTATAGATGACAAACAACTTGTGAATTGACATTTAGATCACAAAATTGATTTTTCTTAATTTGGTGATCCATTTCTGAGAAGACCTGTTGTATTTTTTGCTTACAAGGCCATAACATTGATGTGGAGCAAGAAGGGGAGCTTTTTCAGCTCTTGCTCTAGAGTTTGGTCTAGAGAAACTCCCCAGCGGGCATCGACAACGACGTGAGCAAGGGTTTGGTTGGAAGAGATAAATTCCAAAATAATGGGCATGGACCCAGGACTGGAGCGGAAGAGTTTTTTCAGATGGAGCACATGACTATGGCGGACTTGGTCAGCATTGAGTTTTAAGAAGACTTTTCCTTTCATTTCTTTTTTCTCCTGTTTAGCTGGAGGTTTTTTATCACGGCGGGCCATGTTCTTTTGCTGGACTTTGAGTTGATCAAAGGCTGTCTCACAGAGCTTCATCATCTGCTCGTCAGCTTTAGTCAGATCATCAAACCAACGGCATTGGAGTTTAAGCTCGCCATCGCGCTTGTCAATCTGAAGAATTCCATAGAGAAGCTGGTTATCGATGAGAAGGTGCCCTTTTTCTTCAAAAAGCTCCGACCAGACAGGGACTTCTAATCGATCAGTCCCATCGCTGATTTTCAAAATCGCAAATTTCTTCTGCGTTTTCGCTGAAGTTTTGACCTGGACTTCATCGACAATGAACGCAGTGCGGAGCACTGCATCGTGATCGAGCTGGCTTAAGCTAGCAAAAGGGACGCAAGAGAGCCGCTGAATGAGCGATTTAAATTCATCGAGAGGATGACCGGTAACATAGAAGCCTAACAGCTCTTTCTCTCGTCGTAACATGTGTTGTTTTGAAAGAAGAGTCACCGGCTGTTCGACAACCACAGGAACGGGATCAGCACTCTCTCCGAAAAGATCGATAAATCCCTTTGAGAGTTCTTTTTGTTTTTGCATTGCACTTTGGTACATTTCTTCTAAAGACATGACCATCGTCTGACGACTGACTCCAGTGAAATCAAAACATCCTGCCTCAATGAGGTTCTCAATCGTTTTCTTGCCGATTTTTTTGGTGTCAATCCGGGTACAAAAGTCATAAAGAGAACGGAAAGGGCCTTTGCTCGTCCGTTCTTGGATGATCGCCTCGACAACGCCCTCGCCTACGCCTTTGATGCCTCCCATCGCAAAACGGATGCCTTTGGGTGTAGCTACAAACTCTTGCCCCGATTCATTGACATCCGGTGGTAGAATCGGAATATTCATCGCCTGGCTCTCACCGATCAGCTTAGCGACTTTCGTCACATCATCGCGATCACATGTCATCAAGGCTGCCATCCATGCGCCAGGATAGTTAGACTTCAAGTACGCTGTCACGTAGGCAAGGTAGCCATAGGCCGCAGCATGGGATTTATTGAAGCCATAGGAGGCAAATTTTTCGATCTTATCAAAGATCTTCATAGCAAGGTCAGCATCGAGCCCTTTTTGCAAAGCCCCTGTCCGGAATTTCTCCCGCTGATTGGCCATCTCTTCACGATCTTTTTTACCCATGGCTCGCCGAAGGACATCGCCCTCTCCAAGCGTATAGTTGGCAAGGAGGCTAGCGATCTGCATCACCTGCTCTTGGTAGACCATAATCCCATAGGTCTCTGTGAGAACCTCTTTCATGAGCGGATGATCAATTTCAATCGGCTCTTTGCCATGCTTACGAGAGATAAACGACGGGATCATCTCCATCGGACCTGGTCGATAAAGAGCTACGACGGCGATGATCTCTTCAAATTTATCGATGTGCAGTTGGCGAGATAGCTCTTGCATTCCAGTCGATTCCATCTGGAAAATGCCATTGAGCTTTCCTTGGTTCATCAAGTTGAACGTGGTCTTGTCTTCTAGAGGTAGGTTCACCCAGTCGATTTCTTTACCATGGCTAGCACGGATTGCATCGACGGTCTTCTGGATCGAGGTGAGCGTTTTAAGTCCGAGGAAGTCGATCTTGAGCATTCCGACAGCTTCGACTGGTTTCATCGAAAATTGCGTGACTAAGATCTCGCTGTCTTTGGCGGTGCAGACAGGAATCCTGTCGGTGAGTGGATCTCCTGAGATAATGAGCCCAGCAGCATGGATGCCGGTATTGCGCACAGAGCCTTCTAAACGGCGCGCAATGTCGATCAGCTCTTTGACTTCTCTGTCAGTGTCATAGGCTTTTTTCAGATCGGGATCTTCCAAGGCTTTATCCAGAGTGATTCCAAGATCTTCTGGCACCAGCTTGGCGATCGCATTGACCTTGGGAAGCGGCATGCTCAAGACTCTTCCGACATCTTTGATCGCCATTTTGGCTTTCATCGTGCCAAAGGTAATAATCTGAGCGACTTTGTCTTTCCCGTATTTTTGGACGGTATAATCGATGACCTCTCCTCGACGATCCATGCAGATGTCGACGTCGACGTCAGGATACGAAATCCGTTCAGGGTTAATAAACCGCTCGAAGAACAAGTTAAACCTGAGAGGCTCGATATCGGTGATGCCGATCAAGAATAAGATAATCGACCCGGCTCCAGATCCCCGTCCTGGGCCGACAGGGATGCCGCGATTTTTTGCCCATGAGATGAAGTCATGCACAATCAAAATATAATCGCCCATCCCCTTGGAGATGATGATATCGAGCTCGTAGGCCAATCGATCCTGGACCACTTGCATCGGGTCTTTTCCAGGATATTTTTCTTGAACTTTGGCTAATCTTTCAGGCGTGTACCGGTGAGGAATCCCCTCTTTGCAAAGCGCCCGGAGATACTCTTCTTTCGTGAAGCCCTCCGGAGGAGTAAAGACGGGATAAAATCTCGCTTTGAAATCGAGTTCGAGGTTAATTTTTTCGGCAATATCGACAGTCGCAGCTAAGGCATCAGGAAGGTCAGCAAAAAGTTCGTGCATCTGCTGGGGAGTTTTTAGATAGAGCTCGTGGGTAAAATAGACTTGTCTTTTAGGGTTGAGGACGCGGTTTTTTGGATTACCTTGTGAATCCCTTTCCCAGATCTCGCATGGCTCTCCTGACTGGACGTTCATCAAGATCTCGTGGGCCTTCCAATCGCTCCTTTCTAGATAGTGGACAGCGTTGGTCGCCACGCACCGGATGTTGTACTGTTTTCCTAGCTCGACAAGCTTCTGGATCACGATCTCTTGGTTCCGGACATAGTCGCGGTAGTTTTGCAGCAGCCATCCTTCTTTGTCCATGCCATCGTAGCCGATATCGTCTTCGGTCATTGGATTGCGCTGCAGTTCGAAGTAGAAATCGTCTTTGAAAATCTGCTGAAACCATTCGATTTCTTGGAAAACTTCTTTTCCTTGGATGATCAAATAGGGAATCAGGCCTTGAAGAGATCCGGAAAGGCAGATGAGCCCTTCGGCGTGTTTAGCCAGTAATTCTTTGTCAATCCGCGGCGTGTAGTAAAATCCCTCGATATGGGCTGCAGAACTGAGCTTGCAAAGGTTTTGATATCCCTGTTTATTTTTAGCCAATAAGACCAGAGGAAAACCCGCGGGGGTACCGGGAGTTCTTTTCTTCTCAAAACGGCTGTAGGGAGCAAGCGTTAGCTCGCAGCCGATGATCGGCTTGATTTTTGCCTCGCGGCATGCCTTATAGAACTCGACCGCTCCATACATATTCCCTTCATCTGTCAGGGCAAGTGCTGGCAGCTGTTCTTTTTTTGCTTTTTCCACCAGATCTTCGATAGATGCGGTCGAATTCAAAATAGAGAACTGGGAATGGACATGGAGGGGAATATAATACATGTTGACTAGAGTCTATCTTTGTTCTAGTTTAAGGTCTAGTAGAGCGTTTGTAAAAGATGCTCTTGCCCCCTGTAGACTCTAAAGACAAGGAGATCTTAATGTTAAAAAATATGGGATTTGTCATGTTGACAGGTGCTGTCATGGCCGTGTTTTTCTCTCCAATTTATATCGAAGCCGAGTCTCCGACTGTTAAAAAGGAATACATTAAGAAGGATAAGGAAGTTAAAAAGAAGAAAAAATGTCCCTGCGAAAAACCGAAATAACCACCCTAACTTCAGTTCTTAAGCTTCTGTCGGCTCTTCAGGAGAGGCTGGCTTTTCCTCTTCGATGAACTTGGGGTTTGATTTGATCGCCCACATAGGAGCCAGCAGCAGGACGCTGATCACCCCGCAAACCGCCAAGGCAATAAAGAAGCCATTCCACCCTGCGAATTCCATGATCTTAGTCAATGGATAGCCCGCAGCGGCAAATCCCAAATAGGCAATGAAGCCGATAAATCCGGTAGAAGCACCGGCTGCTTTTTTATGAGAAAGCTCTGCAGCGGCCACTCCAATGAGCATCTGGGGACCAAAAATCAGGAATCCAATCATAAAGATCAGGAAATAGTCCAGGATCAGGTTGCCTGGAGGCACGAGCCACAGGGCAACGATCGCCCCAATGACGGCTAGAGCAAAAAGCGTATTGATCGGCCCTCTTCGGCCTTTGAAGATCTTGTCCGATGCCCATCCGGCGGCTAAGCTTCCGACGAGTCCCCCGATCTCGAACCAAATAATCGAGGCATTGGCAGTAAATAGAGGATATCCTCTTGTCTCGATCAGAAAGAGAGGAGACCATTCATTGAAAGCCCCTCGAATGACATAGACAAAGAAGTAGGCGATCCCGAGGATCCAAAGATAGCTGTTGTTAATGACATATTTGAAGAGAAGTTCTTTCAGGGTAATATTTTCTTTGTGTTCTTTAGTCGGAGGATAGTCGTTTTTAAACTTCTCGATCGGAGGAAGCCCTAAAGAAGCTGGGGTATCATGCAGACAGAAAAACGTGAAGACCCCTACCACGATGCAAATAATTCCCGGGACATACATCCCATAGCGCCAGCCGAACAGCTGAGCGACAGTCACAACGATATAAAAAGCGACAGCGCCACCGACATTGTGCGACGAGTTCCAGCTACCCCACCACGTCCCGCGTTCCTTCTGGGAATACCAATGGGTCAAAAGCTTTGCGACCGGAGGCCAGCCCCAGCCTTGGAAAAGGCCATTTAATCCCCAGAAAAGAGCTAGCACCCAGAGGGAGGAAGACATCCCAAATAAAATGTTAAGCACGCCCGTTACCATCAGTCCCACAGACATGAAGACACGCGGGTTAGATCGGTCGGAGATGACCCCGCTTAAAAATTTGCTAGATCCATAGATAATGGCAAATAAGCTTCCTAAGATACCTAGGTCGCTCTTTGTCATGCCCAAATCTTGAATGAGCAGTGGCATGATGTAGGTGTAGCTTTTGCGTGAAAGATAGTAGAAAACGTACCCTATGTACATCCCGACAAAGATGCGCCAGCGCCAGTATTTATATTTAGTATTAACGACGCCTGGATCTTGGATCTCGCTGATGATAGGGGCGGGTTTAAATATTTGTAACCATTTCACGCGCTAGCCAAACCTTGGTAAAAGGAAAATGATACTTGTTCTAACTACCTAATGTCAATTGGTTTCTCCTCTCTTAGAAGAATCTTTTTATAATACATAATAATTTGCTTTAGTATACAAAGAAGGCATGAGTGATATCAAACCAGCTGTCGACCCTGCCTTTCAGCCTCCTAAAGATTGGCTGGCAGTCCAACAGGTCGAGCAGATCAAAGCCAACAAAGAGGGACTTGAAGAGATTGTTAAAAAGAATCCCCGTGGCCTACTTATGGCATGTCTATCTGCCTATGTCCGAAAGATGGCTTTGCTCTTAGCATCCAGACCAATAGCTGGTCGAAAAAGCGCCATTGCTGATGAATTGGAGCTTGAACTCTCTGCATTTAAAAATGTTCTTGTCGATCTTACCAAAAAAGACGTCAGCCGAGACCCAGACTATGCCCAGCATCTTTCTCAGGTCTGGCACCAACTTCTAGAAAGTGCAAACCTCGTTGAGTGCTTGGAACGTAAAAAAACCGATGTCCTCTTCCAACTAAAAACTTTAATTGAAACCTTCAACCATTATCCCGTCAAACAAGAACATTCTTTAGGCTACTACATGACCGAGTTTGCCGGCAAAGAATGGCTTCCTTTCCCCTTCATGGAACAACTCCACCTTCTCTACGAAGACTACGTCTCTCACAAAAAAGAAAGCCAGCTTTTCCACTGGATTTCATCCATCGACCTCATCCTCTCCAATCTGATGAAGAAATAACTGAAGTTTTTCATAGGAAAGATTCGAAAAATATTTTATCCTTAAAGCCACTTATACATGCGAAGTGCTTGAAACTAAGACCAGTCGTTGATAATTATGCCGACAATTTCTGAATTTTTTGGTATCGTGATTCTAATGTTTTATGGTGATCATGCACCACCTCATTTTCATGCACGGTACGGGGATGATGAAGCACTAATTAGAATCTCTCCTGCAGGTGTATTAGCAGGACATTTACCTCCCCGAGCATTGAGCTTGGTAATAGAGTGGGCACAGATACACCAAAAACAATTGATGGAGGATTGGAACAATGCTGCAAACAATAAAAAGCTACAAAAAATTCCCCCACTCCAATAAACAAAGAGATATGGGGTTCAAAAGAGCAAAAATCGTGGCTTGCAAGCCAAGACCCAACTATCACGTCTGGATCCGTTTTGACGACGGTCTTGAAGGTGAAGTCGATTTAAATGAATTTGTTGGCAAAGGTGTTTTCCGAGCTTGGAATTCTGTAGAGTTCTTCAATCAGGTTAGAATCGATCCCAAAACTGACACCTTAGCTTGGGGTGATGACATCGACCTAGATCCCTATGTCCTCAGAGAAAAAATCTCCAAGTTAAAATAGTATCCTCTCTCATAAGAAATAACTATTGCTGCTTTTACCTTTTCAGGGGTAGAATCGGCTATTCAAACTATGGAATACACTATCCCTAAAGGCGTCTTTGACGTTTTACCCAAAGAGCCGAAATCAGAAGATGCTTGGCGTGCCTCCGACCATTGGCAGTACGCTGAGAACATCATGCGTACATGTGCAGCCGATTACGGCTTTAAAGAAATCAGAACTCCTCTGTTTGAAAGGACTGAGCTTTTTGTCCGGGGCGTAGGAGAAAGCTCCGACATCGTGAATAAAGAAATGTATACGTTCCTGGATAAAGGCGAGAGATCGATGACGCTCCGCCCTGAAGGGACAGCCTCTGTCATGCGAGCCTTCGTCGAAAAACATCTCGATCAAATCCCTGGACTACACAAATTTTTCTATATCGGCCCGATGTTCCGATACGAGAGACCGCAATCAGGCAGATACCGGCAGCACCACCAATTTGGAGCAGAAGCCATCGGTGTCGGCAAGCCAGAACAAGATGTCGAACTGATCGACCTGCTTTGCGAACTCTACCGCAGACTAGGGATAAAAGGCCTCAAGGTCATGATCAACTCTGTCGGAGATGAAGCCTCTAGAGCTCCCTACCGACAGGCTTTGCAAAAACATCTCCAGCCGCACTTTGAAAAACTCTCTGCCGACAGCCAAGTTCGGTTCACCAAAAACATCTTGCGGATCTTAGATTCGAAAGATGAAGGTGATCAGGCTTTGCTCGAGAAAGCTCCTTCGATTTTAGAATTCCTCTCAGATGATGCTAGAGGCCATTTTGAAAAAGTCAAACGGCTCTTAGAGATCGAAAAAATTCCTTATGTCGTCAATCACAAACTCGTGCGAGGACTCGATTACTACAATAAAACCGTCTTCGAGGTTGTCTCTGATTCTCTAGGTGCTCACAATACGCTAGGTGCTGGCGGCCGCTATGACGGTCTGATCAGTTCACTCGGAGGCGCTGACCTTCCTTCTGTCGGTTTTGCAACGGGCATCGAAAGACTTTTACAGACGATGGTAGCTCAAAATGTGAGCTTCCCGCCGCCTCCTAGCCCACTTATTTTCTTGATTCCTATGGGAGAAGCAGCCTCTGAAGCTTGCTTTGCCCTCCTTTGCCGCTTACGGCACCAAGGCATCTCTGCAGAGATGGACCTGTCTGGCAAAAAAATCCAACACGGCCTTCAGCTAGCCAACACTGAAAATGCCCGCTTCTCCGTTGTCATCGGAGACCGCGAGATGGAGACAGGAGAAGTCGAGATCAAAGAGATGGCAACACGGACAGGACAAAAAATACCTCTTTCCAAATTAGAAAGTTTCTTAAAAGGCACTCTATGAAATTCGATTACCGACGCTCTCATACTTGTGGAGATTTGGATATGTCGTTCGTTGGAAAACGGGTGACTCTTTCCGGATGGGTCCACCGCCGCCGCGATCTAGGCGGACTGATCTTCATCGACCTCAGAGACCGTTTCGGACTGACGCAACTCATTTTTGATCCGAACAAAAACCAAGACCTCCACGCCAAAGCTTCAAAACTCCGCGCTGAGTGGGTTATTTCAATCCGCGGCGAGGTTTCTCCACGAGGAACTGCCAATGAAAAGCTGGCTACTGGAGAAATTGAAGTCCAAGTCGATGAGCTCGAGATTTTATCTCCTGCTAAAACCCCTCCGATTTCGATTAGCGACGATCTGACAGATGTCAATGAGGAGATCCGTCTAAAATACCGCTACCTCGATATCCGCAGGGGAGAGATTGCAAAAAATCTCGAGACGAGACACCTGGCCATGCATCACACCCGGAACTACCTACATGAAAACGGCTTTTTAGAAATCACTACGCCGATCTTGGTCAAATCAATCCCTGAAACCGGCGCTCGCGATTATTTAGTGCCGTCTCGCATCTATCCGGGAAATTTTTACGGGCTACCTCAGTCACCGCAGATTTTTAAGCAGCTTTTGATGGTCTCTTGCATGGACAGATATTTTCAAATTGCCCAATGCTTCCGCGATGAAAACCTCCGAGCTGACCGGCAGCCTGAATTTACTCAGATCGACATCGAAATGAGCTTTGGAATTCCTGAAGATCTTCAACGTCTGATTGAAGGGCTGATCGTCAAACTCTTCAAAGAATGCCGCGGGATTGATCTTCCAACTCCTTTTCCCTATATGGCGCATAAAGACTGCATCGAATACTACGGAACAGATCGGCCAGACCTTCGATTTGGCATGTCGCTCGTTCGTTTAGACGACATTGTCAAACAGTCGACCTCGAAAATCTTCTTAGAACCTCTTGCTATTGGCGGCTGCGCTAAAGCTATCTTAGTCAAAGCAGGAGCTACGGCGTCGCGAAGAGAGCTCGATAATTATGCACAGTTCGTTCAACAATTTGGCCTTGGAGGCCTTGCGTGGATCAAACGTCAAGAAGAAGGAATCTCCTCTAGCGTAGCGAAATTTTTCACAGAAGAGCTCATGCAGGAGATCTTCTCCCGAACAGAACTGGAAAAAGGAGACCTTCTCCTGATTGCGGCTGGAACCGAAGACGCCGTTAACCAAGGGCTCGACCACTTAAGACGGCACATCGCCAAAGAAAGAAAACTCATTCCTGAAGGACAGTTTAACTTCTTGTGGGTTGTTGACTTTCCACTGCTGCGTTGGAATGCAGAAGACAAACGGATGGAAAGCGAGCATCATCCTTTCACATCTCCGAATCCCGAAGATCTCCATCTCCTCGATACCGATCCTCTAAAAGTCAGGGCTCTAGCTTATGACCTCGTCCTCAATGGATATGAACTCGGCGGAGGGTCTCAGCGGATCCACAATGGAGACCTGCAAGAGAAGATGTTTGGTATTTTAAATTTGACTCCTCAAGAGATCGAAGAGAAGTTTGGATTTTTTGTCGAAGCTCTGAAATACGGCACACCTCCCCACTTAGGAGTCGCTTTTGGACTCGACCGAATTGTGATGCTGCTCACTGGTACGGAAAATATCCGCGATGTCATTGCTTTCCCTAAAACTCAGAAAGGCAGCGACTTGATGATGCAAACCCCTTCCCCTGCGACAAAAAAACAATTAAACGAGTTGAAAATTCAAGCAGAATCTGTAGAAATCACTTGGCTATAATCTATAGAGCCGATAATTTAATAGATAATTAAGAGGTATACACCATGAATAGAACTATTGTTTCAATATTGTGCTTAGTCTCTGCTTTTACCTTCGCTGAAGAGACAGCCATACTTCCCATTGAAACAGCTAAAGTTGAAACGGCTCCAGCTGACTTAATAGATGCCTCGACTTCTCAAAAAGTTTTAGAAGCTTCAGAAGCTATCGGTGTTCTCATGGCAAAAAGCATCCAAACACTCGGCATCAGCTGCGATACAGACAAAATTGTGCAAGGGTTCAAAGATGCTCTCCAAGGCCATGAAAAACTCAAATCAGAGATGGAATACGTCGAAATCATCGCTCATGCCCAAGAAGCTGTCTTCAAAGAAATGGCTATAGAAAACCTTAAAAAAACCGAGGAATTCTTAAGTCAAAATAAATCTGCCGATGGAATCAAAGAACTCGAAACAAGCAAGCTTCAGTACAAAATTGAAAAAGAAGGTAGTGGACCTGTTGTCGATGAGAACTGCGCTCCTATCATCCGTTATACTGCAAAATTCCTCGATGAAGCTATCGAAGAGCCTTCCAAAGATGAAAGCCGCATTAACTTAAGAGAAGATGAACTCATCGTCGGATTCAAAAAAGCGCTGATCGGAATGAAAGAAGGTGAAAAAAGAACCGTCTATATCCATCCCGATTTAGCTTTCAAAACAAAAGATTATAACCGCCATACGAACAGCTTGCTTACCTTCGAAATCGAAGTCGTCAAAGCCGATGCGCCTGCAGAGCAGCCGATCGAAACACTGCCTAATACACCCAAGGTGAATCCTGAAGTGGCCTTCCCTTTTGATGACACAAAAGTCGTGCGTTGAAAATCGTCTTATTCCAACCTCAGATCCCTCAAAATGCAGGCAATATTGTCCGCACATGCGCCGTGACAGGTTCCGACCTGATCATGGTACGTCCCCTGGGTTTTAAAACAACAGACCGGTGGCTCAAACGGGCAGGTCTCGATTATTGGGAAGGCGTCGATGTCACATTTATCGATGATCTGGAGAGTTATCTCGACTCTTTGCAAGTTCCATTTTACTTTTTTTCATCTAAAGCGACAAAATGTTACACAACGATTGATTTTGGTAAGGATGACCACTTGATTTTTGGGTCTGAAACCACAGGTCTTCCTCCACACTATCATCAGAAATGGGCTGATCAGTTTTGTACGATCCCGATGAAGGGTGGAGTCCGTTGTCTAAACTTGTCCAACTCCGTCGCTGTCGGCCTCTACGAAGCATGGAGGCAGCTAGACTTTTTTAGAAATTAGTTTATATAGAGATTAATGGTAGTCCTAAACATGTAATGCTAAAACAATGCGATGTGCAGGTAGGTGAGATGCAAGGCGCCGCTGGAAGCGGGTACCCGAAGCAGACGACCCCTGTATGGGGTCGGCGATGGAGGGCAACGCAGCAGATCGCCTACCTCCACAAGCAGTGTTTAGCACTACATGTTTAGGACTACCAAAGTAATACATAAAAGGTTTACCTGTGCTTGCGCTTTTCAGAAGCTCTTTGACCTTGCAAATGATCCTCGCAACTTTTCTCGGGATCTTCGTCGGTCTTTTCCTGGGAGACATGTGTCATGTTTTTGCTCCGTGGGAAAATGCTTACATCATGATTTTGAAGATCACCACCATTCCGTATCTAATCTGCGCTGTCATCCACGGGATAGGCCGATTAGCCACTGGAGCTGCAAAACAGATCTTGCAAAAGGGACTTTTATTCATCACCGGTATTTGGATCATCAATATCGGCATCATCTACATGACAGTGCATTTGTTTCCCCAATCTCAGGGAGCTGTCCATGCTTCATATAGTACATTAGCTCCCAGTACTGTCAACTTTGCCGCGCTTTTGATTCCCGATAATATTTTCTATGCCCTTTCCAACAATATGGTCCCTGCGGTTGTCATGTTTGGGCTCATGCTCGGTATTGCACTGATGCACCTCCGAGAAAAACAAACCGTCCTCTCTTTTTTAGATGCCCTTGTTGAGGCTTTCACTCGAATAACAGCATGGATCAGCAGGATCACACCTCTCGGTACGTTTTTGATTATTGCCGACCGTGTTGGCATGGTCCAGATTGCGACCGTCAAACAAATCAGCACCTACTTGATCCTCTATATTCTCGGCATTTGCCTTTTAGTTTTTTGGATTGTTCCAAGAATCGTTGCCATGTTAACGGGCCTTTCTGCAACAAAGTGGATCAAAGACCTGACCCCGATTCTCGTGCTCGCTTTTACCACCAATGTTGTCATCGTCACGCTCCCTTTTATCATCGAGCTCATCAAGAGGGAAACAGAAAGGCTCTACAAAAAAGATGAGGTCGTCCAAGACCAGATTCAAGGGATTGTCTCCATTATCTTCAATCTTCCCTTGGGATCCCTTTTCATCACAGTCTTTGTTTTTTTCATTTCCATTTTCTATCACATGCCGCTTTCTTTCATGTCTCAGGCACAGCTGTTTGTCACAACATTCTTAACCAGCCTAGGAGCTGTCGGACTAGGCTCTTGGATCAACTCCCTCAACTTTATCCTCAACTCTCTAGGCCTGCCTCTCAATGCCATTGACACTTATCTGACCACCCTACCATTTACCGCGGGATTCCAATCACTCATCTCCGTCATGGAAATCTCAAGCCTCGGCTTATTAATAGCGCTCGCTTGCCATGGAGCGATCCACTGGAACATGCGCAATATTGTCAAAAAAACAGCACTGACTCTAGTCCCTGTCATTGCTTTCTTTTTTGCTTTTAAATCTTGGATCATGCTCCCCTCGATCTCCAACCCGACCAAAAGCATCTGTGATCTCCAGATCAATGTCCCTGTCAAAGTGAAAGTCTATACGGAGCTAGACACTCCTCCAGAACCTAGAACTGGCGATACATTTACAAGAGTGCTTCAATCCAAAATCCTCCGAGTCGGCTACAATCCTGAAATGATCCCATTTAGCTTCCAAGGCTCTAACCGGAAGATGATCGGCTACGATATGTCATTTGCCTATACGCTAGCTAATGATTTGCAATGCGACCTGGAGCTAGTCCCTGTCCATTTTAACGCCCTTGCAGAAGAGCTTAGCTCAGGAGTGTACGATATCGCAATGACAGGCGTTTCCATCACCGAAGCACGTCTAAAAAAAATGTGCTTTAGCCATCCGTATTTAGATTCTCGGGTGGTCTTTCTCATGAGAAAGAAGTTCAGCCGCACCTACACTTCGATCGCAGATATTCTTAAAACTCCCCATGTGAAACTCGTAGTCCGCAAAGGCACCTCTTACGAGATATTAGCACGCTCTCTTGTCCCCGAGCATCAGATTGCCGTCATCGATAACTATGAAGAATACGTTCAAAATTATCCCAATGACGTCTTATTCCGAGGACAGCCCCAAGCAATTGCTTGGAGTTTGAATTACCCGAATTTTACCGTCACCCTCCCCAAGCCTGAGATCGCCAAAGACAGCCTCGGCTATGCCGTCGCGCTCGGTTCCGATCAAATGCTCTGCTATCTCAATCAATGGCTGACACTCAAGAAAAACGAAAACTTTACCCAACACCAATACGATCTGTGGGTCCTGGGTAAAACAGATATCGAGACGCCTCAGCCACGCAGGTGGTCAATCATCCGCGATGTCCTCGGCTGGACAGATAACTAAGGCTTTGATATAAAGTTGTCATGAAAACCAACGTATCGATTTATCTTGCAGGCAGCATCAAGAAAGGACACGAACAGACAGAATCCGTTTGGACTGAAGAACACATGGCACAGATTAGAGAAAATTTAAAAGGGTGTGAAGTCTTGTTCTTAAATCCTGCTTTCCGCACAGATAATCTATCTGATCAACGTTCCGTTTTCGGACGCGATATGGTTCAAGTTTTTTGCAGCGATGTTGTTTTCGTCGATGCCCGTGATCGCCGAGGTTTAGGCGTTGGAGCTGAGATGATGTGGGCAAAACTCAATAAAGTTCCCGTCGTCACATGGGCTCCTAAAAATTCGCATTACCACAAAAGTCATACCACAATCCTGGGAGTTCCTGTTGCAAATTTTGTCCATCCGTTTGTTGAATCTCTAAGCGACCAACTCGTAGAAAATCCTGCGGAAGGAGCTCGATGGATTGCCAAAGCCCTTTCAGATCCCACGACCAAGATCAAGGGTCTCGAAGATGTAGAATCCTCCATGCACTATTATCGAGAGGGTCAGTTGCACATGGATAAGCCCATGAAAGAGCTCTTGCTTTCTAGTGAAGCATTAAAAAAACGGCTTCATGCTTTAAAAGTCACTCAAGAATCAAGAGTTTAGCGGTTCTTCTACACCAGTAATGGGATACTGATCGTTAATGTCCCAAATTTGTTATAAGCTGCTTCAATATTCGCTGTGTCTACATTTTTGCCATTTACAAATAGTACCCCATGGAAAAAAGTCTCTGTTTTGCCACCATCAGGACACGGTTTCGACCCTTGAAAAAGCTTAGAATCACCCTCTTCTGGGATCAATTTTGAAATTGTATGTACATACAGATGGTGCCGATCGACCAAGATGGTAGCCGTTATTTGTCCATAAACAACAAACTCATGCTCTATTTTTTTCCATAGGCTGCAAAGCGCAAGATTTGCGCTTTGAGCAGTTTTTGGCACTTGCAATGCATCCCAATCGATAGGCTGGAGTCCTTTTTGACCAACAACAACTTGTCTTGTTTCCGGAGAAAGAAAGATCCCTTTACCCCATGGCTTATAAAGCTGGCAAATCTTCTGTATCAAGGAATTCAGTCCAAGACGTACGTTTGTGATCCTCGACATTTCTCAAAGTCTCATCAAAAGAAAGGGTCTTATTGTGAATTGGCGAAGCTAATGTCAAATGATACAGCTTACCGTCTCTACGGAAACGAACTTGATCCCCATGACGGGCTTGGGCAAAAAGGGATGATGGTAACCATTCTCGATTAGACATACGATCGCCATTATAGTGAATCGTCGTATCCACATAAAAATCGGTAGCAGCAACTTTTAGAAACTGCTCATTTGTCAGCTGCAGTGTTTTACCAAACTGGCATTTACCGTCTGTGCCAATAAGACCAGTGAGCGTGCTATCGATCCACACCCTTCCCTCGATGGCGGGCTCTGCTTCTTCTTTAGTACTAGCTTTTATCACTCGAAAAATAACGTAACCTACAACAACTGCTAAACACAAAACAAATACCTTACCAACTTTGCTGAGCAGCGACTGATCAGAATAAAATGAGTTAAAAACATGGATAATTGGCACATGCGTGCTAGATGTGATGGCTGCCATAAGCTTCTCCTACTGAAACTTTACTTCTTAGCGGATAAAATAAATTCTTTTAGCGCTTTGGCGTCACGAACTCCTACGATACGGCCTGCCTCTTTTCCGTCTCGAAAAAGAATCAGCGTAGGAATGGAGGTGACTTCATAGGTCGATGCGATCCTTTGGGCATGATCAACATCTAATTTGACAATAGAGGCCTCTCCTTCGAGTTCTTTTGAAAGAGCCTCGAGATGAGGGGCGATCATCCTACAAGGACCGCACCAGTCGGCATAAAAGTCGACCAGGACAATGCCATTCTTGATCTCTGCTTCAAACGTATCTTCAGTAACTTGCTTTAGATTGCTCATATTGACCTCAATTTGAGCCATTGTAACAAGTGGTTCCAGAAAAAGCAAGATCACCCTATACTATACCGAAATCGTCTCAAAATTTGACTTTGGACATAGCCAGCGCCTCAGATTTGCAGCAGGTGCAACCGTTGCGGAAGCAGGCCATGTTCTTGAACATGGCCGATACACGCAGCTGCGAAGATGTGGATGCTGGCGCAGTCCAAAGCCAAATTTTGAGACGATTTCGGTATACGGTTCTGCGGCCATGGCGGAATTGGCAGACGCGCTAGATTCAGGTTCTAGTCGGGGCAACTCGGTGGAGGTTCAAGTCCTCTTGGCCGCAATGATTCAGTCGTTTCATTCTGTAATCTTAAGGCGAAAGCGAGGGAAAAGACTGATTGCGTACAAAGGATAATTAACAAGCCTTCCATCAAGAGTAAAATTTCTTAAGGAGGCCCTAGACAATACTATAGGACCACTTCCCTCTTTTGAAAATTTCTCATCATAGACTATTAAGCTTTTCTTTTTTTTAGAGAAACCGGCCTTCACCTCAAGAGGAAAAATATGATGTTCTGTTGAAATTACAAAATCTACTTCTGCAATCCCCTCACTTGTCCAATAATAGAGTTCATCAAAATGTTTATCATGAAGCTCTATAGCTACAAAATTTTCAGTTAAAGCCCCTTTGAATTCCTGAAAAAGTTGATCACCTTCTAAAATAATTCTGGGATCCAGTTTACTCATTGTCCCAAGCAAGCCCACATCTAATAAAAACACCTTAAATGCTTGCTTATCTGCATAAGCATCTAAAGGCAGTTTGGGAGTCGAAATATGATTAGCCTTGATGATGAGTCCTGCACTCTTTAGCCACTGTAGGGATGTTTCAAATTCTCTAGCCCTAGCACTTTTGCGAATTGCCGAAAAAATGAACTTTTTATTCTCTTTAGCCAATTGACTAGGAACAGAGTCCCAGATGGCCATAATTTTCATTACCTCATCTTTAGGCGCATGTTTTGCAAAATCTAATATATAGGCATCCAGAATTTCTTTTTGTACCACCCTGACTTGGCTTAGATTTTCTGTTTTCAAATAGGTGTCAACAGCTTCTGGCATACCCCCTATGACAAAATAATATTTTAAAAGAGAGGTTAATTTGTTATGAAATATTTCCGAGATCGGTTTCGGATGATTCATTTCTTCGAGCATTTTAGCTAACTCCTGCTCGCCGATTGCTGTCAAAAATTCAAAAAAATTCAACGGGGCAAGATCGAGAAAATTGACTTTACCAACAGGAAATCCCTTCGTCAATTTTACTCCAAGTAAAGAACCGGCTGTAGCCAAATGATACTCATTCTTTTTTTCACAGAAATATTTTAGGGAAGCTAAAGCCTGGGGACATTCTTGGATTTCATCCAATACGATGAGAGTAGAGTGAGGGAGGATCGGTTTTTTAAAATAGATAATGAGTTCTTTGATAATTCTGTCGGGATCTAAATCTGCATTAAATAAACTGGCGAAGTGAGGGGTTTCATCAAAATTGATATAAACATAATCCTCATACTCTCGCTTTGCAAATTTGGTCAAAATATAAGTTTTACCTACTTGACGAGCCCCCCTTAATACCAAGGGCTTGCGTAAATTTGAGCCTTTCCATTGGAGCAACTTCTGATAAAATTCTCTTTCCATAAGCCTATGTTGCCTTTTTTTACCCATATTATTCAATAATATGTTATAAAAACGTGATTTTTTCACAAAAATACGTCAATTTTTCTGTCATTTTTCACAAAAAAGCAATGAATCGTAAGCTAGGCGGCTTGGATCGCAGACCGTGCTTAAATTGGAATTATTGATCGGATTGAGAGAAGTCTCGGAGGTTGTCACGTTTCACATACGCTATCCACAAAGGAACTCTATGCGCAAGATGACACATTGACTCAATTTCACAAGTCATTGATTATAAACTACATAATTGACTTACTATGAGTCAATACTCTGTACTGGACAAAAAATGATTTTCATACAACACAACCCCCTGATTTTAAACCAATAAAACACGACAATAATTCTCTAAATTCTCTCTGAGTGCTTATTACACGAAGCAACACCCTCCTAATTTGATTCATTCCCTCTCTAAATAGGCTTCTAGCTTTTCTTCCATGAGTTTTAATAGGAATTGGCTTGATCTTGGCTCTAATTTCTCCCGTTCTGTATCCAGCAAAATGCAATTGTCAGGACGAAAATCAATTTCTCGATTTTGTCAGCGTCAGTGATATGTGTATCTTCCATTCGAAAACCACGGGTCTTTAAACACCCGAATAACGTCTCAATTTCCCACCGTCTTCTATAGATCTTAAGAGCATCTTCGAATTTACAATTCGAAGCGACAATCATGGGTTCCTTCGCGTTCTTTTTCCGCTGCAGTGAGATATATAGCTTGTACCCCCATAACGTGACTGGATAGTTGAGGATCTTTTTTCGACGACCCAACTGTTTGCATAGAGTTTTAAGAGGGACGGCATAACCATGGCGTATTTCCTCCGCCATAAATCGGCCTTTGACTCTTATGACAAAAGGGATGTTTTTCTCGATTAAAAAATGGAACCATTGTTTTCCCACAAACTCTCTATCTGCAACGATGGCTTCGATTTTCTCCAAGCCAAACCTTTCTAAAACACGCTTAAGCAAGGCAGATCGGTCTTCTACACAAGAGGTCCCCTCGAGATCTAAGACGGCCCAAAATAAAGGGATACCAATACCTAAATATGCCACAGAAACCATAAGGATGTTAATCGGTGATTTTCCCCATCTCCAGTTTGTCCTATCAATGATTAGAAGGTGTTTTCCCTGCAGGGAAAACACCTTCAAAACAAAGACAACAATGGAGCTCAAGTCAAAGGAAAATCCAGTAAAAAAAACGACAAACTCTACGGTAAGCAGATTCTTCTTTAGTATTCGTCTGAAAAGCTGTGGCAATCTGCGCAAGGTTGACAGTCTTAACACGAAATAAAGCGTGAAGTATTTGAGTTAGACAAGAAATTCTTGCCTTGTTCCAATCGAAAAAATCAGATAAAATTTTCTGCAGCTCGCTGATCTGTCTCATAATTTTCCTAAGTTGTGGTTAACAAAGGAGTTATGATCGCTTTTTCAGCGAGTTTTTTTCATCAAATCATTTTTTGTCCAGTACAGAGGAGTCAATATGAAACAATTGAAACAATTCGCTTTTCGAATTGACCCAATTGACTTATTTTCGCATCATCGAGACGATGAAAAAATTAGCTCTACTTGCTCTACTGATTGGAAATGCTTTTGCTGTTTCTGTCTCTCCTCAAGTCGCTGAGCAGATTGGGGTGAAGATTTGGAAAAACGAATGCGGAGCCACTCTTGAAGGGTTGACGCATTGGGGGAAGAATGAAAACTTCCCTTCTCTTGGCATCGGCCACTTCATCTGGTATCCTGCAGGGAAACAAGACCGCTTTGTCGAAGGATTTCCACCTCTTTTAGCTTTTCTCAAAACTCAAAAAATTAACATTCCTGCTTGGGTCCAAACAGCGGACGGTTGTCCTTGGAGCTTTCGCGCTGCATTTTATGATGACATCAATAGTCCTAAGATGAAAGAGCTCCGGCAATTTCTCTATGACACTAGACATCTCCAAGCAATCTTCATTGCGAATCGTCTGGAAAAAGCGCTTCCTCAAATGGTTGAAAAGCTCTCCCCAGCAGAAAAAGCAAAAGTCACAGCGACATTCAATAGACTAGCCAACGATCCCCAAGGCCTTTATGCCTTGATTGACTATGTTAATTTTAAGGGAGAAGGAACATCGCCTTCCGAGACTTACCAAGGTCAAGGATGGGGCCTTTTGCAAGTTTTGCAAGAAATTCCTGCTTCCTCAACGAATATCGTCACAGAGTTTATCGAATCGGCAAAGAAGATCTTAGCTCAGCGTGTGAAGAATTCTCCACCAGAAAGGAATGAAAAAAAATGGCTCAAAGGGTGGCTCAGCCGCCTAGAGACTTACAGAAAAGTCTACTAAAGTTAGGGTCATTGAAGAAACTCTTAAATTGCCGATTGATCTTCTTTTTCAGGATCCTTTGAGGGAATGCCTTTCTCGATCTTTTGCATTCCACAGCAATGCGAGGCGAAATTATGAATAATATGAGCAGCTATTGCAGTTTCAAGTCCCCCATCTTTGCTCAAAGTAAGATAAGACAATGTTAATCCAACTCCTAAAATTCCGGCTGCTCTATCCGGAGAAGGTTTATTATCGTGTCCATAAGTAAATGCAACCGAAGAGAGGATAGCTAAAGTAACCATCGTTGCTTGCGCACCTGTGACATCAATGATTCCCTCTAAAATAGGTGAGCAGAAAAATTCTGAAGTCATATCACCAATTTTCCAAGAAGCTAACAAGAGCGGGAGTCGAAACACCAATTCTTCAAAAATTGGACCAGTAAAGACGAGTCCAAGTAACTCTTTATCGACTCCCATTTGATTGAACAAACTCTCAACTTTGTCATAAGTCAGATACTGTGCCACTGTGGGTGTTAAATCCAAAGGTGTTGTCATGCTGTACCTCCTTCCTCGCTAGATTTAGAAGTTCTTAGTATAACCTAAGAAAATCTTAATGGCAACAAAATTTAACCCATTTAAAATTAAATACTTACAAAAAAACCCTCGTTATAAATTTGGTATTAGAAAAACTGATATTTATGTTTATTAATTGTAATAATGTTCTAAATCTTAATATCTTAAATAAGAAATTAAATTAATATTTACATTTAATTGTATTTATAGTATTATTTTAATAAATTAATTAAAAATAATAGGTTTAAAAATGAATAGTTTGTCGAATTGTGCTTATAGAATGATCGATTCGAGTTCTTTAGAAGAGGCGCTACATAATAGAATTTCTTCCCTAGTTGCATATATTAGTTCTAATCCTATTACTACTGTCATTACTATTGGTCTCCTAGGAATCAATTTGGGGGGAGCAGCTTTAGGAAAAGCAACCTCACGGGTCACCAAAGAATATGTTGTGCTAAATAATTTCGTTCCTCAATTCATTAGGAATGTATTACGAAATTTTGGAAGAGCAGTAGCGCGTGGAATGGGTCAAATTTCAAATGTTTTTGGAGTCAATCAAATGTTGATTCGACCCATAGTTATTGTTCCCGTTATTGAAGAATTGGTGTTTCGCTTTCCACTATTGCTAGCTTCTTGGAAAATCAACGATCTTACTTCAGAATTTTTCTGCCTCCCAATTTTAGAAGGGATAACTGATATCACAGGTGCGCAAGCAACAATGGTAGTTCTATCTATTCTTTCTTCGATTGCATTTACATATGGTCACGATAACAACCCTCTTCCAGATAGAGCAACCGGACTTTTTGCAGGTGGGTTAGCATTGTCTCATCTTACCCTTCGGCCTAGTGGAGGGCTTGGAAATGCAATAGTTGCTCATATGATTCATAATCTCACCGCATATTTCTGCGGAATCTTAGAGATTGGTAACGGTATTCTATCAATGAGACCTGACTCACAAATTGAATCTGTGGAAAAAGAATACTAATTCTATCCCCAGATTTTTCTGTAAGTCTCTAGGCGGCTGAGCCACCCTTTTATTCTTTTAGAAATCACCATGATTTTAAAATTTAAACGAGTAAAAAGCAAATTAAAATGGTAGCAATTGATCGCAAGGCATGTCTTGCCTGGCGGTCAGCTGTCGAAGATTTCTATAACTGAAGTTTTGGTCCACTGTACCAGATTATCCGGCTTAATAAGCCAGGTGGCATGACATCAGGACATCTTAGGTCTGGAGGCATAACTGTGCACATCTCTTTGATCGCGCTATCCACAATGGGCTTAACATTATTTTCAGTGAGCTCAGTTGCTGGGAAAGAATCAGCTAATTTTTCTAAGAGACCAACAGTAGCGACAGGAGTGACCATACTGGTGGGATTAGCACTGACATTTGAAACTAGGGAAGAAATTTTATTATGCAGTGTATCCACTAAAGAATTTGAAACCACTGCATTATAAATACCATTAAGTAGCCAACTCATTTTATTATTTTCCTGTTAGTTTATTTAAATATTTTATAATAAGTTTGATTAAATGTAAAATAAAACTTAACTATAAATAACAAAACAAGCTATTAACAATTAATCACTTATAATTGATGACTCGCATAATTATCATTCATGCATTATTTTACAAGTGCTTTATTTTAAGTACGTTACGTCTTATTTGTGCTTTATAACCTTCATATGCTATACTAGAAATCTCTAAATCTAGCGTGGAGGAAAGATATGACAACACAATTAGATTTAACACAAAGGGTGAGACAATCTC
>JABDFE010000019.1 GCA_013286675.1 Chlamydiota bacterium
GGATTGGGGACTTTGACAGAGATGACCGCCGTGAGTCCTTCTCGCATATCGTCGCCAGAAATCGAGATCTTGTCGGTTTTTAAGAGGTTGTGGTTCTTGATGTATTGATTAAGCACACGAGTTAGCGCAGTAGAAAATCCAGAGACATGCGTTCCGCCTTGACGTGTGCTGATGTTATTGACATAAGAATGGAGGTTTTCGATGTAGGTGTCATTCCATTGGAGGGCAAGTTCAACATCGACAGGACCGTCAGAGACATCTCTTACACCGTGGATGTAGATCGGTTTTGGAAAGAGTGGGACTTTATTTTCGTTGAGATATTCCACAAACGAAACAACTCCACCTTCATAATAGAGGCAAACTTCAGGATGTTCCGTATCCCGCTCATCGCGGTAAGTGATCTTGATCCCCTTATTAAGGAAGGCAAGTTCTCTGAGGCGTCTGAGCAAGAGATCGTAATCGTAATTGGTGACACTGAAAATCTGATCGTCAGCCCAGAAATGAACAGTTGTACCGCGTTTGGTTGTTTCGCCGATCACTTTTAGAGCATGTTGAGGCTTGCCGCGGGAAAATTCCATCTCGTAGGCAGTTCCATTCTGATGGACCTCTACAACCATTTTTTTCGAAAGAGCATTCACGCAAGAGACGCCGACTCCATGAAGACCGCCTGACACCTTATATGTCGCTTTGTCAAACTTACCGCCCGCATGGAGAATGGTCATCACGACTTCTAAAGCGGTGA
The DNA here is from genome assembly GCA_013286675.1 of Chlamydiota bacterium. Lineage (GTDB taxonomy): Bacteria > Chlamydiota > Chlamydiia > Chlamydiales > Rhabdochlamydiaceae > PALSA-1444. Next base: position 743 of record JABDFE010000019.1, read on the forward strand.
CATCACGGCCTTGTTTTACCGATTCTTTTTCATGACGTCCAATGGGGATACCGCGGCCGTTATCTTCCACAAGAACAGAGCCGTCTTTGTGTAAAGCGACGGTAATTTCGGTGGCAAAACCCGCTAAGGCTTCATCGATACAGTTGTCGACCACCTCAAAAACGAGCTGATGCAGACCTGCTGTGTGGGTATCGCCAATGTACATCCCCGGCCTTTCGCGGACAGCCTGAAGACCTTCTAAGACGGTAATCGAACTTGCATCGTAGGTGTTCTTATTTTCATCTGTCATCGTTGTCATCTCTTTTTATTATCCTATGCGAAAAATAATATTCTTAATTTGTGGAAACTTTTTCTGCAGTTTTTTCAGCAATTTTTCTCTTTCTTGCTGAACCAATACACTATATAACGCTGCGTTCTTAACCTTTACCACAAGCTGTCCTTTTTCAAAAGAAATTGCTTGCGTCATCGCTTTCCATTTTTCATCAGCGATCTGAACCCATCCCTCCAAGATCAAATCGGGCCTTTCTTGTCTTTTGCCATCGATTTCACTTAAAGCAGATGAAAGCAGATCCTTCAGATGCTTGTTCGTCAACACATGCCCTCAGAAAATCAACAAATACTGGATTTAAGAATACGCGAAATGGTGCAAAATAGCAACGAATTTACAACCCTTTTTTTGGCCTAAAAATTGACTAGTTTTGGATAGATTTGCACGAGTTAAAAATAATTATAAAAGCAGAGCGCTTAAACCCATGGCAATTAAAAAGTAGATCGACATGGAAAGAAAGTCATTGAATGCCGTGATAATCGGACCTGCAGCAATTGCAGGATCGACTCCGATCCGAGCAAAGAAAAGAGGCGAAAAGACACCTAAAGATGTGCTAGCAAGGCAAGCGCCCCAAAGACCGGCGCAGACAATGATGCCAACAATGGCAGGATTTACTTCGATGGCAGAAAGGCCAATCAGATCAAGGCTCCACACAAGCCCCGCAGCTAAAACACCAAACATCATGCCAATAGAAACCCCAATTGTCATCTCTTTGCGGATCGCCTCACCTTTAGTCCCGACAGAGAGTCCTCCGGTTGCCATACTGCGGACTAAAATCGTACTGCATTGGATACCGATGTTTCCAGAAAGTCCTGTAATGAGCGGCACAAAGAAAAGCACAAATGTCAACGATCCTGCGTCGTAGCTTTGCAGTGAAGACATAATGCCGACGTTGACAATACCGGCAAATAAAGTCACGACCAGCCATGGCACGCGGGCAAGAAGTCTTTTCCAAGTCGGTTCGTGCTCACGGACATTTTCTCCCGTACCGGCCATTTGAGCAATCGTATCATCGGCAATATCTTCGATGGCCTCCATCACGTCTTCATACGTGATAACACCGACTAAACGGTCATCTTCATTGACGACAGGTAGCGCTGGAAGCTTGTACCGCTCCACAATATCGACGACCTCTTCGCGAGAGGCATCAGCCACCACCTTATGTAGAACAGGCTGCATGACCTGTCTTAAAGGGACGTGAGCAGGATTGATAATGAGGTTGCGTGCGGGGACATATCCCTGAAGCTCCCCTGCCTCATTTAAAACATAAATTTGACGAGTTAGATCGATTCCTGGGTTATCGCGGATGTAATCAGCCGCAGCACCCAAGGTCATCTCAGAGGGAAAAGCAAAAAATTCATTGGTCATCAAACGACCAGCGGTATTCCGCTCGTGTGTTTTAATTTCTCTAATACGGGCAGCTTTTGGAGCTTCGAGAAGATCCACGACTCTGCGGAACCTTCGCTCTGACATATCTTCTAAAACAGCCACCGCATCATCCGGAGGCATGTGGGCAATGAGATTTTTCGCTTCTGTATCGGAAATATGTCTAAATACCGCGACGCGAGTACTGCTGTCGGTATTGACCATAAAGCCGACTTTGGCTTCTAAATCAGCGAGATTTTCATAGATCACAGGTCGGATGTCAGGTGGAAGTCTGGAAGCGGCGTAGGCCAGGTCAATGGGAGTGTGTTCGCAAGCGATCTTGATGATATCGTGTAAAATAACCTTTGAAGTCTGCTTATGAAAAGCGCGATCGAGTTTTTCTTTTAAAATATCGTCTAATTGACTCGTCTTCGAGTCCATCAGCGTGACGGAAACGGGCTCGTCTAGATCGATATTTTCATTTTTCATAGATTTACAAATCAATGAGTTAGATAAAGAAGCTCGGCGCTTTCGTCGCAACTACTACATAGAGCAATTCTACGCTCAAAATTCTTTTCTCTCCAGTCAATTCGTTCAAAATTTTACTGTTTTAAATTGGGATGGCAGAAAACAAAACTTTCATATAAAATTACGCCCTCAAATTGATCGGAGGATTAAATATGTCAGGCAATAACCCTTTAGGCGCACTAGCTAGCTCAACAGCATCTCTATTCAACACTTTCCTTCCTGTAGGCAGCACCTCTTTATTCAATAGAGTTAACTTGGTGTACGGGCTTTTCTTTGCCGGTCTCTCCTATTGTGCGTACAATCTCTATCGAGTTTATCAGTACACGCAACATACTTCCTATGGACTAAATGATAATCTTAAACTTGCCAAATGCCATGCTTTGTACGCTAAAGCCAAAGAGAATGACTGTCAAGGCGTTCAGTCTTTGCTTCTGCAGTGCGAAGAGATATTAGTTTCAATCACTGATGAAAAGCTCTTAAAGGATAAAGAAGAGCTTTTGGTAAAACTCGCTAAGCTTCACGCACAATATCGTAACCTTGAGTATGCTTATAAACTAGCTGAGAGCCTTTCCTTATCTGATAACATCTTTAATGTTGCTATAAGCCTTCTAATTGCAAATTTCGATGCTACCAGACTTGATGATCTCATCATTCAAGCTTTTGAAGCAAAAAAACAAGAGAACAAACAGCTTGATGTGGATACGTTGTTAATGTTTGCTAAGTCTATCTCCTCAAGCAATCTCATTTATGCCAATGGGATAGTGAAAAACGCTAAAGAGCTAGCGAACAGTCTTAAAGAAACTTTGCCTAAAATTAGAGCACTTTGCCAAATTGCTCAATGTCTTCAAGAACGGGGAAATCTGGAGGGGGCAAAAATTGCAATTGGAACAGCTCGAACTCACTTTCTGGATGGCAAAACCACCAGTGCTGAGGATGTCGAAATCCGCTTAGTTTTAGCTGATGCCTTTTTCTCTGCTAGAGATTTTGAAAATATGAATATAGAACTTAAAGCAGTTCGAAAATTGATCACAGAAAAAATTCAACCTGCCAAAAACGTCTACTTATTGGCAAAGCTTCAAAACAAAATCAAAAATACTGCAAAGGTCGACGAGAAATTTAAGAGCTTTGATTTTGAGAAACTTATCAGTCCAACCATGTACGATTTAGCAAAGAACCTATCTGATGGAAATCGAGCAGAAGATTGCTTAACACTGGCAAGCATGTATCAAGAAGGGTTCTTGGAAGAGTCAGATAAAAAACAAAACGTGTTAGATAAGGCTTTTGAATATATTGATCTCTTGCGTGAAAGCACAGACGAAGAGATCAAGTCTAAGATAGACTTACTAGAGCGTCTTAGCTCTTTCGATAATTCAGATGTTAGGGATGTAGTCATCTCAAAATTAGTAACGCTTTATAACAAAAAAAATCAATCTGATCGCGACTCAAAAATCCAGGCAGTAATTGCATCTAAGATCTTGAAGATCTACAATAAAGAAGGATTAGAACAACAATCGGGTTTGTTTCTCCAAGAATGTCGTACGAATCTTGAAAATACGAATGCAAACGCCTGTGATAAAATTGGCCAATTAGTGGCTTTTGCAGAGCACATTGATCATGGTGGGCATCTCACAACCGAGCAGATGGTAACTCAACTCAAAGCCGCTGAAGCCCTACTTCCTCAATTAGACCCTTCTATCTCATACGAAGGCACCCTTGCGCTGATCGCTAAAGGGTACTCACAAATCGATCCGCAAAAAAGTTTGGAGCTCCTTGGAAACTATCAGGATAAGCAGGCAAAAAGCTGCAAGATCACCGCAGCAGTTTCCGCTGCTCTTTCAGGAATCACCTATTTCTATCCTGGACCTGGCTTACTTCTCTCAGGAGCGTATGCTGTTTCACGAAGGATGGGACTGCTTTAGGGTGTCAAAGCCGAAGAAGCTGTTTTAAGATGATTGATTTTTGCTTGTGTTCTCAGAAGAAGTCAATTTCGCCCCATCTTTGGGATCCAGAACAGGTTGAGCGATTTTAACGCGTTTCTTTACCTCTTTAATCGGTTCGGCAGGAGAGATATTTTCAGGAAGAGTACCACCAAGTTCCGCAATTGCTGAACGCACTTTTTTACCCACTATTTCATGCGTCTCCATAGCATCTCTTGAATTTTTGATGTTTTCTCGTTTAAGCTTTTCCCGTGTTTGAGACATGCGAAATTGATTGGCGATCAGTTCAGTCGTATCCATTCGATCCATCAGATTCTCTTTTGGTAAGATCCCTTTGCGAGCTTTAATTGCGTCGACACCAAGGCCACCGTAGAGCCCCTTATACCCTGCATCATGGAAAAGACCGAACATCTTATCTTGAACTCCAGCATCTCTAGCAGCGCCGGATAAGGCCTTGAATTCTACCGAAGCTTGCTCGCGTGTCTCTAATCTTTCAAGGTCAGCGGCCATTTGGTCTGAAATCTCTTGCCTACGCGTTTGAATAGCAAAGTATTTTTGGGCATGGGCAATTTCAGGTTTTCTAGGGTCTCCATTTTGCGCAATAAGGTAACAGGCGAAACGTGAAAGGTGATAATCCTCAACCATTTGCGTTGCGCCCTTACCGAATTGGATCTGTTTGTGGGCGCCCACAAAGTGATGCGCAGGATCATTACCAGATTGCTTGCAAGCCGTTATCGCTTTTTTTATGGTGTTTTCAAACGTTCTCCATTCGGTATATCCCAAACAAGGTTGAAGATCTCTAGCACTCCAATACTCCACTCCATGTTCATTGAGCTTCTTTAGAGACTCAAAGGATAGGTTAGGTGTTATGAGTGTGGTATTTGTGGGTTCTTGCATAATATCCCTTAAAAGAAAAAATTTTTGTCATGAGAATAGCCGAAAATGGATAAGGGCGTCAAATTTTTTTATGAAAATGTCCTGGAGAGATCTCTGGCGCTTTAAATGCTGATCACGTATCATGGACAAATTAATTTATCTCGACTTTGTACATTTTTAGCTCGACTGCCTCGGTCCATTTGTTTTCTGAGGCGTTTATTTAAACGGGAAGGGGTTAAAAACCCCTTCCCGTTTAAATAAATCGACTAGTTTGGCCGTAGGCTAAACGTCAGGGAGCAAATGGGCAAGGCAATCGAGCTAAAAATGTACAAAGTCGAGATTTATGTATAAGCCAGAAAAAATCCGTAACATTGCCATTATTGCCCATATTGACCATGGGAAAACGACGCTATTAGACCAGCTTTTGCGTCAATCGAACATCTTCCGTGATAACGAAAAAGTCCCAGAAAGAGTCATGGACAGCTATGACCAAGAAAAGGAACGCGGAATCACGATCTTCGCTAAACACACCAGCGTCTTTTATGAAGACTTTAAGATTAACATTATCGACACTCCTGGCCATGCTGACTTCTCTGGAGAAGTGGAGCGCGTGCTGGGTCTTGTCAATTCAGTTCTGCTCATTGTTGATGCTCAAGAAGGGCCGATGCCGCAAACGCGCTTTGTGCTCTCACAAGCCCTTAAGATGGGCCTTAAACCGATCGTTGTCTTGAATAAAGTCGACAGACCTCATGCAAACCCAGACCGAGCGCTGAACTTGACATTCGACCTCTTCGTGGAACTCGGTGCAACAGACGCTCAACTCGACTTCCCTGTCATTTACGCTTCTGGTCTCCAAGGCATCTCAGCAAAAAATCTCGGCGAGCCGATGGTCGATCTCAAACCGATGTTTGAGATGATCATTGAAAAAGTCCCTGCGCCTCCTGGCAATCTGGAACTCCCCTTCTTAATGCAAGCGATTACCCTCTCTTATGACGACTATGTCGGCAGACTCGCTTGCGGAAGAATTTTAGAAGGCGTGATCAAAAAAGGACAGATGGTCACCCGCGTTAATAAAGACGGCCACCCCACTCAACATAAAGTTGTCCGCATCGAAGGCTATCTTGGCTTGAAAAAAATCGAGATGGAAGAAGCAGGCGTTGGCGATATCATCAATATCGCTGGAATCCCTGATGTCACCATTGGAGATACGCTCTGCGATCCTACTAACATCGTCCAACTCGATCCAATCTTCCTCGCTGAACCGACTCTTGCGATTGAAGTCATGGTCAACAACGGACCGTTTGTCGGCAAAGAAGGCAAACATGTCACGATGAATAAAATCCGCGACAGGCTCCTCCAAGAAAAAAGAGCCAATATTTCCTTAAGAATCGAACAGAAACAAGACGATTCGATGGAAGTCTGTGGACGCGGCGAACTCCACCTAGCCGTTCTCTTAGAAGCGATGAGACGAGAAGGTTATGAGTTTTTAATTTCTAAGCCTAAAGTTATTTTAAAAACCATTGATGGCGTAGAATGCGAACCGATGGAAAACGTTCATATTGAAGTTCCTCAAGAATATTCAGGTTCTGTGATTGAAGAGCTCTCAAGGAGACGCGGCGAACTCCGCCTTCTTGAAACCAATGAACACAATATCACCACGTTGCAATTTCTCCTTCCGACACGGGGTCTTATGGGCTACCGCGGGGAATTCATGACCGTGACTCGCGGCCTTGGGATTTTGACATCGGTATTTGATAGTTATGCTCCTTGGAAAGGCACGATTACCGGCCGCCTTAAAGGCGTGATGGTCTCTGGCAACCAAGGGAAAACAACTGGCTATGCCAACTTCAGCTTGCAAGAGAGAGGCTCCCTTTTTGTCTCTCCTGGCGATGAAGTTTATGAAGGTATGGTCGTGGGAGAACAGAACCGGGACAACGATCTGGTTGTCAACGTCACCCGTGAGAAACACCTGACAAATATCCGTGCATCGGGAAGTGATGAAAATATCATCTTGGTGCCTCCACGGATCTTCACTCTAGAAACAGCGATTGACTACATCAACGACGACGAAGTCGTTGAGGTGACTCCGAAGTCAATCCGCCTGCGTAAAAGATTCTTGAAAGAACACGAAAGAAAACGGGCATCGAAGTAATTTCTCGCTTTGACTAATTTTAAGATGTGCCCTAAAATCCTCCGGGTAATTGGAGATTCATGTTCTTAAAATTTCTAACAGATCGCCGTTCCAAAGTTCTCTTTTTCTTGATGCTGGCCATTGTCGCTCTTCTCAATGTCAATTATGGAATTTTAAGAAGCGCCCGTAATGCCCTCGTTGTCGCCGACCTTGGTAATGGAGCCAGCTCGATTCCGATCTTTGAACTCTGCGGCACCATGCCGGCAGCCCTTTTAATGGTCTATCTTCTGACCCGTCTTCTCAATAAGTACTCGATTCATAAAGTCTTTATTATCACGCTCGCCTTCTTCTCGGGATTCTTTCTTTTCTTTGCCCTCATTGTCTACCCTTATCTTCCGACGTGGGAAGCCCAGGTCATTCAATGGACATGGCTCCCTTGGAATAGCTTTTTTGCAGTGATTTTGCCCCAAGTTTTATCCCTCATGTTTTTTGTCATGGCAGAACTCTGGAAGATCGCCCTTCTAACCGTCCTCTTCTGGGGCCTTGTCAATCAATATATCCCTTTAGGAGATGCTAAAAAATATTATGGACCTCTCATGCTAGGAGGCAGCATTGGAACGATGCTTGCCGGGCCGATCATCTCATTTTGCACCTCGAAATTTGCCTCCCAAAACTCATGGTCGAATTCTCTCTCTTTAATGATGATCGTCTTGAGTCTCATTGGAATTTTGACAGCCTATCTTTACTCCAAGCTCTGGAGAGAGTTTGCAGGACCTAAAAAAGAAGATGACAAAAATACAATAGAAGTCAAAGATACGATCTCCGTTTGGGAAAGCATCCGATTGTGCATTAAGTCCCCTTACCTTTCTCTCCTAGCCTGGATTACGATTGTCGACTACATTGCTTATGCACTTGGCGAGGTGATCTTCTTAGACATTCTTAAACAGAGATATCCCGACCCTAGAGACTACTGCGCCTACATGGGCCAGCTTTCCCTCTGGAGCGGCATCCTCACCGCTTTTAGCGCAGTTGTTGTCACTCCCCTACTTCTACGCTGCCGCTGGGTTGTGGCATCATTAGTTACTCCTGCCTGCTTACTCCTGACAGAAGGAGCCTTTTTCATTGCCCTCTGGCACCCTTCAACCTCCACCCAAGTCGAACTCTTGGTCTTTTTAGGCACCTTGTTCTTCTGCTTTGTCCGTGCAGCCAAATACACTTTAATGGACTGCTCTAAAGAAATTGCTTTTATCCCGATGCCTCCCCTAGAGAAAATGCAAGGCAAGCTCATCATCGACGGCGTCTGCTCAAGGCTGGGACGCGGTAGCGCCTCCGTTGTCAGCATCACGCTGATCCAGATCTGCGGCGGAGTCCTCGCTAGTGCCTCTGCAGCTGGACTTATCGTCCTCAGTATCGCCATCAGCTGCGTCGTCTCGACGTTTAAGCTGAGCAAGCTGGTCGAGAAAAAATCAGCTCTCAAAAAAGCCGAACCCACTCCTAATCAAATTACTTAATTTGGTAGAAATGTCGATCTTGTGAGGTGGTTTTCGATTGTTGATTTTACCTCACAAGAATGACATTTGCCAATCATGTGAGTAAGATTTATGATTTTTTTTAGAAAAAAAATAAACCCAAAACGATTTCTTGAGAGAAAACCCATTCTTTAGACCATGGAAAGACTCAATCTTTTCCCCATAGCTAGAGCAGCCTCTATCAAAGTGGCTAAATTAGAAGGTTGGCAAGGATCTAGTAATCTCTCTATGGCAGTTCTGCTAGTTCTCATTATCTTTGCAAGACGAGATTTACCGATCTTTTTTTTCTTCATTTCAGCTTGAAGTTGAATGACAAAAGCCTTTTTTGTGGCTGCGATTTCAACTTCTTCGTTGAGCCAATCTTCGAAGTCTGATCCAATACTTTTATGTTTTCCCATTTTTAATCCTCCCATGCATCGTACCAGATAAGGTACATTTATGTCTGGCATAAGAAGATTAGTGGAATGCGAAATGAAAGTTTTCCTATCCATAGAAAAAAACGCCGCCGAGTTTCTGGCGGCGTGCCCATTCTTTTTTAGATTTAAGGGTTAGCTCATCATCGAAGGAAATCCAGTCGCCATTTTCCTGGTTGTAGATAAACGACTGAAAGCAGCCTCTGAATGAGGTATAGAAAAGCGTGGCACTAGGGTTCTTTTTGAGGTAGTTCGAAATGTCAATCTGATACATCTCGGGCTTTTCTAGTTGAGGGCCAACACATGGCTGTCCATAGCCAGAGTTTACCATTCCAGGAGCGACTTTTTTAAACAGAATCCCAAAACGAGAAAGTCCAAGCGAGATGCGATGAGAGTCGATCCCCTGCTCATATAGGTACTCCAAACTCTCGACAACGGAAGGGCCTTCCCAAGAAAATAACACGGAGTGGAAGTTTGTGCGAGATCCGGGTTCTGGGTGGTTGTAGTCAAATGCCATGAGATCGATATGGGCTGCAAGAGATTTGAGATCAAATGACTTCAGGAGTTCGACACTCGCCGGAAGAGCCACTCGATCTGCTTTAGCCAGGTCCATGCCTTTATGCGCCAGGAGAGTTCTTTTATACCCCTTTTTCTCAAAAGTCAGGGAAATCTTGATTTTGGGATGGTCTTTTTGAAAAGCTTTTAGTGCTTCTGTCGTGATTTCTTCCGATTCTAAAAACGTCGCATGATGGATGCCCGCAACATCTATCTCTTTGAGTTTATGATAATAAGCGCCGGTTTCAAAAGCCTTGTGCATATACCGCAATGGTTTCAAAATTTAGTTTTGGACTACGCCAACATCCTCACCTTTGCAGTTGCGTCCATCGGCCATGTTTAAAAACATGGCCTGCTTCCGCAACGGCTGCGCCTACTGCAAATTTGAGGCGCTGGCTATGTCCAAAACCAAATTTTGAAACCATTGCGGTATATTTCACACATTGCAAAAGTAGTTTTTAATTTTCAACTTATGTTACAAGAGTTCTTACAAATTTATGACCAAACAACCTGTTTTTGAGATTTTTGACGATATTGCTCCGACTTACGACAGAACAAATCGGATTTTGTCAGGTGGGATCGATCTTTATTGGCGCCGCAAGATGGCATCCCTTCTCCCCTCTGCAGAGAAAATCAAGCTGCTTGATCTGGCAACGGGAACCGGAGATCAGTTGCTGTCGCTGCTGAAAAACTCGAAAAAGATCGATCAAGCAATCGGGATCGATCTGGCTGAAGAGATGCTCAAAATCGGAAGGGCGAAATTAAAAGCGTATGACCACCTGGTCACGCTAAAACAAGCTTCGGCGACAGCGATTCCTTATCTTGAAAACACCTTTAATTGTGCCACCATGTCTTTTGGCATAAGAAATGTCGACAATGTGCCTGGGTGCCTTAGAGAAATCTACCGGGTGCTCCGTCCTGAAGGAAAAGCGCTGATCTTAGAATTTTCACTCCCGACGAATCGATGGATCCAAAAAGCCTACCTTTTATACTTGAATAAACTGCTGCCGCATATTGGAAGGCTAATCTCCGCCCATAAGCAAGCCTACACGTATCTGGCAAGGACCATCCAAGCATTTCCACAAGCTGGCGCTTTTTGTAAGCTGATGGAAGAAGCGGGATTTAGCCATGTGAAGGCTCATCCTTTGACGTTCGGGATTGTAACCATTTACCAGGGAGAAAAATGACAACTCTTTGGAAATTTTTAGACGAAGCAACGCAGTATCCCAAGATCTACTGGAAATCGCGTGGTAATCCTTTGGTTTTTGCGGGTTATGGCGCAGGGCAAGGCGAGGAAAAAAATTCGCCGCTGACTTTCGGAGGTAGGGCTTTTACTCCACAGTCGTGCCAGGGCATCTGGAGCTCTTTTCCAACGTCTTTTTTCTTCTCGCCTACTACACTCAAGCAAGAGATTTGGAATCCTTCCCGTATCCCTTTTGTCCTCCCCAAATTACTGGAGAGAAAAGACGCCCCAACGTTCGATCAGTGGTGGATAATGGTGGATGGCGCTCTAGAAAAAATCAAAAATAATCAGCTGAAAAAAGTTGTCCTTGCCCGCCAGACTACGCTTAAATTCGATGGGAAAATCGATCCTCTGCATATCCTCAGAATGCTGACCCCTATGGGAAATCAAACATCACTCTTCATGCTACAGCTAGATGCTGATACTGCCTTTTTGGGAGCGACCCCCGAGAAGTTATTTCACCGGCAAGGGAGAAAAATCTCTTCTGAGGCGCTTGCAGGAACCAAAGACAAGATCGAGGAGTGGTCAGCCAAAGAATCTACAGAAATTGAAGCCGTTCAGCTGTTCTTGCATGAAAAATTCATGAAATGCTGTAAAGATATTAAATGGCAAGCTCCGGAGCAAGTCTCGTTTGGGAATCTAAATCACTTATACCAGAGCATCCGTGGAGATCTGAAAGACGAAGTTTTTGATCAAGAGCTCTTTTTACATTTACATCCGACTCCAGCTTTAGGAGGGCTTCCTAAAGAAGCTGCGGTCTCTTACTTAACTCAAGTGGAGCCGTTCCACCGAGGCTGGTACGGCGGACCTTTTGGCATGGTCTCTCCGGAAGAGACAGATATGGCTGTTGCCATCCGCTCGGCTTTAATCCGAGGAAATGAAATGCATCTTTTTGCAGGAGCGGGAATTGTTAAAGATTCCAATCCGCAGAAAGAATGGCAAGAACTCGACAGAAAAATCCATCACTATTTGAGGTTTTTAAATGAATGATCTCTATGCAAAACAGATCGTCCATCATCTTGTCGAACAAGGCGTGCGTCGCGTCTGCATCTCTCCAGGGTCTAGATCGACTCCGCTAGCCTATGCTTTTTCTCAAGAAGAAAGACTCGAAAAGATGATTCACTTTGATGAAAGGGGCATGGCTTTTTATGCCTATGGATTTGCCAAAGCCTCTAAAACTCCCGTTGCACTGCTTGTCACTTCAGGAACAGCTGTTGCCAACCTCTTCCCTGCGGTCATGGAAGCTTTTCTAGATGAAGTGCCGCTCATCATCATTACTGCTGATAGACCCCATGAACTTAGAGATTGTGGAGCTAATCAAACCTGCGACCAGGTCAAGATCTTTGGCGATCATGTCAGGTGGTATTTTGAGATCCCCTGCCCTGATAGTGCCATTCCTACAGGATTTATCGGCTCTAGCATTGCCCAAGCTGTCTATCGAGCTACACAAAGCCCAAAGGGGCCTGTGCATCTCAATTGTCTTTTCAGGGAACCGTTCCTCTCCAATGATGAACGAGAAGTGCCTGTTTCCACACATTACGAACCGACTCATCATACTCTTTCTACTGCTTCCATCGAACAATGGGCAAAAAAACTCTCCTCTTGTGAACGGGGCGTTATCATCGCTGGATCGATGGCGACTTCACGTTCTCTCAAATCGATCTTTACCTTGGCAGAGATGCTCGACTGGCCGATCATACCCGATGTTATTTCAGGTCTTCGCTCTGAAGGGATGCATCAAAATAGTATTCCTTATTACGATATGGTGCTCAAACTGGTGCCTCACTTTCGACCAGATTGCATCTTGCATTTTGGAGACCGGCTCGTCTCCAAATCTCTGTCACAATGGATAAAACAAGCAGCTCCTCCCATCTATGCCATGGTCGCTGATCATCCTGAGCGGAAAGATCCATCTCATATGCTGACTCATCGGCTCCAAACAGATCCGACTGTTTTTTGCGAGCAGCTCCTTCAATGGATCCCTCGCCGTATCTCATGGCTGAGCCACTGGGCAGCTGTGAGCGGGGTCATCGAAGGCCATATCGATGAGTTTGTCCCCCCAGCATCCGAGCCCGGCCTTGTCCGCTTTTTACAGCACCATCTTCCGCCTCATTATTCGTTATTTTTTGCCAATAGCATGCCGATCCGCGATGCCGATCAGTTTTTCTTCCCACGCTTCCACCGCGGACCAATCTATGGTAAACGAGGAGTCTCAGGCATTGATGGCAACATCGCCATGATCGCAGGACTTGCTGTTGGGGCACAGCGACCGATTGTCGCCGTCATTGGAGACCAGACAGCACTACATGATCTCAATTCTCTTGCTATGCTCCAAAAATGCAAAGTCCCCGTCATCCTGATTATCATCAACAACCAAGGCGGAGGAATTTTCTCTTTCCTTCCGATTGCTCAGAAAAAAGAGATGTTCGAAGAGTACGTTGCAGCAGCACACTGCTGGCAATTTGAAGACGCTGCCAAGATGTTCCATCTGCCCTACCTTCACATGACAGATCCAACGCAACTCACACGGATCCTCCGGGAAGACAAAACCCACATCATCGAATTTAAAACCAATCGCGTAGAAAACCGGCAGCTCCATCTTTCCATTGAGGAAAAGATCAAAGAGAAGATCCAGGCTCTTGCCTACGCTGTAAATTAGAGGTAACACATGACACTCATGACTGAAGTTCAATGGACTGCTTGCGGCACTTATACCGACATCAAATACGAAAAGTATAGCGGCGTTGCAAAAATCACGATCAACCGTCCCCAGGTCCGTAATGCCTTCCGGCCACTGACCGTCAATGAAATGATGCACGCCTTCAACGATGCAAAATACGATAGTGAAATCGGCGCAATCATCATCACCGGCCAAGGCAAAGAGGCGTTTTGCTCCGGAGGAGATCAAAAAGTCCGCGGCGATGCCGGCTATGTCGATGATAAAGGCGAGCAGCACCTCAACATCCTCGATTTTCAACGCATGATCCGCACCTGTCCAAAACCCGTTATCGCCATGGTCGCAGGCTATGCGATCGGCGGTGGCCATGTGCTCCATGTCGTCTGCGATCTGACAATTGCTGCTGATAATGCGATCTTCGGACAAACTGGCCCTAAAGTCGGTTCATTCGATGGAGGATTTGGCTCGAGCTATCTCGCCCGCTCTGTCGGTCAGAAAAAAGCTCGTGAGATTTGGTTCCTCTGCCGCCAGTATAATGCGCAGCAAGCTTTAGAGATGGGCCTCATTAACTGCGTTGTCCCCTATGAAGAACTGGAAACGACAACTCTCCAATGGTGCCAAGAGATCCTCCAGCACTCTCCCCTTGCTCTACGCTGCCTAAAATCGGCCCTCAATGCCGATTGCGATGGGCAAACAGGCCTCCAAGAGCTTGCCGGCAACGCCACTATGCTCTTTTACATGACCCCCGAGGGTCAAGAAGGCCGCAACGCCTACGTCCAAAAACGAAAACCTAACTTCAAGCAATTTAAACGAAAACCCTAAAGAGCGGTTTGAACCTCGTTTCACACACAGGGCGCTATTTACATAGCTGGTGGCATTGGATTAGATTGTCCTGATACTTGGAGGGAATTAGGCTCAATATCTTCTAGGGCAAGTCCGGTCACTTTGGCAATTGTTTCCATACTGATTCCTTGCCCAAGCATTGCCTTGGCTATTTCTATTTTCCCATCTCGTCTTCCTCTTTCAACCGCTTCATCATATTTTTGGGCTATGGAAGAGGCGTTGCCCCATTCGCGCTTCTCCGCCCGTTCGTAGGTCAGAAGTTCTTTTTTATTCCAGGAAAACCGATTGAGTTCTTGATAAGCTCTTTCTATGATTTCATCGCGACCAATAATTTTTTCAAGATCAGCTTCTGAAGTAGTTTCTGCATGTTTTAGAAAATAAACCCATTTCTCAAAAATGCCTTCAAGCTCATCGATGCTCTTATTAAATTTGGGGAGTTCTAAAAAGGTAAAGGAAAAGTCTTTTAAATCGTGTTCATAGCTCTCTTTGTCCAATATGACATGGTCTGATTTAAGAGCTTCTTTCTTTGGGAACATGATAAAATCAGAGATGGCTAGAAAAATGACTTCTTTAAGGTTTTGATATTCTCCACCGACATGTGCCTGGGAGACATAAGCTTTGGACGCATAATATTGCGCTCTTTTTTCAAAGCCTTTTGTTCTTGCCACCTGCATTTCAACAATGTACTGATTCCCTTTCTCATCTTCACATAAAATGTCGACAATGCTTGTCTTTTGAACAGTGATCTCCGGATTCTGGATAGTCCCGAGAAAAGTGACATCTCTAATAAGCCCTTTTTCTTTAAACGTGATCATATCGTTTAAGAAATGAATTAGGATGTCTTTGTTTTTTTCCGTTATATTAATTGAAAAAATATCAAAAAATGGTAATGCTAGGTAAAACTCTTTTTGAGGTCGTTAGATGAAACCGCTTTCCATTTGGCTAGAAGCCAGCCGCCCAAAAACGCTCATTGCCAGCATTAGCCCTGCGCTACTTGGGACAGTGCTTGCATGGAAACACGGTTCGTTTTCTCCTTTGATTTTTCTAATGACGCTGCTGACGGGCGTTGCAATCCAAATCGGGACTAATTTTGCCAATGACTATTTCGATTTTCTTAAAGGCGCCGATACTGTGGATAGAAAAGGGCCGCGCCGGATCACACAAGCAGGGCTTGTGGCTCTGCCAGTCATGAGAAAAGCGATTATCCTAGCCTTTACTGCAGCTGCCCTCTTCAGCGCTTATCTGACATTTATAGGCGGTCCTTATATCAGCCTGCTGACGATCCTCCACATTGGCTTAAGTTTGGCCTACACTGCTGGACCCATGCCTCTGGCCTATTTCGGACTGGGAGATTTTTTCGTTCTCACTTGTTATGGTCCCATTGCAACGCTCATCACCTACTATCTGCAAACGCAAGAGATTCCCCTGCAAGTGGGAATTTTAGGCTTTTGCCCTGGGCTTGTTTCGACAGCAATCCTGACTGCCAATAATCTACGGGATGTCAATGAAGACCGCAGATGCCGAAAAAAAACTCTCGTCGTCCGGTTCGGAGAGACCTTTGGAAGGGTAGAATATACCTTCTGTTTAGTCGCTGCCTACCTGATTCCCTGCCTTTACGGCCACTATCTGATGCCCATTATGCTCCTGCCTGCGATTGTTCCCATAAAAGCACTCTGGACGATCCAGGAGAAAAAACTGCTCAACGTCCCCTTTGCGCAAACAGGCAAGCTCCTCATTTTATCTACCGTGCTGCTTGCCGTATCGATCATCTATGGATTTTAAGATTTACCATTTTAAGATTATCCAAGACATCTTCGGGGTGAAAGAAGGTTTTTTGCTCCACAATGAAAAGACCTGGAGCGAAGTCTCTCCTCTTCCCGGCAGAAGCCGGGAAACCCTATCCCAAGTGTTAGAGCAGCTCAAGGCCGTCCAAAATGGATATCAAGGTCCTTTTTTCCCCTCTGTCGAATTCGGACTTTTTGGGCTGACAGCTCCCAGAGTATCCGAAGCTCCTGTCTGCCTATTTCTCAATGGCACGGTCCAGGATATCTTAAAGCACACCAAAAAGAGCCATGGCTGTACGACGGCTAAGCTTAAACTAGGACATTTTGACGTGACTGCGGCTGTTTTTTTAGCTAAAACCCTAAAACAAGATTTCCGTTTACGACTTGATATCGGAGGAAAATGGAGCATGGAGCAGATCAAGGAATTTCTTTCCCATTTTACTCCTGAAGATTTCGAGTTCATTGAAGATCCAGGCCATGACATCTCTCCTTTTTCGATGGCTTCAGATGATCAAGCTTTGGGATCTACTGTTGTTTGGAAGCCGATGGTTAAAGGCGTGCCAGAGAAAAAAAGTCCCATTATCTTGAGCAGCAGCTATGAAAGTTCAGTTGGCATTCATCAAATCGCAGCACTTGCTCGTGCTTTGGAAATTCCTGCTCATCCGTTAGGAATTGGTACTGCTGTGCATCTCCAAGAAGACCTTTTAGAAGATCCGGTTTTTATCTGTGACGGAAAAATCCACTTTCCTGCAGAATTCCACATTAAACAAGAAAGGGTAACACCATGTTGATTACCGATGAATTTACCTGGGACCATGCTTCATTAGAAGACTACGTTGAGGGCATGTGCAAACAAGTTCAAGCCTTCCCGCATGAGCGCGTTGCTTTTTGGGCCCCTTCGACACCAGAAGTTATCCTGACCCTTTTTGCCTGTTGGAAGACGGGGAAAATCGCTTGTCCATTAAGCACCCGTCTCCCCAGTGCAGATGAGGCTCTTGCCCAGCTAGACACTGAACTTTTTACACCGACCTTCCCAGAGCCAGAAACCCCTAGCGCCACTGAATGGGATCTCACTAAAATGGGAGTGTTTTTATTCACTTCAGGCTCCATTGGACAACCTAAGATCGCGGCCCTTACTTTAGGCAATCTCGTTTCGAGCGCCATTGGGTCTTTCAACATGATCCCCTTGCAGCCAGACGATCGCTGGGCTCTGACGCTTCCTCTTTTTCATGTCGGCGGCTTAGGGATTTTAATGCGATCGTATTTGGCCAAGAGTTTTGTACTCCTCAGCCCCAATTGGCAGCAGGCAACGCATCTTTCCTTAGTGCCGACACAGCTCTTCAGACTTTTGCAAAATCCTGAAGATCTGCCGCATCTTAAGACTATTTTACTTGGCGGCGCCCCGCTTCCAGACTTAATGGCCTCATGGGAAACCCACTGGAATATTCTTCCAACGTATGGGATGACAGAGATGAGCTCGCAAATTGTCACCAACCATCAGATCCATCCTTATGCCGAAGTGAAAATAGCCGAAGACCAGGAAATTTGGGTTAAAGGTCCCATCCTGTTCCAGGGGTATTATGACAAAGGCAAGCTCGATCTACCTCTAAAAGACGGTTGGTTTCAAACAAAAGACCTCGGCTGCTGGGAAGATGGCCTTTTTAAAATCATCGGAAGAAAAGACAATCTGTTTATTTCGGGAGGAGAAAACATCCAGCCTGAAGAGATCGAAGATATGATTCGTAGAGTTTGCGGCCTACACGATGCTGTTGTCGTGCCAATACCGGATAAAGAATTCGGTGCTAGGCCTGCTGTCTTTCTAAAACACCTGCTTCCGTTAGAACAGCTCCAAGAAATGTTAAAAGCTCACTTGCCCAAGTTTAAAATCCCGATTAAGTGTTTTGAACTGCCAGAAACTGCCTTGAAGCCTCATCGAAAAACCCTTGCCGACATGGCCCATCAGCAAGGGAATAAGTAAGCTATTTTTTCTTATGCTTGCAAAAACTGCAAGGACCAGCTCCCCAATAAGCAATTAAGAGGGCTCCTCCCAACATCGACAGGTTTTTCAAAAACATCGCTTGCTGTACCATCTTTAAATCAGAATCTTGAACATCCCAAAAGTTATGCATCATGAGCGTCACGGGAATTAGAAAGAGTACGATCATCCAAGCTCCCAGGCGCGCTTTGTAGCCGAGCAAAATACTGATCCCCCCCAGCACTGCTAAAATTCCAGCTAAAGGAACGAGAAACTCTGCATAAGGGACATTCTGCGCCTCTGCAAACTGCACCGCACCTGCGGTAAAATGGCCGATCCCCGAAATAATAAAGATCACCGAATAAAAAATTCTTCCTAAAAGAACTAAAAATTTCATCTTAAACCCCTCATTTTTGTTTGTCTTAAAAAGCTTTTTTCCTGATAATTTTTCTCTTATGCGTAAGACTATCATAACACTTTTTTTATTTCCCATATTGCTTTTCTCAGCGGAGAGAAAAAAGGAGATCGCTCTATCCCACAATTGGACAGCGACTCCCCATGATCAAAACTTTGTCCAGGGTGGCGGCCTCTCCCGCGTTTGGAAAACACTCCAAGAGAAAAACGTCAACCTCTTTGCTACCGACCTGAAAAAAGAAAAAGATCGTGACGAGCTTAGATATATCATCGTCTGGAACAAGCCAGGCTGCGGTTCAAAAGAACTCTTTAAGAAATTTCCTCAGCAAAAACTGCTCCTCTTTATCTGGGAACCCCCGACTGTCATTAAATATTCTCGTGATTACCTCTCCCATTTTAAAAGGGTCTACACCTGGGATGACAATCTCGTCGACAATAAAAAGTTTTTCAAGTTTTACTACCCTGAGCTCAAACCCCTAATGCAAAATCTTCCTTCTTTCGAGGAAAAAAAACTTGTCACCCAGATCTCTTCAAATAAAAAAAGCAAGCACAAGCATGAGCTCTATAGTGAAAGAGAAAGAGTCATCCAATTTTTTGAAGATAAAAACGATTTTGATTTCTACGGCTATGGGTGGAAAGACAAAGGGTATAAAAACTATCAAGGATCGATTGAGAGCAAGCTAGAGACCCTCAAGGACTACCGCTTTAACGTCTGCTTTGAAAACATCTATGATGTCAGAGGCTATATCACCGAGAAAATCTTCGATAGCTTCGCTGCAGGCGCTATCCCGATCTACTGGGGAGCTAGCAACGTCACCGATTATATCCCCAAAAACTGCTTTATCGACCGCCGGGACTTTAAGGACTTTGCTGCTGTCTATGACTACATCCGCACCATGGACAAAGCAACCTATGAGACCTATCTGAAAAACATCGAGGCTTTTCTCAAGAGCGATAAAGCAAAGCTCTTCACAAATGAAATGTTTGAAGTCATTTTTATGGAAGCAATCCGTTTTCCTTAATTGAGAGCATTTCTCGATGAATCCTTTGAAGAACTATACCAAAAGTCCTTGTGAGTCCTTGGGCAAAACTCGCCAAGAGAGGCTCAAGCAACTGCAAGCAAATCATCACCTTACACTTACTATGTAGACCAGCGATCTCCATCGCTTTTAGCGACATAACTCGATGAATATTAAGCTGTTACTACTTAAATCAAAAGATTTGCTTTTAATTGTTGAAAATCGTACCATTTTAATGGTACAATCTGGGGAAGAGGCGAATGAAAGAGTATGTTGCATATCGGGGAATAGAATTTACGATTGAGTGGTATTACGATACTTCTGGCAAATCTCAAGCTCTGGAATACTTCATGAAACAACCAGAATCTAAAAAACGAAAGACGCTTAATCTTTTTCGACTCATGGGAGACCATGGGAAAATTTTCGACAAAACAAAATTTAGATATGAAGAAGATAAGATATACGCATTTAAACCACAGCCAGATCGTTACCTGTGTTTTTTCTACCAAGGCAAAAAAATTATTGTGACAAATGCATTTGTAAAAAAGACAGACAAACTTCCCAAGGAAGAAAAAGAACAAGCACTTAAAGCTTATCGAAACTATGAAAACAGGGTAAAAGAGAATTCATACTATGAAAAAAATTAAGTCAACCTATGATAAATTCATAGAGAATAAGAAGCAAAAAAAGCGATTAAACAAAGAGTACAAAGAACTTCTTATTTCAGAGGTTCTCCTTGCGGTTATGGAAGAAGATCATATTTCAGTTCGCAGGCTAGCAAAAGAGGCGGAAGTATCACCCACGATTGTTCAGGGATTAAGAGCAGGAAAAAAACTTAATATTACTGTCGAAATTCTTTCAAGAATTCTTGATGTGATAGGATATCAAATCATCCTAGCCCCAAAAAATGGACTAGGAAAACGAATGAGAATGGCATGACACTCCCAAATTCCCTAAATGGGATGGGAACTCCAGCGCGTCATTTTAAAAGGTCTCTTTCTATTTGACGAACCCATTTGTCTGATTTGATGATCATGCATTTATTCTTGATGTCAGAGGCTATACACCGAGAAAATCTTCGATAGCTTCGCTGCAGGCGCTATCCCGATCTACTGGGGAGCTAGCAACATCACCGATTATATCCCCAAAAACTGCTTCATCGACCGCCGCGACTTTAAGGACTTTGCTGCTGTCTATGACTACATCCGCACCATGGATAAAGCAACCTATGAGACCTATCTGAAAAACATCGAGGCTTTTCTCAAGAGCGACAAAGCAAAGCTCTTCTCAAATGAGATGTTTGAAGTCATTTTTATGGAAGCC
>JABDFE010000020.1 GCA_013286675.1 Chlamydiota bacterium
AGTTTTGCAACTACCTTTTTCTTTACTTTAATCGAGCCCATTTGAAGTCCATTAAGATATGGTTTGGGACAAAGTGGAGGGATTTTTTCTTCATGAATTGGTAGCAGGTTTCAAAGAGCGGAATAATGGGCATTTCATAGACTAAAAGTTCTTCGATCTTGTACAGCAAAATTTTTCTGCTGGCATCATTTGTTTCAAGCTTGGCCTCATGGAGCAGACGCTGAATTTCGGGATGAGACCATTTACTAAAGCTAATCGGCTCATTGGGATTGGCAAAGAAGTTGAGAGTATAGAACGGATCATTGACCCAAGGCTGCCATCGAATGAGTGCAATGTGAAAATCACCCGATGTGAGGTTAGAAAAAAGGGTTTTATAGTCATGCCCTTGGATTGTTGTTGTCAGTCCTAATTTTTGTTTCCACTCAGAAGAGATAAACTCAGCAGATGGTTTCCCAAATACCGTGCGTTGAGTAAAGTCAATCGTCAAATGAGGGATATCAGAGGAGGAGTAGCCACTTTCTTCAAGCCCCTCTCTAAACAGTTGTTTTTCATCTTCATTTTCAAAAAGGGGGTGTTTGTGAATTTGGCTATGCAAGGGAGGGAGAGGAGAATAAGCTGGATTTTTGAAATACTCAATGGTTTCCAGCAGGTTTAGCCGATCGATAGCAAGAGCCAGTGCTTGCCTGATTTTGCGGTTTTTAAGAAACGGATGTTTTGTATTGCAGACACACCAGTAAATCCCTTGGTCTGAATAAGTCAGAGCTTCATCGTTCGGTCCTGGATTGAAATAGGATCCCCATGGGGGACCTAGCCAATGGATCTTATTTTGACGAAACATTTCATACGTCTGGCTGTGATGGCTAGTTGCGATTAAAACGCGCTCGAGCTGGATTTTTTCTTTGTCCCAATAGAAATTATTCTTAACAAGTGCATAGCTAATATCTTTCTGATTTTTCTCAATTTTAAAACCGCCGTTACAGACGTAGCTGGAGCCTTCTTCTAAGGGCCAGTTAGGGGTATTAATATCGATATGTTTACAGACAGGGGCAAATAAAGGGTGGGCTACGTATTCTAAAAAATTAGGAGAAGGGGATTCCAACTCAATTTTCAGCGTATGCTCTCCTAAGGCGTGTATTCCAACTTGATTCATGTCTATGATGCCTTTCTTTGCAAGCTCGGCATTTTTAATGGGATAGAAAAGGTAAGCAAAAGCTGTGTTAAAACGGGGCGTTAAAATCTTTTTCCAAGTATATTCAAAATCATAGCTCGTCAAAGGGGATCCATCCGACCAAAAACTAGGGCGCAAGGTGAAGAGATACGTTTTTCGATCGGGAGAAATTTCGACATGCTGTGCAATCCCTTTTTCCAGAGTGCCATTGGGACCAATCCGCATGAGCCCTTCAAACAGCATCTTCAGGAGTAGAGCCGACATCGAGTCTCCCCCTATGCGGGGATCTAGCGAAGTGATCAGGTTTTCTAAGCTTAGGTATAGCATTTGCTGTTTTTTAACTTCCTCGCTCCAAAAAGCCAATAATTTTTCAAGAGATTCCAAAAACCGTTTCTGTAATTGAATATTGTCTGTTTCAAGCAAATAGCCAAAGACATAAGAATCATTCATCTCTAACGCAATTGAGGCTTGAATAACTTCGGGAAGATCGAAAGATAAAAGGTGGTCCTTGGCCATTTCATAGAAAGTTCCATTTGGAATACGCACCATAGCCATGAAAAGGTGGTCTTTGACCGAACTTTGATAAACATAATCTGCTGAATTGACTAAAGGCTTTTCAAAAACATCTATGAAGAGTTCAAACACCATTTTCAGTGTAGATAAGGGCAAAATGGCTTGCATTTCAATGGGAGCAATCGAATAAAAGACATTTTCGATTAACTCAGGGGCAATCGTTGGCAAAGCTGTCTTCAACGAATGCAGTGTCTCTTCTTGCTTAATTAAAATTCCGCCATTGAAATCTCTGAATTCTCCAATATGCAATTTCATGGCATTGCCGATTCTTTGGCGGGCGGCAAAAAAGTTTAAAGAACCATCGCCGCGCAAGATCGTTGGGTGGGGTGTTAATAAGACTCGAAAAATGTAAGCAAAGATCGGTTGATGCTGCTCGACATATTTAACCAGCTGTTTACGTTCTAAAATCCATTGAGAAAAAGAACTTTTGTTCTTGAGAAGATTATCGATGGATACCGTATCCGAGTTTTCTACTCGGACGCAGATCACTGTGAAAATAAGCTCTTCAGCTGTTTGCGTTTCATACGACATCATCACTTGAGGCAGATCAGATCCATGTTCGATTTGTTGGCTAAGCGTTATAATGTTACGCAGCACCTCTTCTTGATTCCTAGGCCTGAAAACAGGTAGTACAAGCCGTTCAATGCTTTTGAGCAACTCTTCCTCTAAGGATGATTTTAACGCTTTTAATTCTGAAGCAGTGAAAAAATGGTTCCCGTTTTTTTCAAACTCTGCGTAAATCGTTTTAACGCTGTCGTCTGCACCTTGAAATATATAAACAGAGCCTTTGACGATCCGTAGTTCGGGAATAATTTTCTGGACAGCTTTGAGAAGCTGCACCTGATCAAAAAGGTCATACCGGCTGCCAAGGGATAGTTGTGTTAAAATCCCGATCACCCATTTAGATGCAAAGGGGAATTCCAACTTTGTTGGCATAATTCGAAATTCTAGACAGCGTGTTTTAGGAGAAAGATAAACGGTGCTCAAAAGTTTTTTCTTTTTAAGGTATTGGGCTGTCAGTAAACGTGCAAGATGTTTGACAGAACGTTTTCGAGGAAACTCATGATCAAAATAGGCAAGAAGCCGATCTTTATCTTTAAAAATAGAAGGTTCCAAATGCTGCGGAAAACGATTAATAAGATCGTTTAACATCTGATCTAGATTTTTGAGTTTGTCGTGTCCCATAAATAAGCTGAGTTTATTGATTGATAAACGAGAGAAAGCCCAGCCAATAACAAGATAGATGACTTTTTAATTTAGGTACATGATTTCCTCGTATGTTCTGAAGATGTTGAGGAAAATTTTTCAATAAAATTAGGAATAATCTTGACAATCATTGATTTTAATCCGGCAGTCGCGATAGAATCATTCCCAATTCAAAAGCCCTACAGGGGGCTAAATTAAAACAACGGAGGTTGTTATGACAATGCAACAAGCAACTCAAATGAATCCATGGGTTCAAGAGAAATTAAATGAGATTACATCTCACCCGGCTTGGCATGCTGAATTAACGGGTATTGAGGCAGAGGCCTTGCTGCGTTTAAAACCGTCTTTCACCTATTTGATCAGACAAGGTGAAAAGATCGATCATTTTTACCTGACCTTTATCAAAGGTGAAGAATTTTGCCACCTTCCCTTTACGCTCGATTATTCCTCACTCCAATGGTTCTACAGGAATAGCTTTCCTCACTTTGCACATAACTTGAAAACATTCATCCCTGAAATTATGCACAAAGAAGAGGTAGAATGCCTTCCATTGGTGCAGTTTGCTAAGAAGAGATAATCCTATTGAGGATTTGTTCCCTGTAATTCTGGCCTTTAGCCTCCGTTACAGGGTACTAAACGGACGTAATAATTAAATACTTCCCAGGAAAACAGCGACCTGTTAATAAAAAATTTGACAGGGGAGATAGCTGTTCATGTCGGCCGGGGACCAAAACGATCTGATTGATCGCGTAGCAGGTATTGTATTGGCAGGAGGCCAAGGCACCCGCTTATTCCCGCTCACTAAAACGCGTTGTAAGCCGGCTGTAGGATTTGGAGGAAGGTATCGACTCATCGATATCCCTCTCTCTAACGCCTTGAATTCCAAAATTAGCAGGCTGTATGTCATTTCTCAATACTTTGCCTCTAATCTGCATCAACATATTCTTGGAACTTACCGGTTTGATCTTTTTAGGGAAGGTGGAATTGAATTGCTGTGCCCTGAAGAAGATGAACAGGAGAAAAAAGTCTGGTTTGAAGGGACGGCAGATGCCGTTCGGAAAAATCTCCATCATTTAATCAAAGCGCCTGTCGATTACTATCTAATTCTATCTGGCGATCAGCTCTACAATATCGATTTAGCAAAGCTGCTCGAGTTTGCACGAAAGACGAAAGCAGAAATGGTTGTGGCCTCTCTTTATGTCTCTGAAGATGAGGCGCATCGGATGGGAGTGATGAAGATCGATCAGACATTTCATATTAAAGAGTTTAAGGAAAAACCAAAGACTGCTCCTGAACTAAAACCATTTGAAGTTAAAAAGGATGGAAAATCGTGCTATTTAGCTTCGATGGGCATCTATGTTTTCCGGCGTGATGTCCTTATCTCGCTATTAAAAGAACCAGGAGTGGACTTTGGACACCATCTCATTCCATTTCAGGCAGCTAGAGGCGGATCTTACGCCTATATTTATGACGGATATTGGGTCGATATTGGGACAATTGCCTCTTTTTATGAAGCCAATATGAGTCTTCTAAATCAAAGCCATTGCCTGCAAACCTATAATGAAGCAAATCCGATCTATACACGCCCTTACAATTTACCGAGTCCATTGATTATCAATACACGCGTCAACCGATCGTATATCAGCCAAGGCTCGATTATCGAAGCAGATGAAATTGATCATAGTATTATAGGAACAAGGTGCCGTATCGGCAAAGGAACCAAAATCCGTCATTCTATCCTGATGGGGCATCAATCTTATTCTGCGCCTTTGCATCAACATCCGCCTCTTCCGCAAAACTTCACCATTGGTGATCATTGCGTGATTGAAAAAGCCATTATTGATGAACATACTTACATTGGCAATAATGTCCATCTTATCAACAAAGACAAACTTGAAACCTATGACGGCGCAGGAGTCTGTATCCGTGATGGTATTATCATTGTCACCTCGGGTACCCAGCTGCCGGATAATTTCACCCTTTAAATGTATTGTTAAGGGGATGTTAGTTTTTGCAAGGTAAGCTCAACAAAATCTTGACCTTTATAGATGTTTTTAATTTCTTCTCGCTCTTTTTGGTATTTTTTAACCATTTTGTCTTTTTCATTAAATACCATAAAAATGGGAAGAGGGAAATCAGCAAGCGTGCTTTTCCCCCGTCGTGAATCATCACTGCTTTTAGGTGTTAGTGCTTTTGCGAAATGCTCATTTTTCTCATCGTGATCGAAATGTTTCCAATGAAACATCCATGAATTTTCCACGCCATAGCCAAATAAAATTCCCATCAAAGCTGAATTGTCAGTTACCCGCTGCCAAAAAAGGGAATCTTTATTTTTAAAATCATAGGCCATATCGAAAGGGTTGAACTCAGCTCCCACAGCCTCCTTGAAAACTTCATAGTGCTGAAGCATAGTCAGTGCAGTTTGTAAAATATCCACAAAATAAACCATGGCTGTTTTAGGATCTGTCTTCGGTTCTATAGGATTATCCGTTTTGAACAATAGATATCTGGTCATCGGAAATTGATCTTGCACTTTTTCCCAGTTTTCCCAGTTTTTCTCAAAATGAGGATCTTCTCTAACATAAGAGTTTTTTTTCTCCTCGTCTGACATATGGTCATACCAGTATTGTATTTCTTCTTCTGTATAATAATATAATATGCATCTAGTGATAGGTTTACTACCCCACAGAGTATAAATGGCACTTCCTTCTAATAGAAACTCTTTAAAGAAGGGCTCCATCCATTCTTTCTGCTCGGAAGTTATTGTTATTGGAGATGACTGCTTAGGAGAATTTCTGTTGCAAGAAAAAACAAAAAAAATGATTGCCGATAAGATGCAGATTTGTTTTAAATGTGTAGTAAGAAATTTTCTTAACCTTAACAAGGGGTGTGTTATGAAACGCTTTTTTGTCTCTCTCATGATGCTTTTCTTTTCCTATAGCACTTTGGAAGCACTCCCTGATGAAACCGATGATGCATTAATCGCAGAAATTGTTGCAAATGATTACTCCTGTGTTGCTGGGTATTCAGGTGAAAAAATTTATCTCAATCCCGCAAAAATTGTCCCTTCAAGCCAAGGCCTTTTTCTCAATTTAAAAGATCAGGAATATGTGGTTCTTCCGATGCTATATTCCGATGAATATGGCTGTTATATAACGCCTACAATTAGAGCTGCAAGCAAGTGTCCTAACTGTGGAGAGTCATATATCGCAAAATGCACCAATCCCAACTGTCCAGGTAAGCAAAAAATAAAGGACTTCAACGAGGATAAAAAGAAGAAAACAGAAGACTATAAAAAGAAAAGAGAGGAAGCAAAAACAAGACAAAAAGAAGAAAAAGCGAAGAACAAAGGTAAGAAAAAATAAAAAACAAGAGAAACGAGTTTTTTATTAAAAAGCAAATTCTCGTGTTTTATGTGGTATTGATGGGCATGATTTTAGATTCCCATGCCCTAGCTGCACAGGGTTTTGATTCATTTTCTTTATACACAAATGACTTGAAGAATCGGGAATTTGACAAGGAGGGTCCTCAGAATTTTTGTTCGGAGCGAGCGACCATTGTCGAAAGACAAGGCGCGAGTGAGAACAGAAATTATGAGTTAAACCAGGGCGCATCAAAAACCGATTCTTCAAGTTGTTTGTGTATAGAGCAATTCTCGTATCTTTTTACAAACATCTCGACTCAGGCTCTCCCATCGACCGTAAAGATTGCTGTTTCAAAAACGATAGATTCGGCTAAACAGCAACTCTTCTATGGCTCCGGGTTTCTTATTACCCCAGATGGATATATTGTGACGTGTGCGCATGTGGTGAAAGATGCAACTAAAATTACGATCTATTTTCAGAATCTAGAAATAGAGGCCGTACTCATTGAACAAGATTCAGAAATAGATCTAGCTATCCTTAAAATCGACGGTCTGAATCTTCCTTATTTGATCCTAGGTGATTCAGATGCTTTGAAAGTAGGAGAATGGATTGTTTCTATCGGCTATCCTTTTTCAATGCAGCCGTTTGTGACAAAAGGGATTCTTGGGGCCAAAGACCAGATCGGAGAGCTATTGTTCACCGATATTTTGATTAATCCTGGAAATTCAGGAGGTCCTCTTTTAAATTTAAAAGGAGAAGTGATTGGTATCAGCAGTGCTCTTCTCCAAGGTAACGAAGCGTTAAGAGGTGTGGGATTGGCAATTCCGATTAATCAAGTGAAACGTAAAAACTCGTATAAAATATGAAAATCTGGGCACTGGCAGATCTCCACTTAGCACATAGCGTTCCTTCCAAGAATATGGCTGTTTTTGGCCCTGTTTGGGAAGGGTATATGGACAAGATGGCAGCTTCGTGGAAAGAGCTTATAAAGCCAGAGGACCTCGTGTTATTGCCGGGAGATATCACCTGGGCGATGAAGCTTGAAGAAGCTAAAATCGATCTCGAATGGATCGACAGTCTTCCTGGAACCAAGGTTCTGATCCGCGGCAATCACGACTATTGGTGGAGTTCTGCAAAGAAAATGTCAGAGGTGTTTCCGCCATCTGTCCATTTTATTCACAATAATGCGTATCACTTCAATGATGTTGCTATCGGTGGATCGCGTCTTTGGGATACTCCAGAATATAACTTCAATGGCTATGTCCATTTTCAAGAAAATCCTAAAGCGCGTGTAGAAACTGAAGGTAACGATGCAGCCATTTTTGAAAGAGAGCTAGAGCGTCTTAAATTGAGCTTGAAGCAGATGAATCCTTCAGCCAAATTGAAAGTCGTCATGACGCATTATCCGCCGATTTCAGCTGATTTAAAACCTTCTAGGGTATCTGCAATTCTTGAAGAGTTTGGAGTTCAAATTTGTGCGTTTGGGCATTTGCACAACCTGAAGAAAGACAAACCGATGTTTGGTGAGGTCAGAGGAGTTAAATATCTTTTGACAGCAGCAGACTATTTAGACTTTCGCCCTCTCCGGATCATCTAAAATTTAAAAGATTCACATTAAAGCACTTAAAAAAACCATCTCTCTATTTTTTGACCAGTTACTGCTTTTTTATGTTATAAGTGGTCAAACTTCGATCGGGTGATTACGCTAGATGAATTATTTGCGGCGGATGCTTAACTCAGAGTGAAGAATTTCCTATTCATAGAAATCGACTGGTTTTTTTCTCTTCTTTCCGCTTATACTTTTGGTACTTGTTAAGGAGTTTTTTATGTTTAAAGAAAAAAAATTGGTTTTAGGAGCTTTGATTTTATTAACAGGATGCGCAAGCTACAACGCATCGACATTGGCAATTCTCCCTGAAGAGAGCGCCATTCAATCGACAGAAAATTCCCAGGTTGTCGTTTCCTGGAAAACATATGACGAGGTCGATTGCAAAAGATATCTTGGCCGTAATGTGATTGCAGAAGGTTATATGCCGATTCAGCTGACGATCAGAAATAACACGAATGATCCGATGTATTTTAACCCTCAAAATTTTAATGTCCCGCTCGCTCCTGTCAATGAAGTTGCTGGAAAAGCACACACTTCAACAGCAGGAAGAGTTGTCGGATGGGGCGTTGGCGGATTATTTATTTGGCCTTTGTTTATTCCTGCTGTCTACGATGGAATTAAATCTAGCGAGGCCAACGGCCTGCTCGATGCTGATTACGAAGCAAAAGCTTTGAAAGAACAAACAATTCAACCCAAATCGCTGTTCAACGGCGTCGTGTTTGTGCCTCAGCACTATGCTTATCAGGGGATTGAGATGTTCTTAGTCAACCAGAAAAACCACGAAAAATTGATTTTTAAAGGAAATAACAACCTCTAAGAATGCAGCGGAAAAAGCCCCTCTTTTTACTAGAAATTGTCATTGCCATTTTCTTAGTGGGGCTTTTCTCTGCCTATTTTTTGCGCTCGTCAATTAGTTGTCTTTATCAAGAACGGAAGGCTCTTCTAGACCTAGAGTTTGAAAGACTCTACGATATCGAGCGGATGGATTTGTTAGCACATTATTGGAATAAGGTTGATCAATTGCCTAGAGAGGGCGATGCAAAACTGCATTCATGTCCATGTGAAGTAAAAATCGGTGGTAAATCGTATTTCAGAACAAAGACTTTTATGGTCTACTGTCCAAAACGGCATGATCAGGCATCTGATCTTTGCATCAAAGAAGAGAAGAAAAAATATCACTTCCTAGTTAAAAAAGCAGAAGCCTCTTCTAAGTGCTCGGGAATATCAATGCCAAAGCCTTCATGAGAAGTTTCATGAACGCGGACTTTTAGGCCGTGATAAAGAAAGTTGAGCTGCTCTAACTGCTCTGCCTCGGCTAGGTGCGACGTTGGCAGATCGATCAGGCGGCTTAACGCATCTTTAGTGTAGGCGTAGATACCGATATGCTTGTAATAGGTCGTCTCTTTCAAATCTCGATGGAATGGGATCGGGCATCTAGAGAAATAAACCGCATATCCATCTTGATCGGTCACGACTTTACAGACATGAGGAGAAAGGACATCCTCAGGATGAAGGATCTTTTTTTTCAATGTCCAGACATCAGCTGTATCCGTACGAGCTGTTTGCAAAAGCTCGCTGATGATCTGCTCATGTAAAAACGGCTCATCTCCTTGCCAGCAGACTAAAATATCGGCATCAATTTTTTTACGCTGTAAAAGTTCTCCAAGGCGCATTGTGCCGGAAGGACAGCTCTCTGCTGTCATGATCGAGGTTCCGCCAAAAGAGTTCACAACGTCGGCTGTCTCCTCGGCATCGATTGCAATGGTTACCGAATCAAAGAAGGGGACGGATCTTGCAGCTTCCCAGACCCATTGGATCAGGGGTTTGTTATGCAGTAGGGCTAAAATCTTTCGAGGAAAACGGCTTGATTTAAGGCGGGCGGGGATTACACAGGCGATTTTTTTCATTGCAAATACCATGCAACGGTTTTTTCAAGCCCTTGAGGAAGCGTATGCCGCTGAGTCCACCCGAGCTCATCTTTGATTTTCTTGCAATCGATCGCATAACGAAGGTCGTGGCCAGGACGGTCTTTAACAAAGGTGATTAGATTGCGCAATTTTTGCGCATCTTGTGAAAGCCGAGGTGCTAAACAATCGATCAAAACGTGTAAAAGATCGATATTGCGCATCTCGGTTTCCCCGCCGATATCGTAGACTTCTCCAGATTTTCCTTTCTCTAGGATCATCCAAAGAGCTTCAGCATGGTCATCGACAAAGAGCCAGTCGCGGATATTGATTCCAGTTCCATAGATCGGCAGGGGCTCTCCCTGAAGGCAATTTCTAATCATATGAGGGATAAATTTCTCATCATGCTGATAAGGGCCGTAATTATTTGTGCAGTGGGATATCGTTGTAGACAGGCCATAGGTGTGGCCCCAGGCGCGGACAAAATGATCAGAAGCGGCCTTCGATGCTGCATAGGGAGAATTAGGCTGGTAGGAAGAATTTTCATTGAACATGCCGTTTTCCAAAGAGCCGTAGACTTCATCGGTTGAGACGTGATGAAAGTGAATACGAGGAAGCGCTCGAACGACCTCAAGAAGGGCAAAAGTGCCATAGACATTGGTTTCTAAAAAAGAAGAGGGATTTTCGATACTGCGATCAACATGGCTTTCTGCAGCAAAATGGACAATTGCCTCGAGTTGATATTCTTGGCAGAGCCGTTTTATTAAGATGGAGTTACAGATATTTCCCCGAATGAAGGTATGTCGGGGATTGTCAATAAAATCTGCCATGTTCTTTTCATGACCGGCATAGGTCAAAAGATCGACATTGACGATTTTATCCATTTTTTGAAGTCCATACCGGATAAAGGCTGACCCGATAAATCCCGCTCCTCCGGTGACTAAAATCCGTTTAAATCGCATGGATGAAATCCTTAATTGTAGTTTCCCAAGTTCTGGGAGAAATTCCTAAAAGATTTTCTATCTTGGTTGTATCGAGAGCCGAGTAAAGCGGCCTCTGAGCCAGTTGGGGGAAGGCTGAAGAATTGACCGCAAAAACTTCTCGGCAAGCGACCGGGAGTCCACGGTCTTGAGCTGCCTGGATCATTGCTTCAGCGACTTCAAATCTTGAGGTTTCTCCCTGATTGGCAAAATGAAAAATCCCCGAGTGGCAAAGCAGCGATAAAATCGCCTGAGATAAATCTTGGACATAAGTTAGGCGGTTTCTCTGGTCGCTCACAACATAGAGTTTTTCTTCTTTTTGAATCTTATTAAAAATAGAAGAGACAAAGTTATGGCCGCCTTGTCCAAAAACCCACGATGTTCTCAAAATACAAGCCTGAGGAAGGACCTCTAAAAGCCGTTGCTCGCCTTCATATTTTGTTTTAGCATACGTGCTGACAGGTTTGCAGGAATCGGTTTCGGTAAAAGGTCTGTCGCCAGCGATTCCAAAAACATAATCAGACGAAAGGTGGATCAGCTTCAGATCGAACTGATGAGCAGCACTTCCTAAGTTTTCAGGGCCCATCGCATTGATTTGATGGGCGAGTTCCTGCTCCTTCTCTGCTTGATCAACATGGGTATACGCTGCGCAATTGATGATGTGGGTGATGTCTTTTCCTGCAGGACTGTGGAGGAAATCTTTGATATGTTTGAGCGATGAAATATCGAGTTCTTGACGCGATGTTGCTACAAAGTCGATCCCTTCTGCCTGGCATCGATTTTGGAGAGCAGTCCCTACAAGTCCTTTAGAGCCTGTGATCCATAGTTTCATTTAAATATTTCCTGAAAAAAAGGCGACGATTGATCGCGGGTTGAGACTACAGGAGTTTTTGTCGGCCAGTCGATCTTCACATGGGGATCATCAAAACGGAATGTTTTTTCTGTCGAGTGGTCATAGACTGCGCTGACTTTGTAATGGACATGCGCTCCACCATCGCTCACAACGCAAAAACCATGGGCAAATCCAATCGGAACAAAAAGTTGTTCATGTTTGTCAGCGCGTAAATAAACGCTTTCCCATTTTCCAAAGTACGGAGATTCGGGACGGATATCGACTGCGACATCATAAACTTCCCCCTGGAGCACAGAGACGAGTTTTGCTTGGCCTGGCTCGCTTTGATAATGCATTCCGCGGATCACGTCTTTTTTAGAATAGGAAAGATTATCTTGAACAAACTCGCATTCGATGCCGTATTCGGTATAACGGGGCCTGCGGTAGCATTCTTTAAAAAATCCTCTTTCATCATCAAAAGTACTCAGCCGAATTAGTTTTAAGCCAGGTAAGGATAAATCGATTATTTCCATAACGACTCTATCTTAGTTCAAGGTTGCTTTTTTTAGAATGCAGACTTTATAATTCCTCCATGGCTAAAAAAAGAATTTTAGTGACGGGAGGGGCTGGATTTCTCGGCTCTCATCTCTGCGAAAGGCTTCTAAGCGAAGGGTGTGAAGTCCTTTGCTTGGATAACTTTTTCACAGGATCTAAGGAAAATATCGTTCCTTTTCTTGATCATTCTTTTTTTGAACTCATCCGCCACGATGTTTGCGTTCCGCTCAATGTCGAAGTCGATGAGATCTACAATTTAGCTTGTCCTGCTTCTCCGATCCACTACCAGTCGGATCCTGTCCAAACGACCAAGACGAGCATTCATGGGGCGATCAATATGCTATCGCTTGCTCAAACCCAAAGTGCAAAAATCCTCCAAGCTTCTACTAGCGAAATCTATGGAGATCCTGAGGTCCATCCTCAACATGAAGGGTACTGGGGCAACGTTAATCCTATTGGCCCGCGCTCTTGCTACGACGAGAGCAAGCGGTGCGCCGAAACGCTTTTTTTCGATTACCGCCGGCAATTTGGACTTCCCATCAAGGTCGCTCGGATTTTCAACACTTACGGCCCTCGGATGCATCCTCAAGACGGCCGAGTCGTTTCTAATTTCATCGTCCAGGCGCTTTGCGGCGAGCCGATCACGATCTATGGCGACGGCAGCCAGACCCGCTCTTTCTGCTATGTCGATGATTTAATTGATGGGCTGATCCGCCTCATGAATTCTGGACCACAGTTTACAGGTCCTGTCAATCTCGGCAATCCTGTCGAATTTCGCATCTTAGAGCTAGCCGAGCTTGTTCTCAAAATGACCAACTCTTCGTCAAAACTTGTTTTCAAGCCGCTTCCACAAGACGATCCCAAGCAGCGCAAGCCGAATATCCTTCTTGCCCAGCAAGAACTCAACTGGACTCCCCAGATCAATCTAGAAGAAGGTCTTGACAAGACGATCCATTTTTTCGAAAAAAGTCTTTATTTCAAATCCCTGAACCGGTAAATTCATCAAATTTTTAACCGGAGCTTGAAAATGTCTTTCATCACACTGCCCTGCCTAAATCATCCAATAGATAAAAACTGCCCAACTCAATATGCGCAGCGGCAGAAAATTTTGCGAGACGAAGGGTGCAAGTTGCAGCTCCTGGTTATTGTGGGATTGGTCATTACTGTTGTCTGTGTCTTTTTCGGAATGTTCAAGATTGATATCCCTGATGTTATTATGGCTACTGTCTTGGTGTATTTCAGCTACAATGCGTACCGCTATGGCCAGAATTGGTGCAAAATTGCTGACACCCCAAAGGAATTCGACTCACTGTTTGGGTCGGGCTGTCAGAGAAAGTCTAAACTAAAAAAACGCCTAACAGAAAACACGTTTTATTTCGGAATATTCGTGGATTTTGTTGTCGAACGTGTGGTTAATCTAAAAAATTGAGCTGCCTAGGGATAAACAATGTCGATTTTTGATGCGGTCACAAAATCTGTAGATAAGGCTCTTAGGCAAAACCTCGAAAGGAATCCACAATATAAAGCCGCAAAAGCTGATCTAGAAGCAAGTGCAGAGTTTATGGGCACGATTGGCAAAGTTTCCGCTTTTATAGGAATTGGAAGTATTGTTCTGGTCTTTTTAGGTGTTGGCTATTGTGCTGCCCGCCGCGAAGGAAAAGGTGAAGCGCTGCTTTGTGGTGCAGTGCCACTAGCTATAATTTCCTATGATTTCTATCAGGCATCTGAAAACTATAGAAGCCAAGTGAGAGAAGATCCTGAGAAGTTGATGATTCTTGCCGGAGCTAATGAGCCGGTTCTTGTGAATGATGTCGCAGTGAAAAAATGTCTCTTGAACAAAACGGTATTCTTTGAGCCGTTTATGGATTATTTCTTTGAGGATTTTTACGTCAGAAATATTGAACTAGAGGTTAAGTGTTAAGGGATCTCTCAGATTCCAGTAGCTTTCTCCATAGTCATAACTGAATTCTTCTCCTTTCTTGATTGGACGGAGTGCGATGAAGATCAGATGGTAATATCCAGCATAGAAAGCATAGCTGGGCTGCAGATTGGGTTTGGAGCTGTGGTTGATGAAGCGCGTCAGATTGCCTTGCGTGGCATCGATGACAAAACTTCTTCCGATCTCGTCATCGACGGGATATTCGTAGCAGTAGTTGTTAAGCGGCTCAAAATATCTTCGGTCATTTCTCCGAACAATGCCGGTATATTCTCCGACATAACTTCCCTCTGAAATCTCTTCTTCGGCAAAAAGCCCGTACCCGATTTTATCGTTGATCCATCGGACAGAGACATGAGGGATGTAGGCAGCGTTGACTTGATCGATGTATTTTTTGCCGAGCTCTAGCTCCTGAGGGGTCACGAGATTGTTTTGGAGTTTAGCTTGGCCTCTTGCCAAGACATCCTTTGCATTTTCAAATGAGAGTTGCGGTACATATTTGAATGGGATGCGCTTTTCTAATTCTTCAATTCCATCGGAGTTTAGCAGAACACTTTTCATTTCCGTTCCAAAATGTCCTGGATCATTTGTTTGGTGACCTTAACGCGCCATCCTTTTTCCTCGAGCTCTTGTTCTTTAGTGTCGATGACTCTTTTAGTTTTATCTAGGAGGTTGCGGACGAAGATGAAGGTTGTCATCTCTAAAGCACTTTTTTCCGGCTCCTGAGTGATCTGATGAGCTAATCGAGTTAAGTGTTCTTGGGCGCGAATTTTAGCATGCTTGAGATCCGAGACGACTTTGAGCATTTGTCTTTTTTCTGCGAGCTCTTTTTTTGCCGTTTTTACTTTATCTGCCAGCGTTGCGACTTCCTCAGCTTTTGTTGTATTCGTGGGGTCTCGTTTTAATGCACGTTGCTCTTTAGTCAATTTAGCGGATTCTTCGACTAGATTTTTCTCTTCTTTGTCGTAATTGCCAAGCACTGAGCGCGCAGCTTCTGTTAGGATGGGTTTGGCTTTGGCAGGCTGAACAACTTCTGGAGAGATTTTATCTGTTTCTTCAATTGCAAAAGTAATCGCATCTTGATCGACAGTAACAGTGGGATATGTTTCAGCCAAATGATTCTCAAGAATTTCGTCGCATGTTTCGGAGGGTTTAAGGAAAATTCGAACGAATCTTCGATTGAGAGCAGAATCCCACTGAATATGCTCTTCATATTCTTGGGATGTTGTGGCTCCAATCACATGGAGCTTGCCTGTTTCTATTTCCGTTTTGATCTGCTGACCCAGTTCTGATGAGCTGGAGTTGTCCTGATCTTTTTTTGGATTGAGAGTATGGATCTCGTTGAGGAACATAATATTGCGGTGTTCTTTGCCTTTTAAATCCCGCATCAGAATTTGGATACGGCTGAAATAAAGATGGCCTGATCCGCCCCCAAACTCTTTAAGAGCTGAGGTGTTGGCGGTATGGACATCGATATCTTCTTGAAAATTTAAGAGTTCATGGACAAAAGCATGGACCGTTGCGTCTTTGCCGACACCAGAAGGGCCTATCAGCAGGATGGATTGACTACCAGCATCGAGCGGGGTGACACAGTTGATCATCTGAGACACAATATCTGCACGATTTAGCGGTATAGGAAGCGTGCCTTGCCTTGCTTCTTCTGAGAGATTGCGGAAGCCGTGGCTAAGTACCGATTTTTTCTTTTGCAGATAGACATTACAATATTTGATCAGCGAGAGCGCAGCGATGATCGAGCAAAACGTTCCGACATAAGGAACCCAGCTGTAGTTTGTCTTTGGTTGCAAAAAAGTATAGATAGTCATGATCAGCAGGGCGGGTTTTTCGATCAGATCATAGAAATTATTCAAATGATATCTTGCCTCATGCCGCTCCACCATCGTTTGGTCGTCTTCGGAAGAAAAATCATGAGCGCGCAAAAATGTCATAGAAAAACTATGGAGCGCTTGTCCGACATAGGTTGTGCCGGTCTTGACGTAGTCGATGATAGTGCCACTAGCGGTCTCTAGATTTTCAGGAGGGCATTCTAAAGCTTTTGCTAAATCACTAGCATGCTTTTTCAATGCATCGATGTTGACAGTGTAGAGTTTACTGAGCTGTTCAAAAGAAACTAGCTGGCAAGCAGGAGAGATCCAATCTTTATTGGGATCGTTAATCTGATGTTCGAGAATAGCTTCATAGAACAGTTTTATAACATTTGGATGAGTTTCTAGATGGGCTTTTAAGGCTTCCCACCGTTTTGCATAAAACCAGTGTTCTCGGATGGGAGTGAGCTCTTTAAAGATATTCACGAGCTCTTCTGTATTTTCTCCAGCTTGGGAAAGCCGGTCATCTATTTTGACGGCAGGGGCTCTTGCTCTGGAAACAGCATAGGCTGCTAAACAGACTGCGCTTCCGGCAGCTGTCCATTTTGTCCAAGAAGAAGAGAGGATTGTGGATGCTTTATCCCAAAATAAGGCTCGATCAAATGGCAAAAGAGAAGCATTTAGATTTATCATGGAAGCGATTCTGCCATGTAAACAAATTATTGTTTAGCTAGAATTTCTCGCCATTTTTTTACGATTTGTGCGGCAATGGTTCCGCCTTCACGTCCCGATTGGCGGAACCGAAGAAACACCACAACGACAAGCTCGGGATCTTCATATGTCATTTTCTCAGCGTCTGGATAGGAGATGGCTGCGAACCAGACATTGTCTCTCATGACGGCAGGAGCGACTTTCGAAACGGTCTGTTTATAACGGATCTGAGCAGTTCCTGTTTTTGCAATTAGGTTTTGGTAGATATCGTAGTAGTCTCTGACAGCAGAAGGATTGTCTGAAAAATTGCGCATGATCGAAGGGCGAGCCGATCCTCGAGGTCCTGCAACGACTTGATGCATTCCTTTTGCGATCATGTTAAACACATCTTGTGGAAATGGAATTGTCCGTTTCACTTCTGTTGGTACAACATAGATGATATTTTCTTCGCGGTCAGTTGTTTTCACAGAAAAGAGTTTTTCCGAAAGGGGCAGAGCCTCTTCTAAAAGATTGTCATACTGGAGAACTCTTTCAGGACCTTCCATCTGCTTTAGAACATGTGGTTTGACGACTTTTCCTTGGTTTGCAAATCCCGCTAGCATCGTCGCTGATTGTAGAGTCGAGACTTCTAACGTATGCTGTCCAATCGAAAAGGAATAAAGTCCTGTACGGTTTTGATCGAGATCGTTAGGAAGATTTCCTGGCGCTTCATATGGAAGATCAATGCCTGTTTTTTCTCCCAGAGCAAAAAGATGTGCAGCATTAGCTAGACTCATCGGATTTTGAATATGTTCTCCAGCAGCAATTGCAAAATAAAGGTTGCTGGACTGCTCTAAGGCTCCGATGATATCGATTTTTCCCATTCCGCTATGAGAGCTGCGGGGCAGGTTTCCTCCTTTATATTGCCGGTAGTAAGGTGTTCCATCGAGTGTAGATCCTAGGAGTTGTTTGGGTGAATTGGTCAGCTTATTTCCTTGCAAATCATCAATGATCGTGAAGGGATTTAAGTCTTTATGCTTTTCTCTTCTTTCCATCATCGTTTGGTAAGCGGTGACCAATTTAAAGACAGACCCTTGAGCGCTAGTTTGTCTAAAAGATTGTGAGCGGGAAAACCCATATCCATAGAGGGGATAAAAAGCAGCCGCGAGATCTTTTTCTAAATGCTCGCCCTCATGCTTCCTTAAGTTTGTGTAGTTTCCTTGCAGCGGCGCTGTCAAATCTTCAAATGCCCTGAGTGTTTTTAAATAAGCCACGCCAAGGTGTGTGGGCATTGCACTCAGTTTTTGCTGCAAACGGCTTTCAGATGTGACTTTGGCCTTATGAAAATCGACCAAATAATTAAAGTAGGCTTGAAGCTGAGGATGCTTTTCTCGTGAAATTGGAATGTGCCCTGTCAAAGCGGTATAGAGAAAAACTGACTTATAGGCATCCCAAAATGCTTGGAAAAGTTGCTCCTCGATCCGATCAAGATAGTCGGAGTAGGGCCTTGCATATTTTTTCTGCTGTTTTTCTTCTTGTCGCTTGGTTTTTAAGTATTCTTTGAAGTGCTCTCTTCTCCAGTCAGCAAAATCAAAGTCTGAGAAAAGCTCTTTAACTTCTTCTTTCATCTGAGCAAGTAGCTGAACAGCCAGCTGCTGATCGATTCGGTGATCAGCAAGCGAAAGGTGTCCTACCAAGGGAATGATTTCTAGTTCAAAAAGCTCTTGAGGGGCAATCAAATGGCAGAGATCGATGACCAGTAGTCGGTCATCTTCAACAAGTTCTCGTAAGAGAGGATGATAAATTCCGTATTCTTGAACTTGAAGGGCTGTCTTGATATCTCCGATTCCGTTCATGGCATCTAAGAGTGGCCCTTTTTTGGGCAAAATCGCTTGGATGTATCTTTCCCACGTCAAAGCCACTTTTTCTTCGATATATTTGCCTTGCACAAACGAATAGTACTCTCTCTCAATTGGCCGTTTCCCATCCCAGATGCCGCTTAAGTAGCCTTCGTTTTCCAGCCATTTTTTAACCGCTTGCTCTTTTTCTTTCTTCACATCAGGATCTCTGACGGGGATAAAGTCATTCGGATCAAAACGGGGATAAGAGGCCATTGCCACGACTTCTCCTGTTTGCGGGATCATCGCTACGGCGGCTCCGCCGCGCATCCAAGTCTCGTC
Organism: Chlamydiota bacterium; assembly: GCA_013286675.1. Classification (GTDB taxonomy): domain Bacteria; phylum Chlamydiota; class Chlamydiia; order Chlamydiales; family Rhabdochlamydiaceae; genus PALSA-1444. The sequence continues at coordinate 18,822 of JABDFE010000020.1, forward strand.
AAGGTCGCCGTCTTGCCTAGATCCTTCAATCGAGCTGAGCAGTTTTTCTGCATAATCTTGCAGCTCTGCTGAAATTGTCAGGGTGATTTTTTTTCCAGGAAGTGAAGGGCGAGATCCAGGCAGCTTTTGCAAGCAATTGCCTTTGGTATCGATCTCATAGATATGTTTTCCATAGTAGCCTCTTAACGCTTCTTCATAATAAGCCTCGACACCAGATTTTCCGATCAGATCGTTCATGGTATAGGCTTTTTCTTGGAGCTCTATAAATCGGTGATAAACTTCTTCCGGATTTTTAAATCCTTCTGGAAGAAACGGGTTTTCATTCCGCTCTCTTGCTATTAAATATTCTTCTATGGTGTTCAGCTCGTGGGCAATTTGAAGATACTTGGCTTGGTCTATCGTTCCAAGATACCCAATCACATCGCAGCCAACCTTTCCAAAAGGGTAATGCCGACGGCTGACACGCTCTGCTTGCAACCCCACCCAATCTTTTTCTAGCATCCTCAACCGGTAGTATTGCTCTTCTGAAATATCTTCTTTAATTACAAACGGCGTATGCGGCAGTATCGCGGCTTTGCCATGGATGATGTCTTCGATTTTGGTGACATCGAGCCCCAGCTCTTTGCTGAGCATTAGGGCCAGTTCTGAAATATATTCCATCCTTGCTGCGACTCTGACTTTAGTGCCCTCTTCGGTTTTCTTCCAGATCGTGCTAGGAATCTGACGGATATTGGCGTAGCAAACGGAGGCATTGTACTGGATTTTATTGACAGCCATCGGAATTCCAAACCTGTCATGGATCGTCGCACGCTCGGCTTTTTCGATGGTGACTCGTCTTTGGGGCTTTTTGATCGATCCCAAACCTCCCGGCACCCATCAGGGCTTCACCGGATAGTTTGAGTAAAATCCGTTTATAGAGGGGTTTCTTAGAGCGTGTTGTCAATTGATCCTCCAAGGATTTCTGAAAGATTTTACGGCAGCTTTGTGAGGGCAAAGCTCCGCTTTGTCCGTATGGCGCGCGCGAAGACATACTTGCATAAGTAGAGGAGCGCGTGCTATCGCGAAGATGCCCAAAAGCTTTCGGAAAGCCTGGA
>JABDFE010000021.1 GCA_013286675.1 Chlamydiota bacterium
TCACTGACAAAAAGAGCGACAATTGTTGCATTCGGTTGTCTGTTGTTGATTGGATTATTATTTACAGCTTACTCAACCATTTCAAAATACCTTTCAACACCTCCTTCTCCAAAAAAATCCTCTAATCCAGAAATAGATGAGCAAGCTACTTTAGATAGCGCTAAAAACCAGCCTGTCAACCAACCAGAAATAAACGAACAAGCTAAACGATCCAAAGTAGATCACCTCAAATCTATGGAGTTTGTTGGCAAGTTAATGAGTAGTAAAACTTATAATACGTTCCAACCAGTTACTTGCGAAATCGCGACTTTAGCTACGAGTTACTTCGATCATATTGCAACCTTTAAAACGGCTCTAAAAGCTTATCAGAACAATCATCCCTGGGATCAAGAAGAAGTCCTACAAGCTGCAGATCTTCTTATGCAAACCGCCTACACGGTTAGCTGTTTAACTTTGGAAGACCTAAAACCATTTACTGAAACATTGATAAAATATGGACAAAATGAAAGAACCTATGCAGAAGCTCTAACTAAGCAAGACTCGTACCAAATTCACACGTCCTATTACTGCACAAACGTCTACCACTGGATTAGAGCAGGAATTTTTTGGGATGGAAATGAAGTCCGATATCCAACCGTGTCTGAAGCTTATGCTAACCGTTTTTACAAAGAAGGGACTAGAGAAAATTCATGGAATGCGCTGTATAACGATTACTGTGATCGGTTAAGATCCTATGTCAATGAAGAGGATTTAAGAAAGGCAGATGAAAGACTTGCTAATTGGACTGTAAAAGATACAGAAAGCAAGAAATTCATTGGAGTGCCTGACAAACAGCCAGGTCATGGAAAAGCTTTCCTTGACGGTATCTTGTAATTCAAAAAGGGGAACCTGTTTCCCCTTTTTGACAAGTCATCTACCAAGACCATCGGCATTTCATAGAAGTGCGTTTACGTGTTGATTTCTTTTTTTTCTTTGCTTTTTTCTTTGCCATAAATACATCCTTGTTATTAGGGGCTGACCCTAACTTCATTATTATATTAATTTATTAATTAATCAATATAATTATTGATTATATTTTTTAGTTTTGCAAATAGAATTATTCTTTTTTGAAATACTTAATTAAACGCATCAGGCATTAAAAAAATTTTAGTTTTTTTTGCAAGTCATTGAAAATGAGTTGCATTGCAATAAAATCTGCATAAGTGATATTCAACACCTATGAAGTTTGTTCTCTCTTTTTTACTTTTTTTTAGCAGCTTTACAGAGAGTTGCTCAGCTCCAAAGACCTATCAGGTGACCCTTTACTACACGCCTCAATGTCCTTATTCCCAAAAAGTGCTCAGCTACCTCAGGAAGGCAAGTATCGATATCCCAATGAAAAACGTGAAAATCGACAACCCTGCAAGAAAAGAGTTGGAAGAGATCGGTGGCTATCTCGTTGTTCCTTGTTTGATCGTCAATGGCAAGGCCATCTATGATGCCAATGACATCATCGCTTGGCTATCGGCTCATCAAGATGATTTACCCAAATCAAAGAAATAGCTATTCTGGTCAAATGGAAAAACCAAAGAAGTCTCGTCGTGTTTTGAGTATTTTTGTCTTAGCTATGCTCAACGTTTCTGTGATGGCAAGCCTGCGCAATCTTCCGCTTGTTGCTGAATACGGTCTCGGTTCAGTGTTTTATTTTGGCCTTGTTGCACTGTTGTTTTTAATTCCATGTGCACTGATTTCTGCAGAACTTGCAACCGGCTGGCCAAAAACAGGCGGGATTTACATTTGGGTTCGTGAGGCTCTTGGAGACCGCTGGGGATTCTTTGCTGTCTGGGTCCAATGGGCGCACAATCTTTCGTGGTACCCCGTGATTTTATCGTTTGTGGCAACAACCCTAGCTTACATTATCAATCCTGAGCTAGCAGCCAACAAACACTACGTTCTAGCCGTTATCTTAATCTCCTTTTGGAGCATGACATTGCTTAACTACCTGGGAATCAAAACGTCGAGCTGGTTTTCGACATTAGGAGTGATCATCGGAACAATCCTTCCAGGCATTTTTATTATTTCGCTGGGTATTTCTTGGATCACGGGAGGCCATCCTGTACAAACATCGCTGGAGCCAGCGGCAATTTTGCCAAAAGAGGGCTCTATCAACAGCTTTGTCTTTCTGGCAGGGATGTTTTTGGCCTTTGCCGGACTAGAAGTCACTGCAGCCCACGCCGGCAACGTCATCAATCCCCAAAAGAACTACCCTCGTTCCATTCTTCTGGCAGCTTTTATTACGTTTGTGATTTTCATGTTGGGTTCTCTTTCGATTGCGGTTGTGATTCCTAATAGCGAGATCAACCTAGTCGCAGGTGTCATCGAGGCTTTCCACCGCTTTTTCATGGCCTACAACATCGAATGGATCCTTCCTCTGATGGCTGGTTTGCTTGTCATTGGAGCCATTGCCGAAGTCAACGCCTGGATCATCGGTCCTGTCAAAGGCCTCTACGCAACATCGACCCATGGCAACCTCCCTCCACTTTTCCAAAAACAGAATAAAAAAGGGGTGCCTGTCAACTTACTTTTATTCCAAGCGATTCTTGTGACGCTATCAGCGTTTATTTTCCTCAACATGCCCACTGTTAGCGCTTCCTTTTGGATCTTGACTGCCCTTTCAGCACAGAGCTATCTCGTGATGTATATCATGATGTTTGTTTCTGGCATAAAGCTTCGATATTCCAAACCGAATGTTCATAGGGCCTATCGAGTCCCTTACAAAATGACGGGTATGTGGATCACAGCAGGACTTGGCATCCTATCTTCTGCTTTTGCGATTTTTATGTCGTTCTTTCCGCCCTCTCAACTCGAAACCGGAAGCCTTTTATTCTACGAAATCTTCCTCATTATAGGACTCTTTATCATGTGCGGCATCCCTCTGATCATCTATCAATTCCGCCAGCCCTCATGGATAAGAGCAGCAACAGATCATGACTAGGGCGTGTCGTCAATTGATCCTCCATGCTTTCCGCAAGCTTTTGGGCATCTTTACAATGGTACGCGCTCTTCTACTTATCCAAGTATGTCTTCGCGCGCGCCATACGGGCAAAGCGAAGCTTTGTCCTCGCAAAGCTGCCGCAAAATCTCTCAGAAATCCTTGGAGGATCAATTGACGACACGCCCTGTCCCTCTAGCCGAAGAGCTCCGTCCTAAAAAACTCGATGAGATTGCAGGACAGGCTCATCTACTTAATCAAGACGGTTTTTTATCACATCTGATCCGTGAAAAAAAACCGTTATCTCTGCTGCTTTGGGGTCCACCCGGATGCGGCAAAACGACGCTGGCTAGGCTCTATGCTGCAGCCCTCGACGCCCACTTTCTCTCGTTTAGCCCGCTTCTCCATGGAATCGGCGACTTAAAAAAAGTCATCGAAGATACGCGTAAATATCCTCTGCTGAGCCGACAGATCATTCTATTTGTCGATGAGATCCATCGGTTCAACAAAGCCCAGCAAGACGTCTTCCTCCCCTTCTTGGAAAACGGCACGGTCGTTTTGATTGGAGCAACCACAGAGAATCCTTCCTTTGCGCTCAACAAAGCTCTACTTTCTCGCCTGCGCGTCCTCCAACTCAAAGCTCTTTCTGATCAAGATCTGGAGCAAATTCTTCTCCGTTATGAATCGGTCAAAAAGCCTCTCCATCTTGCTCCAGAGGCTAAAACTCTTCTCCTCCAACTCTCTCAAGGAGATGCACGTCATCTTCTCAACATGATCGAAAATCTCCAAGGCATTGAGGGGCCTATTGATCCTGCCCGTCTCCATCAACTACTCCAAAAAAGATCCGCTATCTACGATAAAGAGGGTGATGGACACTACCAACTCATCTCAGCTCTCCACAAAGCCGTCCGCGGCTCTGACCCCGATGCAGCGCTCTACTGGCTAGCCCGCATGTTAGAAGGTGGAGAATCTGCTGAATTTATCGCCCGCCGCATGGTCCGCATGGCAGTCGAAGATATTGGACTTGCCGACCCTGATGCTCTCCAGATCACGCTCAATGCATGGCGCGCGTACGATCAGCTGGGGTCGCCAGAAGGCGACCTGGCGCTCGCTCAAGCTCTCATTTATCTTTCTTTAGCTCCCAAGAGCAATGCCGCCTACACCGCTTTTTCTGCAGCAAAAGAGCTCGCCTCCAACACGACCCATCTTCCGCCTCCTCCGTGGATCATCAATGCCCCGACTCAGCTAATGAAAGAGTTTGGCTATGGCAAAGGGTATCAGTACGATCATGATCTTCCACAGGGCTTCTCCGGACAGAATTATTTTCCAGTCGAAAGAGCTTCATTCTATCAACCAGTTGAGAGAGGCTTTGAGCGAGAAATGAAAAAACGGCTCGACTATTTTGCGAAACTCCGTGGAGAGATCAATGGAAAGACCTAAAATTGGTGTTGGGATCATCGTTATCCAAGATGGAAAAATCCTGCTCGGCAAACGAAAAAATGCCCACGGCGCAGGAGAATGGGCACCGCCCGGCGGACATCTAGAGTTTGGGGAAACGGTAGAGACCTGCGTTAGACGCGAGCTTGCCGAGGAAACAGGTCTCGCTGCCCTCTCCCAAAAACAAGGTCCTTGGACCAATGATATCATGGAAACCAAGCATTACGTCACCCTCTGGATCTTTGTACACCAGTTCCAAGGCACGCCTCAGCTTCTTGAGCCACACAAATGTGAAGGATGGGAGTGGTTTGATTGCAGCAGCCTACCTCAGCCGCTTTTCTTGAGTCTCAGACATTTGATCGAGGATCTTGGGATTGAACAGCTCATTCACTTTTCGAGGTTGGAAATAACCCCTTCCAGCTGACGAATGAAATTTGGCAAATGATCCTTCGCTGTTTTCCAAACGATGTCATAACTGACATCGAAATAGACATGAATCAATCGATTCCGCATCCCTATTATTTCTTTCCACGGAAGCTTTGAAAATCTCTTTTGAGTTTTTTGAGAAACTTTCCCTGCCGCTTCACCTAAGACCTCAAATTCACGGATTACAGCAGAAGAAAGCATTCTATTGGTATTTAAACTCGTCCGTTTTTTACCTTTTAGGAAAGTCAAAATGGCCTTTGCAGAATCAAGCATATGCCTGAGTCGAACTACATCCTTATTTACCATATAGAATCTTTGCTTGGGCTAAGACTTCATCACGAAAATAACGGCTCAAATCTTCAGGCGTCTTTAGATCTACTTTACGCCCTACGATTGAAGTTAATTCCTCCTCCATATCGACAATATCGAAAAAAGAGGGGATGTGTTTTTTCTCAAATTTTACAAGGATATCGACATCGCTTTTTGAGGAGAAATGGGGTGTTAAAATCGAACCGAAAAGCGCCAAATAAGTAATGTGGTGTTTTTTACAAAAATCACCAATTTTTTTCTTATTAATCGATGGCTTGCTCATTTTAACATCCTATGTCTATTAGGTTATCACAAATGAACAATAAGTCAAGAATGGCCTGATTTTGGATAAAAAGAAGACCTCCCTATATGCTGTGACTATGTCGTTACACCGATATAGAACGTCATCAGCTTATATAGGGAGGAGAGAAGTTTGTCTTTACTCAAGCTCTAGGATGATAGTCTGTTTATAAAACAGATTTATCGTCGCGCCTCTATTAGAGGTTCTGGTACCTTGAGTGTAATATGAGCTTACACTTTCGTGTAGCTGATATTCGACAACTTCTTTAAAAACCTACCCTTAGTTTTAGAGTAGACTATTTTGAATAATAAATCAAATTAATTTTTAAACTAAGTGCAAATAAACATCGCCAGAGCCCCAAGGAAATGAAACTATAAACTGATCTACAATTTCAAGACTCTCTAAAGGATAGCTCACCGTCACGATTTTACTTCCCTTAGGCAAAGCCTTCATGGCTTTGGTTAGCTCTTCGACAAACGCATCAGAAAAGGTCGTCCCGTAGAAAAAGACAAACGTCGTTTGGCTAAAGTCAAACTTTCGCATATCTTCGCAAACAAAAGAGACCTTAAGCCCATGACATTCTAAACGCTGAGCCCGTTCAATAAACGGCTGGATCATGTCGATGCCTACAACTTCGCATCCATAGTGCTGGGCTAAAAAGAAAACTCCCCGGCCTCTCCCACATCCAAGATCGACCACCTTGTCGCTTGCTTTAAGCCCACATCGATCTGCAATCTTCTTTAATGAGCAAAGAGGCGTTTCTCCGTAAGGAAATGCCTCTTTGACGCGATATGGATTAGGGCCTTTTAGGAGTGCTTGATCGAGTGCTTTATAGTGGGGATCTTGGTAAAACTGCTTTCGGACGCACCTTTGTTGGAACCATTCATAGCCTTTAACAGCAAAATGTAAATAAAAGAGCTCGCAAGCCTCAGCAATTTTCTTGATCATTGGATGATGAAAGGCACTGAATCGGTTAGAGCAGATTCGCCAAAGAACTGGGTAGGACCTGGACACTGGTAATCGTCTTCTAATGCCCACTTATCCGCATGTTTCTTTAGTCTATGGTACGGTGTACCTTTAAGATCGACATACGCTTTTACAATCACAGGTTTTTTTTGGCACAGAATTAATTGAGAAGCCAGCGGCAGCCCTCCAATCGACCATTCGGAAGCAGGTTTAGAAAGATGCTCCACAAAAGCCATGTAAGCCGTAAATCCCTGATCAATGAGTAAAGCAGCCGTATGTCCTAGAGCGTAGCAGTAATTGGCATCGAAATTGCTCGGCAAGCCGGCTCTGCCTTCATAGCCAAAAAAATGGGCCAGCGGAGAGAATTTTCCTTTAAACTTTCGTTTTTTAAGCTCTTTGGTCACCGCTTCGATCAGCACAACTTCCGTCTCAACAGCTGAGAGATTGACATTGCCATGCGGATCTCGATCAAGCAGCAGTTGCTGCTGGACGCGCTCTGGGAGCATCTCCCAAATGGCCTTACTTTCGAGTGAGAAATTGGATTTCTTCAGTTCTTTGATAAGTCCCGACATCTCGGGCATGTGTTCAATGAGCCCTTCTGGAATCAAGATCACGCCGTAATGTTTTCCTATCTCTTCTCTTTGTTCAATCAGATCGGCAATCTTGAGGGTGATCTCCGTGAGGGTATGACACTCTTCAGAAATCAGTGTCAGATTCGGATGGGTCTTGAGTGCGCATTCCAACGTAATGTGAGAAGCCGATCTTCCCATCAGCTTGATAAAATGGTAATATTTTTTCGCAGAAAGTGCATCTTTGGCGATATTTCCAATCAGTTCAGAGTAGATCTTCGTTGCCGTATCAAATCCAAATGAGATCTCGACATGCTGGTTTTGCAGATCTCCATCGATGGTCTTTGGGACACCGATCACTTTTGTTTTGCAGCCGTGCTGCAAAAAATATTCCGCGATGAAAGCCGCATTGGTATTCGAGTCGTCTCCGCCGATGATCACTAAGCCGTCTAAATCGAGATCGTTTGCAGTTTTAAGAGTCGACTGGAGTTGCTGATCGGTCTCTATTTTAGTTCTCCCAGAACCCAGTAGGTCAAATCCTCCCTGATTGCGGTAGGGATCCAGCGTTGAAGCTGTCAGTTCGATATATTTGCCACTGATCACGCCGCTGGGGCCATCTAAAAAACCAAAAAGTTTGCTTTTGGAATGGAGGGCATCAAAAAGCCCTGTCAAAATATTATGCCCTCCTGGAGCTTGACCTCCAGAAAAGACAGCACCGATCTTTAACGGTGAAACTTTTTGAGCGGATCTTTTTTTGCCTAAAAGTAACGATTGGTCTGAGGTTTTAGGAAAAAGTTTTTTGATTTCTGCCTGAACAGGCAAATGCCCCGATTTTTCAAAAACAACGGTGCCTGGCTGGCTTAAAATTTGAGGTAGGACAGGCTTATACTTCTGACGGAGTTTAAAAAGGGTCATATTCTTCCAATTTTTAGGCATTAAAGGATTAGGTTCAAGGAAGAAATTCTGTACAATTGACCTTGGCTTGGTTTAAAATCCGGCCCATGTCTGCAAAATATATTTTCGTTACCGGCGGGGTTGTTTCATCTCTTGGGAAGGGCCTGACAGCGGCATCGATTGCCATGCTTTTGGAATCTCAAGGCCTTAAAGTCGCCATGCTCAAGCTCGACCCTTATTTGAACGTCGATCCCGGCACCATGAACCCTTTCGAGCACGGAGAAGTTTACGTCACGGATGACGGAGCAGAAACCGATCTTGACTTAGGCCATTACTACCGCTTTACCAATGCCACCATCTCAAAAGCCTCGAATGCAACCTCTGGTCAAATCTACGATGCTGTGATCAAACGGGAAAGACGTGGAGACTATTTAGGCAAAACCGTCCAAGTGATCCCCCACGTCACCAATGAGATCAAAAAACGGATTTTAGATTGCGCCCATCACGATGAAGGAACTGATGTCGTGATCGTCGAGATCGGCGGCACCGTCGGGGATATCGAATCGCTTCCGTTCTTAGAAGCGATCCGGCAATTTAGACACGAAAGGTCTGGCATGTGCATCAATATCCATTTAACCTATGTCCCTTTCTTAAAGGCTGCAGGCGAAGTGAAAACTAAACCGACGCAACACTCCGTCCAGATCTTAAGAGAAATTGGCATCATGCCTGATATGATCATCTGCCGGTGTGAAAATCCTCTTTCTCAAGAGATCAAAGACAAAATCAGCCTCTTCTGCTCTGTCCGCAAAGACATGGTGATCGATGAAGTCGATGTGCTATTTAGCATCTATGAAGTCCCACTCAGCCTGAAAAAACAGCAAATCGATGTGAAAGTCTGCCAGTTGCTCTGTCTTCCCGAGAAAACATCAGAACTGAAAGGTTGGGAAGAGATGGTGCACAAAATGCGACATCCTAAAGACAAAATTGTCATCGGCATTATCGGAAAATATCTCCAGCACCAAGATGCGTATAAATCTGTTTTTGAAGCGCTGCAGCATGCAGCGATTGACCATCAGGTTGATTTAGAAATCCGAAGATTTGAATCCGATAAGGTCCTCCAAGACGGCGATGTTGAAAAAACAATCGGCGGCTGTGATGGCTATTTAGTCCCCGGAGGCTTTGGAGAGCGCGGCTGGATGGGAAAAATCATGACAGCTAAATACTGCCGCGAGAAAAAAATCCCGTACCTTGGCCTATGTCTTGGAATGCAAGTGATGTGCGTTGAATTTGCTCGCCACGTTTTGAAACTTCCAGACGCTAATTCTACGGAAATGGATCCGAAAACTCCCCATCCTGTCATTAGCCTTTTAAGCGAGCAGCAAGGTGTTAAAGAAAAAGGCGGCACCATGCGACTGGGAACTTTTGATTGCAACCTCAAGTCCGGCACAAAAGCCGAAAAAGCGTATGGAAAAACCCAGGTCACCGAAAGACACCGCCACCGGTTTGAGTTCAATAACGTCTTTAAAGACCAGTTCGAAAAAAATGGCCTCGTGATTTCTGGCATCCTCCACAATAACTCTCTTTGTGAGATCACCGAAGTCAAAGACCATCCATGGATGGTCGGTGTCCAATTCCATCCTGAATTTAAATCCAAACCAGGCCAGCCTCATCCTCTCTTTAGAGATTTTATTGAGGCAGCCCTTAACTACAAGAAATCCCATGGGTAGATTAATCGGCATCGATTACGGAAGGGTGCGCATCGGCGTTTCAGTCTCCGATGAAATGAGAATGATCGCACGGCCTCTCTGCTGCCTCGAATACAAAAAAGACTTCATTGAAAAATTACAAAAAGAGCTCAAATCGCTTTTGCCCATCGATGAAGTGGTGATTGGTCTTCCCCTCGATATGCGAGGAAACGACAGCGCCATGACCACAGAAGTCCGGAAATTCGCTGATTATCTCCATCAAGCCCTTCAACTTCCCATCGTCCTTTGGGACGAGCGGCTGACCTCTGCGCAAGCTGAAAGACAGCTCCGCGATGCCGGCATGAATCGAAAAAAGCGGGCTGAGTTTAACGATACGCTCGCCGCATCTTTAATCCTTCAATCGTATTTGGACAGCCTATGACTAATCCTCTCTCAGAAGGCCAACAATCTAAAGTCGCAGAGCCGTGCAGCTTAGTGATCTTTGGGGCTACAGGAGATCTGACAGCCCGCAAGATTGTTCCTGCACTCTATAACCTGCTTAAAGACGGCCAGCTCCCCTCTCTATTTACCTGTATTGGTTTTGCAAGGCGCCCCAAGACAAATGAAGAATTCCGCGCTGAAATGAAAGATGCGGTGAGTAAATACTCCCGCACCAAGCCGATCGAAGACTCCATCTGGAACCATTTCCAAGACCATCTCTTCTACCACCAATCTGAGTTCCATGAAGATGAAGGTTATGAAAAATTAAAAACGACTCTAGCCCAATTCGATACTAAATACGGCACCAAGGGCAATCGGATTTTTTATCTTGCCACCCAGCCCAACTCATTTACTGTCATCACGGAAAAGCTCCACAAAGCAGGCCTCATCTACGAGGAGAATAAGGACCAAGAGAATGCTAGGTGGTCCCGGATCATTATTGAAAAACCATTCGGTCACGATCTCGCCTCTGCTCACGCTTTGCAAGACGAGCTTTTGAAATACTGCACGGAAAAACAGATCTACCGCATCGACCATTATCTGGGTAAAGAGACTGTCCAAAATTTACTCGCATTCCGTTTTTCCAACTCGATTTTCGAATCGCTCTGGAATAACCGCCATATCGACCATGTCCAGATCACTGTTGCAGAAGATATCGGCATTGGAACGCGAGGCAAATTCTATGAAAATGCCGGTCAGCTCCGCGACATGATCCAAAATCACACCATGCAAATTCTTTCTCTCGTCGCCATGGAGCCGCCCACTTCTTTAGAAGCCGATGCGATCCGCGATCAGAAAGTTAAAGCGCTAGAAGCGATCAAGCCGCTCAAACTCGAAAACGTCGTCCGAGGCCAATACGGCAAAGGTCTTGTCGATGGGAAAGAAGCTCTGGGATACCGACAAGAGACCGATGTCAATCCAGAGTCCAATATCGAAACGTATCTAGCTTTAAAAATCGATATCGAAAATGTTCGGTGGTCAGGTGTTCCTTTTTATATCCGTGCCGGGAAAAGGCTTCCGAAAAAAACCACAGAAATCGCTGTCATTTTCAAAGATCCCCCTGTTAACTTATTCCAAAATGGCACACGTAAAACACCACCAAATGTTCTCGTCATCCGGATCCAGCCCGATGAAGGATCTTCTCTTAAGATCAACTGCAAAGTCCCTGGCCCATCCAACATCCTCCAGCCTGTGAAAATGGATTTCCGCTACGGCTCGTATTTTGGAACCGCTCCTCCAGAAGCCTACGAGCGGCTCATCTGGGATTGCATCGTCGGAGACTCAACGCTTTTTGCCCGTGAAGATGAAGTCTTTAATTCGTGGAAGCTTCTCACCCCGCTTCTCGACAACTGGGCCAAGAATCCTCCGCAAGACTTCCCGAATTACCCCGCTGGCAGCTGGGGCCCAAAAGCTGCAGATCAATTGATTGAAGCCGACGGTAGAAAATGGAGACTCATTTAATGAATGTCTCAGAAATTCCTGCCGCTCTTGCCAAACTTTGGGATGCCTTAGAAGGGACAAGCAAAATGCGCGCCTCCCTCTTCAACCTACTCATCGTTGCTCCCAAGAACCAGCGCACGAAATACGTCCGCACCATCACCCTCAAAGTCTTAGAAAGATTTCCTTCCCGCGTGATCTTTACCACCATCGATAATGCCGGCGACTCTTTGAATGCAAACGTTTCTCTCATTCCTGGCGCCTCCTATGAAGTCGTCTGCGACTTCATCGAAATCGAGGCATCCAAACAAGCCCAGGACAAGATCCCCTTCGTCATTTTGCCCCATCTGCTTCCCGATCTTCCTCTTTACATCCTTTGGGCAGAAGACCCCGTCCAAGACAATCCTATCTCTCACCGGCTAGAAAAATGGGCAACCCGCATCATTTTTGATTCTGAAGTCACCGATAATCTCCCTGCTTTTGCAAAGACGCTCCTTGAGCATGCAAAAGACTGCGAAATCGCCGATCTGAATTGGGGAAGGATCGAGAGCTGGCGTGATCTTCTTGCTTCGACATTTTATTCCCAAGATCGGTTAGAAACGCTGAAAAAAGCCCAGAAAATCTGCATCACTTACAACGCGTTTGAGACCCCGTTTTTCTGCCATACGAAAATCCAAGCTCTCTACCTCCAAAGCTGGCTTGCGACCCAACTGGGCTGGAAAGATAAAGACCTCTTCCAGCTCAAACCCGCCATCAATCAAGACCTACCGCCTGGCACTGTGATTTCTCTCGATATTTTCACCTCCACCGATATCCACTTTGCCTTTTCTCGCGATCCTAAACATCCGTATCAAATTAGAACGATCATTTGCGATATCGAAAAGTGTGAGATCCCCACGCTCTTTATCTTCTCTAAAGCCAAATCCGGCCTATCTCTCGTAAATGAAATCACGCATAATGGGACTAGCCCTCATTTCCTAAAAGTTTTAGAATTCTTAAGTCAAGAGGTCCTATGAATCTATCCCTTAATCATAAAAGTTCGCTTTTCGCGTCTTTTCCCGCATCTTATAAAGCCGCTTCTTGGCCTACTTCCCCAAGTATGTCCTACGAAGCGGCTTTAAAATCTGCGAAAAAATACATCAAAAATCAAAATTTTAGCATTAAGGGATAGATTCATGATAAATGCTGAGCTGCTCGTTCCCGGCGATTACGATGCAACTCTCCATTTTTGCATTGAACATTTCATCACCACCTGCCGCGATGCCATCCAAGACCACGGCCAGTTTTTTGTCGCTCTCTCTGGAGGCTCAACCCCTAAAGCCATTTATGAAGTCCTCTGCCAGCCTCAATACAGCTCTGAAATCGAGTGGAGCAAGATCCATCTTTTTTGGAGCGATGAAAGAAGCGTTCTTCCCACAGATCCCGATAGCAACTACCGCATGGCCATGAAAGCCGGCTTTGAAAAAATGCTCTTACTCCCTGAACACATCCATCGAATGGAAGCTGAGACCGACATCGAAAAACACGCCCTTAACTACGAGAAAAAAATCTTAAAAATTTTAAACGGTCAATGCTTCGATCTCGTCATGCTTGGCATGGGAGAAGATGGCCACACCGCCTCTCTCTTCCCAGAAACAGAAGGCCTCAAAGCCCTTGAAAAATCCAGGGGCCGCCTCGTCATCGCCAATCACGTTCCTCAAAAAAACACCTGGCGCATGACGCTCACCTTTGATTGCATCAACGATGCAGCTCATACCGTTTTCTATGTCATGGGAAAATCCAAAGCCGAAATGATGGCCCGGGTCTTCACTGAAAAACCCGTTCTTCCCTGTCAAAAAGTCGGAACACCTGACAATCCTGCTCTTTGGATTGCCGACGAAGCCGCCGCTTCACTGATTCCTAACCAGTAATAGTATAGGTGCGGTACAATATTCAGCAAATTTCAGAGCGTTAATATTTAAAAGAGATCTGAATGAGATCCAGTATCGAAAAGGAACAGTTTATCCGCTGTTTTTTTATAAATTAAAAGCCAATCGGGCTCTATGTGAAGTTCCCAGTAGCCATCATAATTCCCTATCAATTTATGATTCCTATAGCGTGCTGGAACAATTTCATCTTTTTGCAACATCTGAATCAGTTTGAATATTTTGTTGGGATCTTTCCCACGTCTTTTTGCTAGTTTTAGACTTTTTTCAAACTGCTTTCCATAGACAATTTCTCTCATATTTTACATTTTGAGCTGCTTTTTGAGATCCTTCAAGTTTTTTGCCGTCTTTATGCCAATTCCATTTTCAAGATCTTCAATTGCTTTTCGTGTCTTGGCATTCGGAATGTTTTCACTATACAGCTTTTCTTCGACACATTCAATAATATATTCTTGCATGCTAATGCCCATAAGAGCTGAGACCACTTTTAAACGTCTATGCTCTGCGAACGGAAAGTCAACGGTTACCCTGGTTTTTTCTTTTCTCATATCTACTCCCTCGATACTTTTAATTGTAGCATTTGTCAGTATATCAGTATATATCACATTTACTGATATCAGTAAGAAAACACAACAACCTAACATTGAAATCGTTAAAAATGCCCCTCAGAAAATCGATGATTGTGACGCAAGTTCCAAGGGCAGTCACAAGAAATAGCGACAAAAAGGCGATTTTATGGGGCACACGAGTTTTGCAAGCTCATCTTTTAGGGTAAGCGGTATATAAAACGGAGATGACCAAAATCGCTGCGATCACTGCAAGAGACACAAGCAGTGGAATCGGGAAAAAGGACGAGATCAACATCTTGACACCGATAAAAAGAAGGATCGATCCTAGACCGACTTTCAGCCGGCTGAGCAACTTAAACCACGGCGCGAGTAAAAAGAATAGAGACCTCAATCCCAATACAGCAAAAACGTTAGAGGTATAAGCGATGAAAGAATCCCGCGTGACAGCAAAGACCGCTGGAATCGAATCTAACGCAAAGAGCACATCGGACGTCTCAATCATCACCAGCACCAAGCAGAGCGGTGTCAGATATTTTAAGCCACTTCGCTTCACAATAAATTTATCATCGACGTAGTCCGAGGTCACCCTAAAACGACCCCTGATCCATTTCAGCAGCCGATTTTCTTCTAAAGGAAGCTCTCCTTTTTTCTCGAACATCAGCTTAGCACCGGTAAATCCAACAATGGCTCCAAAGATATATGTCATCCAATAGAATCGATTCAGTAGAGCAACGCCTCCTAAAATAAGCCCCAACCGCAAAACAAATGCTCCAACTACTCCGATATAGAGCACTTTATGCTGCAGATTTTTAGGAACCTTAAAAAAAGAAAAAATCAGTAAAAAGACAAATAAGTTGTCAATGCTCAGTGATTTTTCCACCACATACGCCGTGAAAAATTCGATCCCCTTTTCTGCGCCCATCTGCAAATAAACATATCCGTTGAATAGCAATGCGATCATGACTCCTGCAAGACTCGAGATGAGCGCAGCTTTTTTCTTCATTTCTCTCTTGCGATAGAAGCCCAAATCTATCGCTAGAAGAATCAACACGACGATATGAAAACCAATCCACTGAAGCATATTTGTCACATATAGCGCGTTGGACCATTTTTGCAGAGAGCAGACCGCTCCCAACACAAAAAACATCTCAGACACATAAAATTTTATCTTGTGCTTAAATAAGTTTTAATACTAAAATTTCATTTCGAAAAGCAACGGATCTCATACAAAGGGATCAGGAAAAGTTTCTAAACACCCCTTGCACTGCAAGGAAAAATTAAAAAAAACAGGAGGCATTTATGTCAGGTCCAACTAATCCCACTTCAGTAACAACAACAGGAACAACAAATAGTCAACCACCAATCAATCCTTCAATTTCACCAACTACGTTCGAAAGAGTTTCAACAGGTCTAGGAGAAGTAAAAGACTATATAAGCCAGTGTGGACCAGTCAACAAAGTACGTAATAGCACAATTTGGAGCTATGTAACCTGGCCTTTCTCAGCACTTTGGGCTCGTATTTCAAAAGCTATTTGGGGATCTCCTTCTGTCGCCAAAGATATGGTTAAATTAACAGAATCAGGTTGGATATATGGAGAAACAACTTATGACATGCCCACAGAAGTAGCCCTTCGCAGTGGCAAATTGACATTCGCTAAAGGGATAGAAGACAAAGTGTTTACAGAAGAGGGTGCCAAAGAGAATGGCTGGATATTAGTGCAAATCCCAGGTAAAGCGTGGGGTAATTGGACAATGCTGCTAAAAGATGCTATTCAAGGTGGCTATATGACACGCGACAAAGCTATCTCAGACGGATATATTACCCAAGAGCAAGCAGATAAAGCTACTTGGATGCCAAAGGAAACTACAGTCTAATTTTCTTCATAAACCCGGCGTCTGTTCTAGATGCCGGGTTTTTCTATCGATTCTTACCTCTTGATCAGTTAAAATAGTTCCCTATGCTAGTTCTAGGAATTGAGACCACCTGCGATGAAACCGCCTGCTCTGTTGTCAGAGGAGGTAAAGAAATTCTTTCAAATGTCATCGCAACCCAAACAGATCTCCACTCCATCTACGGAGGAGTCTACCCAGAACTTGCCTGTCGCCGTCACTTCGAACTCATCATTCCCCTGGTTGACCAGGCCCTAAAAGAAGCCCATCTCTCCCCTGCCGACATCGATTTAATCAGCGTCGCCTACGGTCCTGGGCTGATCGGTGCACTGCTTCTGGGAGTCCATGCTGCCAAGTCACTTTCTCTTGCCTGGAACAAGCCTTTCATCGGCGTCAACCACGTTGAAGCTCACCTTTATGCAGCCTGGATGGGATGTGAAAACCCAGAATTTCCCGCGCTGGGAGTCGTCATTTCAGGAGGCCACACGTTTCTGGTAAAGATGGAGTCACTAGGCCAGTACGAAATGATCGGACAAACCGTCGATGATGCCATTGGCGAAGCGTTTGATAAAGTCGCGGTCATGCTCGATCTTCCCTATCCTGGCGGTCCCCAAATCGAAAAGCTTGCCCTTCAAGGCGACCCGAAGTTATTCCCTTTCAAATCGGGAGTTGTCAAAGGACGGCCTTGGGATTTTTCCTTCAGCGGCCTCAAGACTAATGTCCTCTACACAGTGAAGGGCCAGAACTGCGACAAAAAAGCCCCTAGTCAGATCAAAGAAGAGGATAAACCCCATATTGCCGCTTCTTTTCAAGAAGCTGCTTTAAAAGATATCTCCTCTAAAGCCTTGGCTGCTGCTGAGCAGTTTGGCTGCAAAATGATTTTTTTAGGCGGCGGTGTGACCCATAACCAAAGACTTAGAGAGCTGTTTCAAGCTTCAAAAATTCCTGTCCATTGGCCCTTACCAGGCCTTTCTTTAGACAACGCGGCGATGATCGCCGGCCTGGGGTACCATCTTTTTATCCAAAGCGATTGCCAGGGAGACTCCCTAGACTTGGAGCCTAAACCCCGAATTCCCATTGTGTAAATGACAAGAGTTGTATAGAATAGTCTCATTTATTTGAGGTATAGCTATGGCAAAATCTGGACGTGAGATCATCAAACTGAAAAGCACAGAAAGTCCTGAAGTTTATTGGACAAAGAGAAACAAGAAAACCAAGACCGAGCGTTTGGAGCTCAAAAAATACGACAAGCGTCTCAAGAGACACGTCGTATTCAAAGAAGCCAAGTAATGTTTGAAGTTTCGATTCTCCGGAAGTATTTAATACCCCGGAAAAAACAGCTCTCCATGACGCTGATCGCCTTGATGTCGGTCGGCGTTATTTCTTTAGTGGTCTGGCTGATTGTTCTGTTCCTTTCTGTCACAGAAGGAATCGAAAAGACGTGGCTGCATAAGCTCACCTCTTTAAATGCTCCCCTGCGTCTAACACCGACTCAAAATTACTACTCTTCGTACTATTACTTAGCTGATTCGATCAGTAGCAGCTCGCACTATACCGCACGCAGCCTCCATGAAAAACTGTTAGGGCCTACCGATCCTCATCATCATGAGATCGATGAAGCTGTACCCTCCTACTGGCCTTTAGTCGAAAAAAATTCGGATAGTAGCTTACGCGATCCGATTAAAATCGCAGCTTCGATCCTTTCTGACCTTAATCTCACTTACCAAGATTTTGAAATGAGCGGAGGCATGCTCAAGCTGCAGTTAGTACGCCCATCTGCAGGCGGAGGAGAAACCCATTCATTTCTGACTCAAGCTTCCTATTTTGCTTCATTTGCCGACCAAAGCCCCTATATGAAGGAACTCATCTCTCCTCCTTCCATGAAAGACCTCAACCATCTTTTTTTCCTCTGCCACTATACTGGGGCCCAAGAGCTCAGCTTCAATCCCTCCTCATTTAAGACAAAAGCTGAAAATCTTCTTGCTCAAGTCGACATCAAAACTCTCAAAACAAACGGCATCTGGCGCGTTCCTCTAAACCTGCTCCCTGAAAATACACCCATCTCAGCTGGAGCTAAACTCAGTGGCAAAGACATTGTTAGATTCAACTTGGAAGGTTCAGAAGGAGTCCTGAAACGAGTCGGCCACGATCTCTTTTGGAACGGAAAAGCCGTCTACTCAACGCTTCCGATCTATTCCGAAAAAGAGATCTCCTTTGAGGCCAAGCTCGTTAAAAACTCGCTTGTAACTGCAGAGCGGCTAAGTGATCTCAGGTTCCAAGTTCAAGGCACTGCCAATAATATCCCGCTCAAGGGTGAAATTGCCTGGCAAGGTGTTGAGATCGCAGACGCAGACGTCCAAACGCATTTTTCTCAGCAACCGAATACCGCGCCATTTTGGGTCCACGGCATCGGACAAAAATTAGTCCTGCCGACTTTTTCTTCGCAAGAAAAAGGAATCATGCTTTCGAAACAATTCCATGACAACGGCGTGCGGATAGGCGATCGAGGTTATTTGGCATATCCTGCAGCCACTGCAGGTGCGCTCCAAGAGCAAAGACTCTCCGTCTTTGTTGCAGGATTTTACGACCCTGGCGTTCTTACGATCGGCAGTAAATGCATCTTAGTTCCTGCCAATGTCGTCCACTTGATCAATACGACTGCCCAAGTCGAACACTTTGATAAAACCTCGCGTGAGGGATTTGCTGTTTGGATGAAGGACATCAAAGAGGCGCCAGAGATCGCCAAAAAACTCCAAGAGCGTCTTAAAAGCGCTGGAATCGATCACTACTGGAAAGTCACCACATACAAAGACTACGATTTTGCTAAAGACCTTTTGCAGCAATTCCAAAGCGACAGATACCTCTTTACCTTGATCGGTCTAGTGATCTTGCTGGTTGCCTGTTCCAATATCATCTCTTTCCTTGTCATTTTGGTTAACGACAAAAAGCAAGAGATCGGCATTTTACAAGCTCTTGGAGCTTCCAGAAAAAGCATCGCGCTGATCTTTGGAGGGCTTGGAGCAGCGCTTGGCATCCTCAGTAGCGTTGTCGGGGTCGGTGCTGCATTACTCACTCTGAAAAACCTCGATAAGCTGGTTCAGTTCTTAAGCTTCTTGCAAGGGCACGATGCATTTAATGCAGTGTTCTTTGGTTCATCGCTGCCTCAAACCTTAAGTTTTCAAGCGCTCCTTTTCGTCTTAGTGATCACGCCGATTCTCTCGCTGATTGCAGGACTCATCCCTGCATGGAAAGCCTGTAGATTAAGCCCGTCTGCCATCTTGAGGTCCGAATGATTCTCAAGGCCAAGAATATCTCTAAAAGTTTTAAGAGCCCGATTGAAACAACCATCTTGAAAAAGATCTCTCTTGAGATCCAAGCGGGTGAAACAGCCGCTATCATGGGAAAATCGGGAGAAGGCAAAACAACCCTGCTCCATATCTTAGGAACTCTTGAGCCTGCAACAGAAGGCACATTAGAAATTTGCGGACAAGCAGTCACTTCCTCCAACTGGAATTACCTGAGAAACCAAAAGATCGGTTTTATCTTCCAAGCCTACAACCTTCTTGAAGACTATACCGTGCTAGAAAACGTCCTGATGCCGGCAAAGATCTCCCATCAAGATAAACTGGAGCGCGCTTTAGAACTGCTCCAAGAAGTCGGTCTTGAGCATCGTGCAGACTTCCCTGCTAAATTGCTCTCTGGCGGAGAAAAACAGCGCGCTGCCATTGCTCGCGCATTCCTAAATGATCCCGCTTTAATTTTAGCTGATGAGCCGTCCGGCAATCTCGATCATGCCAATTCA
>JABDFE010000022.1:0-10993 GCA_013286675.1 Chlamydiota bacterium
CGGCCTTTTAGGATGGTTTTACCTTTCATGTTTTCTACTTTCTCAAAAATAAACAGCTCGCCTTGAATATCATGATGAAGAAACGCTTCAAGATCTGCAGCAGTCTTGAGCGCGCGCCAGCGGCGGTCGGTTTTAATCCACCAATCGCCTTCTTTGACAATCACACGTCTTTTCCCAAGCTGGCAGGTGATCTCAGAGCCGCTGCGAGGCCTGACAGAGGTGATGACTTCCTCGGCTTTTTGAGGAGCTTTAGAATTTTGAAGGGCAATATTGATTTTTGAAGAGCTATAGCCTCATGAGCAGACGCCGCCGTGAATTTAGCTAAAGGAGAATCTTCAAGTAAAGCCTTGCCGACCTTCCATTCGTTTTCATCCCACCAGAGGAAATCTCCCACAGAAAGAAAGTAGACTCTCCCATCGATCTCAACTTTTTGTTTGGAGCTTAAATCCCGATATTCCTCCCCACCCCATTGATGCAAAAAGAGATCGGGGGGCCACATTTTTCCTTTTTTAAGCACCTGAACGTAAGTTTCTTCATCCAATGACCGATCCAAAAATGCAGAAGCGGTCAAAACGACCTCTTCTTTTTTTTCCGGAGTTTCGATTTCCAAAAGAACATCGGACCCTGCCATAGGAAGCGGAAGAAGGCTTAAATGGGTTTTTTCATCGGAGAATTTATAGGAACTGCCTTCCGTTGCAAGGTATAGCTTTTGTCCGGAAATCAATTGCTTCTGATCACCTGAAGTTTTAAGCCCAATAGAAACCATAGATCGTGCACTGCTATCGGGACGGGTGTTCTTACCAAGCACAACCAACTCTTTGACCAAAGGCTCAAATTCAGGACTAATTCCCCTGTGAGATATCGCCAAAGGACCTTTTCCAATTTTCATATAATCGATCAAAGGAAGCGCGCATGAGCGTGAAAAAGAATCCCTCTCGTCACTTTGCAATCCCATCGAGACCAACCAAAAAATAGAAAATAAAAAAGCAACAAGCAGCAGCATTCCTTGAGGTAGCCATGCTCGCATATCCTTTTTTAGACTGGTTGTTTTAAGAAGCTCCATAATCTCCCAGAGTGTATGGGATTCGGCCAATATTTTAAAGAGATGGCTTACAAACGCAGGGACTCCTGCTAAAAAATCTTGTTAAAATGAATCACTTACAACTATTTTCATAGACGTTTGACGATTTCAGCTAGCTTTCACGTCAGCCCAAACGGCAAAAATTTTGCTCGCCGAGTACTAGTCGTGAACCCTTTTTCATGGGAGATCTTGCTCATAAAACTAATGATTTGCAAAAAAGATTATTAATCATTAGATTGAAAAAAAGGAATGGAGTAGAAAGTTATGGATGGCAACAAGAAAGGTGTATCGGTAAAAGAAATCGAAGAATTTACCAAAAAACACCGTTATGAAGTTTTCTTCTGCGCTTTATTTGTTTTAACATGCATCTTCAGCATCTTCGGCCACTTTGGCGGCGGATGGAGCATCTTCTTTGCGATGGGCGGAGCCGTTTTAGGCATCATTTTCCCTACTAAGACAGACTCTCTTGTGAAAATGGTCTTTAAATTCATTTTTAAACAAGACAAAACAATTCAGATTATTCTAGGTGCTGTGTCGCTCATTTTAGCGATTTTTTTACCGTTTGTGATATTCTTAATCGTCGGCCTTGTCGGCGGACGTATGATGAATATTATGGCTGTAGATTCATCAAAGTAAGAACGTCTTCTCTGTATTTGATATAGTCTAGAAGTGAGATCTCTTGGCTTTTAAAGTTCTGCTCAAGTAAGAGATAAGCCTCTGGATCGTATGTTCTTGATGTGGGCTGCGTTCCTTGCCAGCCCGCATTTTTTTTCATTTCAGCCCAAGCTTCAAGTTCGCCCTTGGATGTTCCAGCTAGTTTTTCCAGCATGGCGATCCTTAGCAGGTTATACGCATATAAGATACATCCGTGCCGAACAAGTGTACTCTTTCTTTCCCAAAACCGATCATCGCTATCCATGGATGCTTTCAAAGCTTTTGCCTCGCGCAAAGCTTCTTCCAACTTCTGGTCAGCAATCATCAAAGAACACGTGGAAAAATCTTTATAGTAGGGAGAAAAATCACCGATCCGTTTCAGGGTTGCTCTTCCATAACTCGTGGCAAGCCCTTTTTCACTACTGCTGAGAAGTTTTTGAGCAATGGCTCCATCGTATTTTGCATGCAGCTCGGGATGTTTCCGGATTAATTTCTGAAGTTTGACAAGCTGCTCGTTTCTGTCACCTTCCCAATGGTTGTACGCTATATCCGCAGCCAAATAATCGTCCTGCGCATCGCCCTTAACACATATTGAGATTACAAACGCAGTGACACCTAGAAAAGCGCCGATCCCGGCAATTGTCAAAACGTGCGTTTTAATCCACTCAACGCTCTGTTTTTTAACGAAACCGAATTTTCCAAAAGGAACTTCTTCTATCATATCAATAATTATAGCTTAG
Organism: Chlamydiota bacterium; assembly: GCA_013286675.1. Lineage (GTDB taxonomy): Bacteria > Chlamydiota > Chlamydiia > Chlamydiales > Rhabdochlamydiaceae > PALSA-1444. The sequence goes on from JABDFE010000022.1 coordinate 2,476, forward strand.
GTTTCAATAAGTGAAAAGGAGATGTTAACAGGGCCTTTCCTAAGCGCCCTGGAAATCCCTATTGCTTTCAAAATATGTGCTATTATATCCACCAGGATAAATAAACATCCTATTGAATGGGGTCGGGAGCATGCGAGTGGGGAAATATCACGATTTGGATAAGCGAAAAGCGTTGCTGTTAAAATGCATTTTGCTGACAGGGTTAGTCGGGGCAGGAGGATCGACTGTGTATGCTCAGGTTCCAGCAAGTATCATCGGAGGAGTTAATGACACCGGAGGACAGTATGCAGCGTTTGTCTCCGATAGCGGCTTGGTCACTCCGATTGCAGGATTGACCGGCAGCGGCCAAATATATAGTGTGGCTATAAATCCCTCTGGAAACAGCATCATCGGAGGAGCAAATGGTTATGGCGCTCTTGTCTCTCCAACAGGGACGCTCACCCCTCTTTCTCTTGGTCTTGGTCCAGCTGATGCAGTGTTTAGCGTTTCTATCAATCCAAATAACATAGGCCTCGTTGGGGGCACCACTGGCAGCGGTGCGGGTTTTGCAGCTTTTATTCAGCCAGATGGTACCGTCATACCACTAAGTGGATCTTCTTTAACTCACCCTATCGACATTAGTTCTACCGCCCTCAATTGCACTGTCGGATTTATTGGAGGAGAAGGTAATTCTGCATTACTCTATGCTGCCTATGTTATGCAGGACGGAACTGTGATACCTGTTCAACCGCCACCTTTGTTCGGAACAGCTACAGTGGCCATGAATTCCCACGATGTTGGGATTTTTGCAGGGGGATTTGGGGGTCCTACGTATGCGGCATTGGTAACCCCTGCCACTGCAGGAGCTCCTTTGCAAATAACTCCAACACCTTTCGGGCTTATCAATGCGGTTGCTATTAACGATGCGGGGATAGGTTTGATGGGTGGATCATCTTTTCCGATGCCTTACGCCGCATATGTGGCACCAGATGGCACTGCGACATCCCTTTCTCTCCCTCTCACTCCAGGATCGATCAATGGGGTTGCCTTGAACTCAACAGGCACCGGCATCATTGGAGGTGGTGTTTCAGGAAATTTCTATGCGGCTCTCGTAGAACCAAATGGCTCTGTAACCCCTGCTGCAACAGGTTCGATTCCTGGGTTCATCAATGCTGTAGCCATCAGTGAAGCAGGAGTCGGATGGATTGGGGGAGACACAAATTCTGGAGCTGCATATGCTGCAATTGTAGCTCCAAACGGCGCAGTTACTGTTTTGGATACCACTGGGAGCAGCTCCATTAATAGTATAGATGTCAGCGGTAAATCACTTTCACTTTGCAATACTCAGCCACCCAACAATCTGCCGCACGTGATTACTCCACAGACAACTGGACCTTATTTCGGTGCAGCTTATGCCCAGTTTGCAGCACGTAAGGCATTAGAGACCTTCTTCATTGAAACCAGCAATTGTCCCTGCACCAATGAATTTTGTCATGTGTATGATGAAAAAAACTGCTTTGATGAACAAGGTCATGAATGTGAAACAGCTTACTTGGGTGAAACCACTCATTTGGGAATGAGCGATGATGAGCTTACGGCGTCCATTATGTGGTACAATGGCCAGACAAGAAATAATAAAAAAGAGGAAAACCCTCCTGAGAGACCCTCTAAACAAAATTCCATCTGGCTAGCTCCATTTGGCAGTTATGTCCATCTAAAAGATCATGGAAGACTCACCAAGTTCAACAGCCAAATAGGCGGAGGACTCTTAGCTTGCGACCACAAGGAAGGTGATTATCGAGTGGGGGCTGCAGTCGGCTATGCCTTTAACTATATCCATTACGGCAAAGGGCTTGGCCATGGAAAAATCCAAGAGGAATTAGGCTGTTTTTATGGCGCTTATCTCAAAAAGCATATCAACGTCAATGGCGCCCTGTGGGTTGGAGGCTTCCAATTTACCAATCGCCGCCAGACTCTTTCTTCGATCACATCGAAAGGAAAAACACATGGATGGATTTTAGCTCCTCAGGTTGAAGTGGCATCGCCTTGGTCCATCGATCAACAAGGACATTATCTCATCGAGCCGTTTGTAGCGTTTGACTGGTTCAATGGCTGGCAAAAACATTATACAGAAACAGGAAAATCGGGCCTAAACTTGAAAGTCCCTCACTGGCATTACTCGCTCTTGCAGTCAGAAGCAGGTATCCGTTTCCGTGAGCGTTTTGTGTACTCATGGGGATATATGCGCCTTGACGAAACAATCAGCTATGTCAACCAGGCTCCTATCAATCTTAAGAAACGTTTAACGACTGCTTTTGTAGGAGCATCCTCCACTTTTCCTGTTGTAGTTGCAAGCGACAAAATTGAAAATCTGGGGTCATTGGGATTGATGTGCTCCTTCAAACCCAGAAACGATGCTTATCCTTATGGCGCTTTTTCGCTACAGGCTATGGCAAACAAGACCTACCAGGTTTATTTTGCCACCGTCTATTTGGGAATGGAGTTTTAATTTTCACAGACAAGCGACAGGATCAGCAGGATGTAACATTCTTTTGTGCTCCAACCACTTCTTCCCGAAGTTAACCAACAAACCAACTCTGATATCTGTCTAATATCTGTGTGCTCCATCTTGCCTATCTTGCCGTTTACGATCCTGCCCATCTTGTTTTTGCCTGCACTGTCAGGTAAATGCCCCCTTCTTCAGCCTGATATAAGTATGCAGGATCTTCGTTCTTTGATAAATTGAAATTTTACAACAGAAAAACCCTATAAACTATAGACCCGGCCCTTGGGCCGGGTTTCCGCCGGAGGACGGATGAATCTTTCAGAGCTTTTAAAAGAACTGGATCGGACGCAATGGGTAAAACGGGACATTCCGCCTCTTAAGGGGCCGATTTTAACAAGATACGACCTCCAAAAGATGGAACCTCCGCGGGGGGATTTCGTTTCAAAAACTTCCGGGTCCACAGGTATTCCTGTCGAAGTTCAGAGAACAAATCTTTCTCTATTGTGGTGGAATGCGACGAATTTAAGAGAAGTCCTCTGGCATAAACGGGATCTTTCCCTCCCCTTTGCAGTGATTCGGCCGATAATTCAAAAGGAACTTTCTCTTCCCGAGTGGGGTTCTGCCTTTTCTCTATTAGGGAAAACCGGTCCGTTGTATGCTCACCCAGTGCAAGGCGACCTCAACCGCTGGCTGAAAAAAATCCAACCGGGCTACCTCCACACGTACCCTTCCATTTTGGAGACCATCGATCTATCGGCTCTCAAGTCTATTAAAGGGATCAAAACAACAGGGGAGACGCTCTCTTATAAAAACCCACTCATTGTGGATACGTATTCGACCGAAGAAGTCGGGACCATTGCTATTCAATGTCCGGACAATCCAGAAAATTACCATGTCATGGAAAATATTGTCGTAGAAATCCTCGATGAGCAGGACAAGCCCGCACAGATTGGCAGGGTCATCGTGACCGATCTGACAAGCCGTTATCTCTACCGGTATGATATCGGAGATTATGCAGAATTAGGAGAATGTCATTGCGGCAGAGGGCTCCAAACCATCAAAAAAATCCTAGGCCGCCAGAGAAATAGGGTTGTTTTACCTGACGGATCAAGCCATTGGCCTCGCATAGGATCAAGGGATTTTAGGAAAATTGCTCCGGTCAGACGTTTCCAGGCAGTGCAGAAAGATTTGAACACAATAGAGCTACGCCTCGTTGTCGAAAGACCACTCATCCGAGAAGAAGAGAAAGCTCTTTGTAAAGTCGTGCACTATTGGATCGGCCATCCTTTTGAGGTGCAGTTTGTCTATGTCGATGAATTTCCTGCAGGAAAATTTGAAGAATTTATCTGCTTGGCCGGCAAATGAGTCAGTGGGATCAAATGTCTGAGCGGTGGTCAAATGAATGGGGCTCGCCCCTAAGACCGTCGCAAGAAGATGTGGCAATGTTCAAAAATCAATTGAGAGAGGGTGATCAAACACTTCTTTTGGGAGTCACACAAGAATTACAACATCTGGCCAACCTTGCAATTGATAATAACCCAAAAGCTATCGAGATCTTCCAAACAGGAGCAGTCCTTGGAGACTGGAAGGATCTTCCCTTCGAATCAAAATTCGATGCGCTCATTGGTGATGGCTGCTTGACGGTCTTTCAAGGCAGCCCGGAATTATTTTTTGAGCAGGCAAAAAAAGCATTAAAACCGAATGGACGCCTGATTTTGCGCGTTTTTATTTCTCCAGAGCACAAAGAAAATCTCAATAGCGTACTCGAAGAAAAAAAAGGGTTTCACGCCTTTAAATGGAAAGTTGCGCAAGCCCTGGCAAATCCGTATGTGGCTGTAAAAATGGTTCGTGAGGTGATCCGTCCAGTTTGGGATCATCCCACGTTGGATGTCTACCAAAACTCAGACCTGGTTTACTATTTCCCAAAACTATCGGAGCTTCCCCCTTGGGATCACATTCAGTTTGGAAGCTCTTACGAACTTGCCGAAAGGTGTCCCGTCGTCACCTGGAAATTCAACTAGAAGTGATTAAAAAGACTTGCTCCATCTGGTCGAGGGTATGCTTCAGCATAAACTTATCTTCGACGAGCTTAGCAGCTGCATCGCCATAACCCTTTCGTAGCTGCAGGTCATCAGCTAGGCGTAAAACTGCTTCTGCCACTTTTTCAGGCGACGAAGGAGGGACTAAAATACCTGTCACGCCATCCAAACAGACCTCGGGAAGTCCCCCAATCGTGGTTGTCACGAGGGGTTTTTTCAAATAAGCGGCTTGTAGGGAAGCTTGAGAAATCCCTTCATGGGCAGTACTTAAAAGGGTAAAAATATCGAGAGCTGCTAATGCTGTATACGGATCGTCAAGATGGCCAGTAAAGACTAAAGGTGTAGATTCATCGACAAGATGACGGAAATTTTCTAAATAACCACCACCAACAACGACCCATTTTAGATGCGGATAGCCTTTTAAAAGGCGGGCAGCTTCAATCAGATCTTGGATTCCTTTCCAGGAACGGACAACACAGACCGTGCCGATCAAAATATCGTCTTTTTTTATCCCAAGCTTGTCACGAAATTCTTGGACCCTCTTCCCATCGACTTGAAAAGGTTCCACGCCTGTTGGAATGCACTTAAAACGAGAAACAGGCAAACAGGCAAGCTCAGCAATTTTAGGAATAATTGCCGATGATGTGGTGACAATAAAATCAGCAAGACAGCGGTATAATAAAAAAGCATTGAGGCCTCCACGTACTGCCGTGGAAAGATGCCGTGTCCGAATCACTTTGCACTGAGTGATTTTCCCAGCTAACCCGCCGAGCCAGGAATCTAAAGAAGAATGAGTATTGACAACGTCAATTTTATGCTTTCGAATGATCTTTAATAAAGCTCTCAAAGCAGAAAAAGCTTTGCTGCGATGAAACTTAATTTCATAGACGGTAAATCCAGCCTTCTTTGCTTGATCCACCAGCTTTCCTCCACAAGTCACAGCGAAAATAATTTCGTGGCCGCGGCTGCGCAGGCCAATGGCTTCTTTCAAGATTCGGATTTCTTGACCACCCCAGCCGTTGGAGCTTTCAGTGTGTAAAATGGGCATCTTTGAACCTGTCTCAGTAAAATTTTTCGTCGATTTTCGGGATTATTTTGGCCGATTTTCGATTTTCTTTGCAGGGGTAGTATACGAAAGCTGATACAACCCCTGCAAAGAAAATCGAAAATCGGCTCAAAAGAACCCGAAAATCGACTGAAACTTTTTACTGAGACAGGTTCTCTAATTCCTTTAAGATTCTTCGATGTCCAGAAGAGAAAGGAAGCAAGATAAGTTCCTGCCATTTTTTCCATTCAAATCCATCTATATTCTTTTTTTCAGCACTCTCATATAAACACGGATAAAGCGTCACATTATACCTAGTAAACCCATGTTTGACGAGAGGAAGTTCTGTTAATTTTTTTAAAGAAAGATCAACTCCAAGTTTTTCATTTAAAAGAGCATAGGGAAATTCATAAAGCCCGGCCATGACTTTTCCTTCTTTTTCTTGCTTCACAAGAATCTCATCTTTCCAGTGGATGATTGCAACTTGACGCTCTAAATAAATCGTTGTTGGCCTCTTTTTCTTAATCGGAAAGTCTTCCGCCTTGCCCTGCCGATAAGCCTGGCACCCTTCCATCAAAGGACACTCGCTGCACTTAGGTCTGCGCTGACAGACTTTGGCCCCTAGCTCAATCAACCCTTCCATGGCAATCCAAGGCTCGTCATCTGGGAGTAATGACAGGGAGAGCTCTTCATAAGCTTTGCGCTGCGCACTATCTTTTTCCGAGGCAAAAAAACGGGAAAGGACCCTGATCACATTTCCATCGACAGCTGCAGCTTTTTGATGATAAGCAAAACTCAAAACTGCACCAATGGTATAAGGCCCAAATCCCGGCAGCCGATCTAATTCTTCAGGGGATTTCGGCAGCTCTCCTTCAAAATTGCTCATCACTAGTTGGGCAGCTTTGTGCAGATTCCTGGCACGGCTATAGTAGCCTAACCCCTCCCAGGCCTTGATAACGTCTTCCAATGGAGCTTCAGCCAAAGCAGCGATAGTAGGAAATTTTTGCATCCAGCTGTTAAAATAAGGAATCACGACCGCTACCTGCGTCTGTTGAAGCATCACCTCAGAGATCCATACGCGGTAAGGAGTCTTGCATTCCCTCCAAGGAAGCTCTCGTTGATGCTCTAAAAACCATTCTTTAAGCCGATTTACGGCATCTTTTTCCATCTTGGCCATCATAGCACAACCCCTTCTCTCTGCAACTAGATTAAAATAAATACTTTGCATTTCTGGCATACTTTTTGCATCACTCTTCTAATCAACAAAGGAATTTTGAATGACAACCGAATGGACACAGCACCATACAGACCTCCAAAATCTAATGAAGAAAGAAATCGATGCAATGAGGGAATTACTGGGAAATCTCCACCAAGAAGAGATGCTTATCTTGCAAAAAGAGACAGCCTATTGGACCCAGCTCATGGAAGAAAGAGGTCATTTAATTGAGCACTTAAGCCACTTACGTCAAGACCGGATGTACATCACTGGAATTCTTGAGACGATGAACCAAGCCCATGCCAATGTTCCACTCGAGCAGCTCGTGCCTCCAGACAATGAAAATAGCTGGGAACTTTTGGCCCAGCGCGACCAAATACTTGCCCTGCTTGACCGCATGAATCTTCAGTGCAGCCGCAATGAAATGCTGACACAACTAGCCCGCCACCAAGCTGCCCCAGAGCTCCAGCCTGAAAAAAAAGCAAAAATCTCTATTGCGATGCTGCCTCCCGAGGATTATAACAATAGGAATGCTTCATAGCACTGCGGGTTTCATTTACGGACCATTAGAGCACCACCTCGATCATCTAGCCCCCTTCTGTAGCTTGATGCAAGTCCCCCTGATCGTCACCGATGAAGACCTTCTCCAGAAAGCTCGCCTCTATTACCCCGATCTAGAACTTTTATATTGGGACTGTCTAGAAGCTCCCTTTGAGGTCGTCCGATCGTTCGACACGCTCTTTTACTCAACTCCCCGCTGCATGTTCGACGAAGTCTTTTTTATCGCAGAAGCCAGCTTGGGAAAAAAGATGAGAACGATCTGGCTTCCTCATGGCAACTCGGACAAAGGGCATGCTTCAGTCCTTATGGAAGGTTTAAAAAACGAAGAGACCCTGCTGGTCTATGGCCCGAAAATGATCGACTTTCTTAAAAATAAAAACGTCTTCTGTCCCACTATTTCCATTGGCAATTTTCGACTTGAGTACTACCGCCGGCACAAAAAATTCTATGACTCTCTGATCCAAGAGCTATCCCTTCCTTCCATGAAGACAGTTCTCTATGCCCCCACGTGGCAGGACGGTGAAAACTCAACCTCTTTCTTTCATGCTGCCCAAAATCTGATCGAGCAGCTGCCTTCCAATGTTCTCCTCCTGATTAAACTCCATCCCAATCTTGAAAAAACATCCAGCGTTCTGCAGTTTGTCTTGCAAAATGAGACTCATCCTAACGTCCGCTTCCTTCCCGGCTTTACCCCTATCTATCCAATCCTTGAAAGAGCTGATATCTACCTGGGAGATATGTCATCGATTGGATACGATTTTTTAAACTTTAACCGACCGATGTTCTTTTTCAATCCCACCGGTCGGGATCCTTCCGACCTAGGACTTTACCTACATCGGTGCGGGCAAACATTGCAACCCCATCAAATCATTCTTAACGATGATCAATCCCATTTGACAGAGGTGCGTCATGAGACTTATGCTTATACTTTCGGAAAAGAGCCATGGGATGCTGTCCGACAAGAGATCCTACAAAACATAAGGTAAAGCCGCTTGACAAATCGTTGGATCGCCATCCATACAGGACCTATCCATTACTTAGATCATCTCGGAGTTTTATGTATTGAGCTAAGGCTTCCCCTGCTAGTCACGGAAGAATCCACCTATCAGGCTGCCCGCAAGTTTTATCCTCAGCTAGACTGCAGGCTCATTGATCTCCAAGCTCTTTCTTTG
>JABDFE010000022.1:11003-12158 GCA_013286675.1 Chlamydiota bacterium
TCGAGTGGAACATTGGCATGGGCTTGGTTCATCGTCTCAAGAATTCCAGTGATGTGATTTTTGAATCCGGCCATCTTTGGGCCATTGAGCTTTTGCCTCTTTTTGAAATGCTTTTCCAAAAGAAAATGAGAATTGTCTACTGTCCTCATGGAAATTCCGATAAAGGGCATTCTCAAGACCCGATCCCTAAAGACATCTCCTTAGTCTATGGATGTCACATGAGGGATCATCTAAAAAAAACAAAGAGCCAGCTTTCTTCCACAGTCCTAACAGGAAACTATAGATATCAGTACTACCAGAAAAACCAAGAGTTCTACGACAATCTGCTAAAAGCTGAGCTAGAGGGCAAGTTAGACCCGAGCAAAAAAACCATTTTCTACGCTCCTTCCTGGCCTGATGGGGAAAATAACTCCTCATTCTTGCCTTATGCCATGCGCACTCTTGACGAAGTTGGAGAATTTTATAATGTCATCGTCCGTTGGCACCCTTTTCTCGACGATCTGCATCCTGTGGAAACATATCAGCTGCGTGGAGCATTTGAAAACAAAAGAGGTATCATTTTCCTCTCTGATTTTCCCTGCATCTATCCAATCCTCAATGCCTCTGATGGTTATCTTGGGGATTTTTCCTCGATCGGCTACGATTTTCTAGCCTTTAACAAACCTCTTTTCTTTTTAGATAGCCATTTTGGGAAGCTCTATCAATGCGGCCACCAATTGAATTTACAAAATCATTTAGGAAGATCGATTACCCAAGCTGAAAGCACCTGCTATCAGCAATTAAGACAAGAGACCTACCACTATGTATTCGGAGAACCTAGAACGGGAAAAACGATCTTGGATGAAATCAAAGAAGCTCTATCACGAGATAGAGCTTCTTGGATAGAAAACTATTCGCAACACTCTTCATCTTCTTCTTGAAAAGCACCTTCTTTGAGTTTTTTTACTTCTTCAGAAGCCTCAGCAATTTCTTCGTCTACGCTTTCTTCAATTGCATCGTCAGTCACAATCACTGACTTCGCATCGACTGCTCCGTTAGCAACGACAAAAGACATAACAAACATACTTAATGCAAAAATGTATAATTTTGATTTCACAATTACCTCCAATAAGTAATACGCAGAATAGAAAAAAGAAGAGTTCTTCGTCAATCAGT
>JABDFE010000022.1:12168-19449 GCA_013286675.1 Chlamydiota bacterium
GCACCGTCACATATAAAATATCATCAAAATTTTCAATTAATGAAAGAGCATCCAACTCATAGGCTGATGCCCCTTCTTTTAAAGGAAATACTTTGATCACTTGTCCAGTTCGGAGCCCTGCCGGAAATATCCCATCCATCCCAGTCGTGACAAGGATATCTCCCTTGTGGACTAATGGAGATTTGAGATCCTTCGCTGGCCCTTCTTCATCATCAAAATCATAATTAAACCCGACTCCTTGCAAAAGAGCGTGCCTGGACCGAAATAGCGGTGATCGCATTCCTCGTAGCTCTCCTTTGGCAAGATAGGAATTAACTCCGCTTGGATTTAATTTTTGATAAAAATCTTTCAACTCTTTCTTAAGGGTTTGAGAACTTTCTTCACAGCCGCTGAGCATCTCTAACAATTTTTTCGTTTGCTGAGCAATCACCTGCTTTTGCTGACTCCCTCTTAATACCCGCACAGACGGAACGATGCTTGCATCCGTAATCAGCCGCACTCTTGAGCGATGCTCACCCACATATTCGATAATTCCTAAAAGAGATGTTCCTGCAACAACAGGACTATTTTTTGCGATAACTGTTTTACCTAGATCTTGGTTGGTCTTTTCACCCAAATTAATCCAAAATGAACTGCTCCAAGAAGCCGTTTCACGAAAAATCACCTTCCCAATGATTGCAGGAGTGTAGAGATCGATCAGCCTGAAAATTTCCGCTTTTCTTCTTTTGGCGTAGGCATCGTCTTTGACAAACCGTTTCAGAAGTTCTGCTTCCTCTCCAACCAGCTTTTCCAAATCGACTTGCGCTTTCAGAATCTCGACTTGGGTAAGGAGATTGTGGTTCTCAAGTCTCAATCCCTCAAGCTCATTTTTCATCTCCGGAGATCCACTAGACAGCCAAATCGCCGCAACCTTGAATGCCCCTTCTTTCGCACTCGAAAGTCCCATCCATGATGGAGAAAGTGCAGCCACTGACATAGAGCGGAGCCGGTCTGTCGCCTTCGTTGGCAAACTCAGCTGACACAAAATAAAAAGGGCGATGAATATATACGTATACCGCTTCACTGCCTCAGCATACGATGAGGCACTACAAAAGAACAAGCCTCAGAAAATAACAAGGCATATTTCTGTTTAGTTAAGAGAAGATTGCAACATAAGCAGCTAAGCAACACAGAACAACACCCATTAGCTTTGTAATTATCAATTGAAAACGAGCAAAATGTTTTTGCAGCAATCGATGTGTGATTAAATAAGAAAGCAAAACAAACCATACAAACACGATAACAGCAAATATACTTCCCATTAGAGCTTTCACAAAAACATGCATGCTCGGGTCAATGAACTGAGTGAATAAACTCAATACAAAAAGAGTAGCTTTAGGATTTAATAAATTACATAGAAAACCAGAAAGAAATGGACTCTTCTTTCTCTTAACATCTTGTGGCAATCCCTCAGGAGACATTTTTTCTTTTAGAAGAAGAATGCCCAAATAAAAAAGATAAGCAGCACCGAGATATTTTAAAATGTGAAAAAGAAAAGGTGATTGTTGAATGACAATCGCGATCCCAAACAGGCAATAAGTCACATGAACCAGCAGCGCTGCTGCGACGCCTAGAGCTGTCAAAACACCGCTACGAAACGTTCCTGATAGGCAATTCTTGGTTACAATTGCAAAATCTGGACCAGGACTGATAGCAGCAAGAAGACTAATAAATGCTATTGACGCAACATTTGCGATATCCATAAACTCTCCACAAAATTTTTATCAGTCTACTAATCGATATTTTATCGTTACAATTTGTTCTTTTTGATTGATCGACACATCGGTAATTTCGACTTGCCCTATTTCTCTCAAGTGATGAACATGAGTGCCTCCACAAGTCATCGAATGCTCTCCAATTTGAATCGCCCTCATTCCTGAAGGCAACTGGATCACTAAAACGGATAGATCTTGATTCAGATTGGCTAGAAGTTGCGGTTGAACTTTATGAATAATTTCTTCCTTACCGTCATTCATTGATCTGAGCATTTTAAACTTCACGTAGCCATCTTTCGGATCGTGGTTGCCATGATAAGGCTCTAAATTTGGGAAAATTGCTTTGGTTGTCTCAGCAAGCACATGCCCTGCTGTATGCATTCTTGAAAATAGAATTCTTTTAGACCCATCTACCTCAAGCTCCACTTCATCGCCCTCTTTAAATGAGAGCTTTTCAGCTTCATCAAAGCAATGCAAGATTTCAAATTGATCTACTCGATTTTTATCTAAAGCCACTTTATGCACATAAACAACCCTTATCCCGTTGATGGTACCTTCATCACTAGGCTGACCTCCTCCCTTAGGATGGAAAATTGTTTCGTCAAGCTGAATCCATTGATATCTTTTCTTGTTAATTTCACTAACTCCAACTTTTGTGATCTTTGCCTTATGCTTGATCAAATCTTGTTGCTCCATGTAAAGCGGTCTTACTTGTTTATCAGATTTGGTATTCATTGGATTCCTTGGGTTGAACATTTGTGTTTGAGGGCTTCTTAGTTTGTTTTGTGAGCTCAATATAATTGTAAATGCTTTGACGAGTCAGTTGAAGAGCATTAGCTACAGCAGTGATAGCACCTTTTTTCGTGAACCATCCTCGACGATGGAGATGCTCAACAATAGTTTGCTTATCCCTATACGTTAAGGCTGAAGCGTATAGACCTTGCTGAAGAAGAAACGTTTTAATTTCATCTTGAACCTCTTCGTTGTGAGGTTGGCTTAATCCAAAATCATTAACACCTAAAAAAGGCGGAATTTTAATACTAATCAAATGCTCTAGAAATGTTTGGAATTGCTCGAAATGAGAAATGTCGAAATGTAAACAAAAAGCGCCGATAATTTTCCCTTGATTATCTCGTATCGCCAACGAACTTGACTTCAGTTGCTGACCTCGATAATTTCGGCTGGAATAATTAAGTAGCATATCGGGAAATTGGCCCTCTTCCAGCAAGCGGCGCATGTTGAGCTCACTGACAGGTCCACCTATTTTTCTTCCTGAGATATGGCCATTTACAATATGGATAATTGCTCGATCTAAATCTTCAAAACAATGAACTGCCACTTCCAAAACATTAGGAAACATTTGACCGAGTATATCGGCGATTTGAATGTACCTTTCAAAAATTTTTTCCTTATCGATTTCCATAAACCTCAATTGGAATGTCAAAATTCTGTCAAATCTTTGACATTTTGTCAATACCTGGTTGCTTTCATGTAAAAAATTTATACGAAATTACGAGATGACTTCTGTGATTGCATCGACGACAGTGAGAAGATTTTCCTCAGAAAGGCCTGCGATATTGATGCGGCCATCGAGCGGCATATAGATCGCAAATTCTTTCTGCAACCTTTCAACTTCTGCTTTTTTTAAGCCCGAAAAGCAGAACATTCCGACACGATCTGACAAATAGAGATAGTTTCGTTTGAGCGAGCGTGTGGTTAATGCTTCGACAAGTAAGCCGCGCATCTTTTCAATGCGAGATCGCATACCTTCGACCTCTTGCTCCCACATTTTTCTAAACACGGGCTCAGATAAAATATGAGCGACGATTGCAGCTCCATGTCGAGGTGGGTTGGAGTAGTTTGTTCGAACAATTATTTTGAGTTTAGATTGCACAGCTTCGGTTATTTTTGCCGATTCAGAGACCACATAAAGAGCCCCAATCCTCTCAGAGTAAAGCCCAAAGTTTTTGGAATGGGAACATGCGACCAGCATTTCCATTCCTTCTGCAGCAAAAAGCCGGATCACTTTAGCATCTTCTTCTAATGAAATACCAAATCCTTGATAAGCAAAGTCAAAGAAAGGCAAAAGCCCATTTTCTTTGAACAACTTGAGTAAAATCTTCCATTGATCCATCGATAGATCAGCTCCCGTCGGATTATGGCAGCAAGCATGCAAAATCACAGCGGTTCCTGGGGTCAGATTCTTTAAATACTGCACCATGCGGTCAAATTCCAATGTCTGCAATCGGATGTCATAATAAGGATAAGCTTTCACGACCATGCCGCATCTTGTAAAAACACCGCGATGGTTGGGCCATGTCGGATCAGAAATGGCGACTTTCTCTCCCACTTCCTGCTTTAAAAAGTCACCTCCTATCCTCAAAGCTCCTGTCCCGCCCAGTGTTTGGATGCGGCTGACTCGTGCTCCTTCCCGAGTCCAGAAAAATTCTCCAAAAACCAAGGCCCCGACACGGTTCAAATAAGCACTATCGCCTGCAATCGGCAGGTATTCTTTGCTTTCCTCTTCTCTGAGTAAAAAAGTTTCTGCAAGTTTGACAGATTCCAGCACGGGCGTTATCAGTTGGTCATTCCTGTACTGGCCAACGCCTAAATTGATCTTATTTGGCCGCTTATCAGCATCAAATTGCACGGTCAGGCCAAAAATCGGATCTAGAACTGCAGGAGTGATGTTGTGAAAAAATAACTTGCCCATGATTTGCTATATAGGGCGTCAGGGGAAATTGTGCAAATAGAGCTGTTGTAAAAACGAGCAACTCCATAAAATGATGGTCCCACTTATGGGGCGTTAGCTCAGTTGGTAGAGCGCCACGATGGCATTGTGGAGGCCAGCGGTTCGAGACCGCTACGCTCCAAATCTAACTTTTTAAACCCTCTCGATAAGTTCAGTTAATTTGACAACGGACGAGGGTATCTTCCCTTGAATTAAATTCTTTATTTTTACATAATCCCTCAATATATTTGAGGGTATATGCAGGGAAAATCTCAGGAATCTGAAAGTAAGTTATTTGAGGTAGCAGAATTTCAGCAGGGGTATTTTACCTCTAGGCAAGCGAAAGCCTCTGGATATAAGGATAATACGCACCCCTATCATGTGCGTTCAGGTCATTGGATTAGGGTTCATAGAGGGATTTATCGCCTTGCCAAGTTTCCTGGGTCAGAGCGTCCTGATCTAATGATTTGGGCTTTGTGGTCTTGTAATAGATCAGGAAAGATAGAAGGAGTTTATTCTCATCAAACCGCTCTTTCTATTCACGGTCTTTCGGATATTCTACCAGATAAACTTCACATGACGGTGCCACTTTCATTTCGACGTAATTCGACCATTCCCAAAATATTAGTCATTCACCGTAAACAACTGCCTCAAGATGCAATTGTTCTAAAGGACGGGTATTTTGTAACCACAGCTTATCAAACGCTGTTGGACGTCATTGCAGAGGCTCATATTTCCCATGAACTCATTTTACAAGCAGTGAAATCAGCGGCTGATAGAGGGATCATAACGCAAACCGTGTTAAAGCAACTCTTAAATGAGCACTCCGTTCAATCATCTCCTATTTATCCCCTCTTAAAAAGTTCTCCATGAAAACATTCAAAAATGCAGCCGATTTCGGAAAGGGGTTAGAAGCGAGATTGCTCAAACAAGCTCAATCTACAGGAATTGATTTACAGCGCATTAGAAAACAGGTCGCATTTGAGCGGTTTTTAGCAAGATTGTTTAGGCAAGAGCATTCTCCTTGGATTCTGAAGGGAGGACATGCAATGGAACTTCGTTTAAAAATTGTACCGCCACCAATTGTTGCAACACAAATTTGCGCTTAAATAATTTCTCATAGGGAAAAAAGTCCCGCTCGCATCGTCTCCGCGAGATGTGTAGGGCTCACTCGCGATGCCTTCGCTGTTCTTTTTCCTCTTCACGCTACCCCTCTCAGCTTCTCGTAGTTTTGGCGTGCTTCTAATGGGCTTTGATACTCCCGCTTCGCTACCAACCACTTCGCGTTGTAGATCTCCACAAACAGCCTTACTGCGCTACGTACCTCATCGACTGTCTTGAACACTTTTCCCTCTATAACCTGCTCTTTCAACGTTCGATGGAATCTCTCGGCGACTCCATTCGTTTCAGGCTGCCTTACAAGACCAAAACTGTCTTCTACTCCCCAGTACTTAACCTGCTGAAGAAAATAGTCCGAGGTGTATTGCGACCCGTTGTCTATGCGCAGCTTTAATCCTCTGGCTATTCCCTTACTTAACGATCCATACACGTTTCTAACCGCTTGTGTCACTGGTTCTAGAGCTGCAAAACGATCTCCTACTTTGCATACATGCCAGCCTAAACACTCGGTATTCCAGTGCTCTGCTACGGTAAAAATCCAGACCCATCCATCATCAACGGTCTTTACTTTTGTTCCGTCCGATCCCCACATCACATTGGGAGCGTCCGTGGTGATTTGCCCATCGTGGGGATTTGGAGGTTTATAAGCACTGCGATTCGGTGACAAGAGGTTATTTTCTTTCATAACACGCAGGACTCTGTTTCTCCCAACTTTGGTGCCCGCTCGCTTTAGCCGAGCGTGCACCTTTCGGTGTCCTTCTCCCCTGAACGGTGTTGTCTGAAGATCCTTTTGTATTTTTTCCAAAAGGATCTTCTCCTCAACAATGGGCTTGGGTCCTCGCCTTTCAGAAGTACAGCATTTTCTATAAAAGGAACATCGGGCAATGTCCCATGCTCCACATACTCGCTTGAGCCCATACGGCTTGTTTGTTGTAGGGGAAATGGCTTGGCTCATTTTTACCACTTCCCGCCCCAAAAAATACCTTGTTTACGGCTCTTCTCTCGAAGGAGTTCATTTTCCATACAAAGCTCGCCAATCTGCCTCTTTGCCGCTTCAAGTTCTGCATGCAAGGGTTCGTCAGATCGGTCCTTGAGTAGAAGCTCCATCCGAGCCAAAACTGTTTCTTTCCACTTTTCAAGTTGCCCAATAGGAACCCCGTATTCTCGGCTGAGTCCATCCACGGCCTCTCCCTTGAGTAATCTTAAAACAACTTCTTTCTTACGGCCTGCTGACCATCGCTTGAAAACTGGTTTCTCTTCTTCATTTGTTTTTGTCATCACTGCCATTATGACCTCCTTCGGTTTTTTACGGCACTTCAGTTTACCGCAAATCCGTGTCTCAATCAATTAGTGGCAGTATAGCCCACAGAATTTAATTGGGTGTATTGCTTTAATTTTGAGAATAGGTTAATATACTTAATATTGGATCGGGGGTTCCCGATCGGCGAATTGCCTCAGCGAAAGCTGGGGCTTTACGTTTTTAAAGGGAAAACAATTTCTTTGCCCCACTCTCATCCCATTCAAGATAGTGTAGGAGCTTAAGTCTAACGATCTCAAAAGCTCTATTGGGTTGATTCGGCTTAATGCTGTATCTGGCAATTGGATAAGCAACTAGATCTGCAATTTGAAGTCCCGGGTGGTTAGTTTTTTTATTGGCAAAATGAAGGGAAAAGGGAC
>JABDFE010000023.1:0-917 GCA_013286675.1 Chlamydiota bacterium
TAGGTCTTCCTGTTTTTGACACTGTCTATGAAGCTAAAAAAGCAGTCCATCCCGATGCGACGATGATCTTTGTTCCCGCACCGTTTGCTGCGAATGCGATCTTAGAAGCTGAAGATGCTGGGATCCATTTAATCATCTGCATCACCGAAGGAATTCCGATCCGCGATATGGTCGAAGTCAGCCGTGTCATGCGTCAGTCGCAAAGGAGTCGGCTCATCGGACCCAACTGTCCTGGGATCATCACGCCAGATGGCTGTAAAATCGGCATCATGCCCGGCTACATCCACAAAAAAGGAAAAATCGGCATTGTCTCCAGATCTGGAACACTGACTTATGAAGCCGTTTGGCAGACCTCTCTTCTGGATCTTGGCCAATCGACTTGCGTTGGCATCGGCGGAGATCCTCTCAATGGAACCAACTTCATCGATGTCCTTAAGCTTTTTGAGAAGGATCCTCAGACGGAAGCGATTTTGCTGATCGGAGAGATCGGCGGAGATGCTGAAGAAGAAGCAGCTGAGTGGATTAAACACCACTGTACCAAGCCCGTTGCAGCCTTCATTGCAGGCGTCACAGCTCCTCCTGGAAAACGGATGGGCCATGCAGGAGCGATTGTCTCTGGAGGAAAAGGAGCAGCTAAAGATAAGATAGAGGCTCTTAAAAAAGCCGGCGTCCATGTTGCGATGAGTCCTGCTCTTCTTGGACAAGCTGTACTTGAGGCAATGAAAAAATGATCCGCATTCCTGGAAGAATCCCCATTACGATTTATGCATCCTTTTGGATCATGGCCGCTGTGATTGGTCTTCTGCTTGGCCAGGGCGATATCGTCAAAATCGTTATCTGGATCCCTATTATTTTTATCTCAGTGCTTTTTCATGAATTTGGCCATGCGTTGACCGCGCTTCTCTTCGGCCGCAATC
>JABDFE010000023.1:927-19221 GCA_013286675.1 Chlamydiota bacterium
CGCAATCCTCGCATCGAGCTCGTTGCGATGGGAGGTCTGACTTATCACGATGGAGATAAGCTTCCTTTTTGGAAGCAATTTTTCATCACGCTCAATGGTCCTGTCTTTGGTTTCATCATCGTGATCGTGGTTTATTTCCTCAAAGATATCTTCTCTTCAGGATATGTGGGCCTGTTTCTTGAGCAGATTCTCTTGATCAACATTTTCTGGACTGTAGTTAATTTACTCCCGGTACTTCCTCTAGATGGCGGGCAGCTACTGCGTCTTACGCTAGAGAAGTTTTTTGCCTACAAGGGCATTCGTTATGCTTTTTTATGGAGTGCGATTATTAGTCTTGGGTTTTGCCTGCTGCTTTTTTTGACCCAGAATTTTCTTGCCGGCGCTATTTTCTTTCTGTTTGCCTTTGAAAACTTTGATAATTTTAGAAAAAGCCGGTTTGTCAGTGAAAGCGACCAGAGAGATGAATATAAGAAGATCTTTTTGGAAGCCGAGATGAACCTTAGGCAAGGAAACAAAGAAAAAGCCCTCGCTGCTTTTGAAGCTCTTCGTGCTGCTTCTAAGCAGGGACTTATCTACGACACAGCGACCCAATATGCCGCATTTCTACACTACGACCAAGGCCACCTTGCAGAAGCTTACAAGATCTTGCTTCCTCTAAAAGATCGTTTGGATCCCGACGCCTTGGCGCTGCTCCATCGCATCGCTTTTGAGCAGGGCGATTTTTCGATGGTGATGGAGCTTGCAGGCTCTGTGTTTCAATACTCTCCAGAAGCAGAAATCGCTCTTAGAAGCGCCTATGCAGCTGCGAGTTTAAAACTGACCGAAGCCTCGATCGGCTGGCTGCAGACAGCCCGCCAAAGTGGTGTAGAGAATCTCAAGGAAATTGTCTTAGAAAAGAGCTTCGATCCGATCCGCAGCGATCCTGCATTTCAGGAATTTACGACAAATCTTTGATAACTTCAGGTTTGGCTTGAACGATGTAGCCTTGCTTGAGTTCAGCAGAGTAGACAATCCAAAGACCGATGCAGACAATTCCCGTTGATAGGAAAATCAAGCCTGACAGAGGTTCATTCAGGAATACCCACCCATGCAGGGAAGCAAAAATAGGACTGAGCAAGCCAATAAAAGAGAGGAATGTCGCGGTGTATTTCTTTAACAGGTAGCCGTAGAGGTTGTAGCAAACGATATTCGAGATAAAGGCCATGAGGAGCGTCCAGCCAAAGAAAGGCGTAAACGAACCTAAGGCAATCGGTGTAGGATGCCAAGAATCTGTAAAAGCAGAATGGGCAAAAGCCAGTAGCCCGCCGATCAACATACTTCCGCCATTAGCCATAGTCGGCGATGTCATTTGATCTTTGACGATCAGGCGAAGCAATACCCAGCCATAGACGGAACTCATCGCTGCGCCAATAATCGCTAAAGTCGGCCAAGAGAAGAACGAAAACGCACTCATGAGATCTTCGGCACCGGTCTGCAGAGTTAAAACGGGGATGATGCCTAAGAAACCGATCAGGAGGCCAAGCGCTTTCTTACGGTTAATTTTTTCTCCAAAATGGAGATAGGAGAAGAATGCAGCAAAGAAAGGGGAGAGGCTGTAGATAAAGCAGGCTTTTGCAGCAGTCAGATATTGTAGAGCCCAAAATTCTAAGACGTTTGTTAAGTAAATACTAAAAAAAGCTAAGAAACCAATCGAGAGCCATTGTTTTTTATCGAGCTTAAAGGAAGATCTGTTGGTGATGAACAAATAGCCCAGCAAAATGACAGCTGCCAGCATCATGCGGAAGCCGGTCAAGAAGATCGGAGGGCTGTACTGCAGCGCGATTTTTGCCAGTGAAAACATACTGGACCAAACCGCATACATCGCAACAACAATGGCAATAGACATGGCGACTATGATACCAACCTGTCAGGTAGAAATCAACCTATTCAAAATTTTACTCGATACGTATCGAATAAAATCTTGTCATTTTTCCATTTCTAACGAGTAGCAGGACCCGCTTATTCTGAGAGGTATCATGCAAGGCTGCTTCATAGTCTGATGTATTAGCAATTTTTTTATGGTTAAGTGCTTGGATCAAGAACCCAGGGCGGATGCCTGCCATGGCAGCAGGAGAGCCAGGTTTGACTTTAGTCACAACGACTCCTTCTTCACCAGCCGTGTAGCCCAGCTGGCGGCTAAGTTCGCTGTTTAAGTTCTCAACTTCGATGCCCAGTTTTTGAGAAATCACCGCAGGAGAGCCTCCTTCTGCTGCTGAACCGAGTGTCACGGTGAAGCTCATGATCTTGCCTTTGCGGTTGACCTTGAGGTTCACTTTACTTTCTGGATTCATCAAGGAGATGTCGTACCGAAACGATTGGAGCGATTTGATCGGTTTGTTGTTGTATTCTAAAATGATGTCGCCTTGTTGCAGGCCAGCTTTTTCTGCAGGAGATCCTTTTTCAATGCCGGAGATCAAAACACCTTCGACTTTGGAAAGATTAAATCCAGCAGCGATCTCTTTGTCGACCGGTTGCAAGCTAACACCTAAGAATCCTCGTGTGACAGAACCTTTTTGGATGATTTGGTCCATGACGTTTCTTGCCATGTTGCTCGGAATGGCAAAGCCAATCCCCATGTAACCGCCGCTGCGTGAGACGATCGCGGTATTAATGCCGATGACATTGCCATTGAGATCAATCAAAGGTCCGCCGGAATTGCCGGGATTGATGGCAGCATCTGTTTGGATGAAATCTTCAAGATCAGAAATATTTAAGCCTTGGCGGCCTTTTGCACTGACAACGCCGACAGTGACAGACGCTTGGAGCTGAAAAGGGCTTCCAATCGCAATGACCCACTCGCCAACTTCTAAAGATTCGGAATCTCCGAGCTTCAAGAAAGGAGAGTCTTTGGTGTCCATTTTGATAATCGCAATGTCTGTATGAGGATCGGCTCCGATTAATGTCGCTGTTTTGACTTCGCCGTCATTGAGAGTCACTTCGATCTTGTCAGCACCTTTGACGACATGGGCATTCGTCATGATGTAGCCATCGGCTGAAACAATAAATCCAGAGCCTTGTCCGATTTGAGGTTGGGGTGTGGAGGGTTTTCCTTGGAATCCGAAGAATCGTTGGAGAAAATCGTCGTTGAAAGGGGAGTAGGGGCCTTGACCATCTTGAAAGCCAAAATTTTCATTGTCAGCAGGGTTGATCTCGACTTTGATAAAGACCACGGCTGGACTGGCTTGCTTGGCCACCTTTGTAAAAGCTTTGGAAAATTGTTGAGGTCCGCACTCGCAAGGAGCGGCTTTAGGTGCAGCCTGAATAGAAAAAGTCACAAGAAGCGCAGCAATAAATAAATTTCTGATTTTCACGGGCAAATTCTCCTTTGGGTCTTTTATATGTATAAAGCTCAAAGGCTTTTTTTTCTAGAGTTCTCCACTATTTATCAGCTCAAATAGTGGAGAATTTAATTTCTAGTTTGAAACAGACTTTAAGACTTCTTCGCTGGCCAGCCCATTTTCAATCAGCATCTGGACCACTTGAGGGCTTTGTTTTCCAAAACGGATCTGCCGTTCGGTATGCCCTGTTTTAGAATACGGTTCTAGGAGGGTGGGAGCTATTTTAAGTTCCAAGAGCCTTTCCCAGAGGAACTCAAGCCTTGTCCCTGGAGCATATTTTTGCACGCCGCCTGTTTGTTCGATGCAGCCTGTCAGCGGATCCAGAGCAGTTTCGCCTGTCGGGTGGACAAAGAGAACCATCGAGTATCTAGGTGTATTAGGTTCCTGGGCCATCACACGATGCTTTCCGCTGACAAAGAGTCCATTGGTCAAGTTTCGTAGAAAGTCGCCGGCATTTACAACAAAAGCATCCTCAGGCACAACAACATTGAGCCATTGTCCATTCACTTCAAGCTGCAGTCCTTTTGCAGTTGCAAAAGGTAAGATGGTAAGCAACCCAAGGTCAGTGTGTTCTGCAGCCCATGTTAGCGATGAATCGATCTGCTCTTGTGTCACTGCAGGGTAGTAAAGAGCCCGCAGCAGGCTATCCCCATGGACTGTCATTTGATGCAGGGTATCTGGAGCGATTTTCGTCGTTGCATCTCTGTTGATCGTCATAACGATCGCTTCTTGGATTGAAACCACATATTTTTCGAGCTCAGCATAGAGCGTCATCATCGACTCTTTAAAACCTTCTTGATCAGGCCATACATTAGGCATCAGCTTCCATTTTAAGAGTTCCTCTGTCGGAAGCTGCCGTCCGATATGATAAAACTCTTTGCAATCCTTTGCTCGGTTGCCTTTGGCGGTCTCTCCAGGGACAAATCCTCTTTGACCGTTGACAAGAGGAAGAAAACTTTGAGCTTTGTACTCAGCGTCTCTTTGAAAAAATGTCTCAGCTTGAGCGTATGCTTTTTTGAGGGCTTCTCGGTCAATGCCTGTATTTCTAACAGCAAAAAATCCGATTTCAGTGAGCGCTTTATGAAGCGTATTGATGAACGCTTCTTGTTTTTCAGTGTCATAGAAATCTTGCATATCGACGACGGGAATGCTGATATCAAGGTGCTCTTGTGGTATTTCTGCATTCAGGTTCAGTCCAATGAATAAAAGTGCGATATATACGATAGTCTTGAGCATACGGATCTCCTTTTTCCGGGGGCAAGGGTATTCAAATCAGAATTTTCAGCAAACTATTTTTTGAATATTTCAAGATACTGGCTAACATGATACCATCTCTAGCTTATGGATCAACACAACACAGAGATCGTGATAGCTTTGGTTTTTTTATTTCTCATCATTCCTTTCCTTTTTTATAAAAGAAAAAGGCAGATAGGAGAGCCGTGGCAGCCGGGAATCTCGGCTCGTGTGTCGATCAATTCACATCCTTTAAGCTGTCAGATTTGCAAATGCAATTACTTCTACAAGAGAGAAGCTTTGATCCCAACGACGTTTGTCTCTCTTTTTAGATTGCCGTTTTTCAACCAAAGCGGTTCTGCTTATGTCTGTCAATCGTGCGGGTTCATCCATTGGTTCAGCCGTCCGAAAGAAACCTCGGTCGAGCCAATTTCAGAAAGATCTAGAGAATTTTAATCGATGAGAATTTCCAAATGATCCAGAAGCGTCATCACTTCTGGCTTAGAAAATTTAGCTTTGAGCAATTTATTCGTGAGGGGATTGATCGAATAGTTCTGAGCTCCTTGAAAGTTAGCCTTTCTTAAGTCTGAATTATGGAACAGGCTTCCCTGTAAATCTGATCCTGTAAAAACAGCTTCCGAAAGGTTCGTTTGAGTGAAATGAGTATTGCGGATATGGCATTCTAAAAACGGCGTCCCTTTCAGATCGAGATCAGAAAAATTGCATGTATCAATGAGACACTTCTTGAACTGTAATGAGAGAAACAGTTTCTCGCATTTGGCAAAGTTCACTCCAACGAGTTTACAATTTTCAAAAACACAATCTTGCAGACGGCAGCCGTCTAATTGAACAAGGCTGAAATTGCTGGCCACCATCTTGCATTCTAAGAACCTGGCATTCTTAAAAGAGCTTTTTGAAAAATCACAATGGTCAAATGTGCAGCGGACAAATAGTTTTCGTTGAAAATTTGCATCAAGAGCAAGCTCTTTATTGAAATGGTGTTTGTCAAATTCTTCTAAGGTCATTTGAATGATTTGTTGAGCTTTTCTTCGAACAGCTCTTTATGGCTGCCAATCAAGTCGTGATGAGTGAGCTCATCCACTCGGATCGGCACCACGGTGATGTAGCCTTTTTGGAGCAGCGACACATCGCTATCATGTGACTCGTCGTGATGCTCCCATTTGCCTCCTAACCAGAAATAAGGAGTTCCTTCGGTGGGATGGATCCTTTCGTCAGGGCTGTCGATCCAAAAACCTTGACCTTGTCGAGCAAATTTGTAGCCCTGGAGGGGTTTTGAAAGATCGGGGAAGTTGACGTTGAAAATTGTTCCGAGAGGAATCGGATGTTCCATGACGTGCTCAACGATAGAAAGGACGTATTTTTCAACGGCTGTGAAATCAGGTTTTTGAACATCATCGCATGAAAACGCGATTCCAGGGATTTTTCTTAGGGCTCCTTCGATGACACCGCCGACAGTGCCGCTATAAAAGACGGTGCGGCCAGAATTTAATCCTTGATTGATTCCAGAAACGATGATGTCAGGTTTTTCTGTTAAAATCGTACCCAGGGCGAGTTTGACGCAGTCAGCAGGTTTACCATTGACTTTCCAGGCGCGGGTTCCCTGTTCCCAGGGAACGACATCGATCCGGAGGGGAGTTTTGACGGTGATGCCAGTGCCTGCACCCGAATTATCATCGGCAGGAGCAACGATACTCAGGTCAGCGTAGTTAACGAGAGCTTGCCATAGAGATCTTAAGCCAGGGGCAAAGATTCCATCGTCGTTTGTGATCAAAATGCGAGGTTTTCTTGTCATGAATCTATCCCTTAATGATAAAACTTTTGATTTTTGATGGTTTTTTTCGCAGCTTTTAAAGCCGCTTCGTAGGACATACTTGGAAAAGTAGTCCACGTACTCAGCAAGCGCAGTTTTTGTCGTTTGGGCTGACGTGAAAGCTCCGTAGAATTGACGACCGTAGGCTTCGCAAGTTGATCCGTATTAATGCAATACGAATCAACTTGCGATCGTCGATTATACGGGCTTTGACACAGCCGAAACGACAAAAACCGCGCTTGCTGAGTACGAAAAGCGGCTTTAGAAGATGCGTAAAAAGACGCAAAAAGCGAACTTTTAGCATTAAGGGATAGATTCATAGCTTAAATCATACCGTTTCGTTGACTTTCTGTCGTGTTAGATAAGAAACAATCACATTGAGTAGCAAACTAGCTAAAAAGCCTGGAACCATCGGGGAGATAGGCGTATTAAACAGCGGCCAAATCCCTGCGGTGATGCCGCCTCCTAAGATTCCTGCCCAGGCGCCGTACTTATTGACCTGGTTAGAGTAGAGCGACAAGATCACGAGAGGTCCAAAAGATGATCCGATCCCAGACCACGCGTAGTTGACTAGGGTATAAATTGTGCTGGTTTTTCGGAAGGCGATGAAGAAAGCAATCGCTCCCACAATGACGACCCCTAAACGGGAAATCAATAAGAGTTCCTTAGAAGAGGCATGGGGACGGAAAGCTCTTTTATAAAAATCTTCTGTCAAACTCGATGTCAATACGAGCACTTGAGAGCTCATTGCATTGATGGTAGCAGCCATGACAGCGCAGAGAATAAACCCCACGATAAATGGATTGAATGAGGCTTTGACCATCTTGATAAACACTTCTTCGGGATTAGCAAGAAACCCATTGAAAAAAGAGACGCCGACTGCACCGACTAAAGTCGCTGCAGCTAGCGATAGCGTCATCCAGCTCATGCCAAGCCATTTCGACTTATGGATCTCTGAGACATTTTTGATCCCCATGAATTTTGTCACAATGTGAGGCTGGCCAAAATAGCCGAGTCCCCAGCCAAGGCCCATCGAGATAATGGAGATCAAAGTGTGCGAAGAAAAATCGGGAACTAGGGATTTAGCCAGATGGTGTATTCCGAAGCTTTTAGAGATCCCATAAAATCCACCTACCCCTCCTAGCAAATAAAGAGGAACAAAGATGATGACGCTGAGTAAAAAGAATCCTTGGAAAAGGTCGATCCACGCGAGCGTTTTATATCCTCCAACAAAGACGTAAGGAACGACGATAACAATGCCGATCAAAATAGCGATGCCATAGTTGAGGTTGAAAAGAGAAGTCAGCAGATCTCCCATGCCAGTTAAAGCAGCAGAGATGTAGATGGTATAAAAAACGATTAGGATCAACGCAGAGAAAAATCTAATGAGGCCCGATGTATCACCAAAGCGGCTTTCAAAGAAAGAGGAGAACGTCAAACTATTGTATTGCTCTGTTGCGACGCGGATCTTAGGTGCAATCCACTGCCAATTAAGAAACATGCAGACAATGAGTCCAATAGCTGTCCACGCACCTAAGAGACCTTGGGTAAAGATCGCAGCAGGATAAGCCAGAAATAGCCAGCTGCTCATATCGCTGGCATGAGCAGAGAGCGCTGTCAACCAATAGTTCATCGACCTGTTGCCGATGATGAAATCATCGACGGACATATTTTTTCGATACGAATAATAGCCAATTGTCAAAAGAATCAGAAAGTAAACGACAATTGCTAAAAGCTCATAGAAATACATTTTGCTGCTCCAACCTGTATAGTAACAAAAATCTCACTTAATTAAAGCTTTTTTAGATCCAAACTCAAGGCTGGCCTGAGCGAGATTTGCTCGGATATTTGGAAAACTCTCTTCGATCAGGCTGATGAGATCTTTGATCTTTCTTCGATTGGAAATCTGTCCGACAGGGCATTGGCAAGAGATGCGTGCAAAGTTGTACATCTTGGCAAATTCTTTGATCTCTTGTTCTGAGACATAGATCAACGGCCTGATGATCGTCACTCCAAAATCATGCATCGGAACTTTCGGAAGATTTCCGGCAAACTCTGCCTTATGGAGCAGGTTCATGAGCAGGGTCTCAATACTGTCATCCCGGTGGTGTCCAAACGCCACGACCTTAAAGCCAACTTCTTTGGCCGCATCAAAGATCAATCTTCTTCTTTCTCTAGAACAGCTATAACATTCAAGGGTTTCTCTTGTCTTTGTAGAATGCCGGATAACCAGAGGAACTTCTAAGGCATCGCAAATAGGCTTTAAGAAGACCTCTCCCAAAGAGGCTCCGCAAGAAAACTCTCCTCCCACATGGACAGCCCGGATATCCAAAGGAGGAAAACCTCTACCGGATAGCGCTTTAAGCATGTAGAGCAGCGTCAGGCTGTCTTTGCCTCCACTAAGGGCGACCATGATCTTATTTTCACCCTCTAACAGATCGAATTCAAAAAAAGCTTTACGGCACATGCTTTCGATCTTGCTACCGAGTTTGGTCCAGGGGGGAGTGGCAATTGGTAGGTCCACGAAATCTATCCTCAAATTTTTACACAACGATTTCAGAGTCTTTTTGGCATCTTTTTTATGCCATTTTTCAGCTATGTACTCCTACATTATCTTCAAAATGGCATAAAAAACCTGCTCAAAAATACTCGTGTCTCGTTGTTTAAAAATTTGAGGATAGATTTCAGGCAAAAAGTTGTATCCGATATTTGGTTTTTAGATATATAATCGCTGCATACTTATGGAAAAAATTGGTAGAAATGACCCTTGTTCTTGCGGATCAGGGAAGAAATTCAAAAAATGTTGTGAATCCAAGACTCATAAAAAGTCGCTTGGATCGGCTCAGATTTTGTCCGGAGCTAGTAAAATGTCGTCCTTTTTTCAACGGCATGTGACTCCGCTTACAAGCCCGAAGCCTCCTGAAGTTCCTGCTCCCCAGGCTTCTCAAGAGATTCCCCAAGAGCCTCTTGGGAGCGCAACTCTTTGAAGTTGAGAAATAACACTCTGGTTTGTTATAAAGGCTAAACCTTTTTTTGCTGGCGTAGCTCAATGGTAGAGCAGCAACCTTGTAAGTTGACGGTTGAGGGTTCAATTCCTTTCGCCAGCATTCTTTTCATCCTCGGGGGTGTCGCATAGCGGCAATTGCAAGGGACTGTAAATCCCTCGTCTCACGACTACGTCAGTTCGAGTCTGACCGCCCCCAAGATGTCTCAAGCTTTGCTTTAACTAAGGTTATAGTTTTATGAAAAAGCTGTTTTTACAGATTAAACATATCACAAAGAACTATTATGATGGTCGCCGTGTCCTCAAAAAAGCTCTGCAAGGAATTTCCCTCGATCTCTACCAGGGAGAAGTTCTTGGACTTCTCGGTGTCAATGGCGCAGGAAAAACAACGCTTGTTTCGATCCTTGCCACGCTTCATCCACCTACAACTGGAGAGATTTTATGGAATGGAGCTTCGATATATGATGCTCTCTTGCCATTTCGTTCAGTGGTAGGCTACTGCCCGCAACATCCCAATATCGAAAAGGACTTTTCATTAGGAGAAAACCTAGTTATTTCAGGACAGTGTTATGGATTGAGCAAGAAGGAAGCTGAGGAAAGGAAAAAAGAGCTTGCTAAAGATTTTAACCTTGAGCCCTATCTCGATGCAAATATCGATCAAGTCTCAGGTGGATATAAGCAACGATTTTTGATTGCACGTGCGCTGATGCATCGGCCGCACCTTGTCATCTTGGACGAGCCAACAGTAGGGCTTGATTCTCATATTCGACGGGAGTTGTGGGATGTGATTTCCAGTTTGCGCAAACAGGGAATTACGGTTGTTTTGACAACTCATTATCTAGATGAAGCCGAAAAACTATCCGATCGTATTTGCCTTATTCATGAAGGATTGGTACGCATCATAGACACTCCTGAAAACTTAAAAAAACAACATCAAAAAAATAGTCTTGAAGAGGTTTTTTTAAAATTTGTTGATGATCCCAATGCAGAAATTTTTAGTGGTGAGGCTTAAAGGTGAACGGTTGGCCTGTTTTCTTTCAATTAATCCGAAAGGATCTTACTGTTTTTAAGAGGAGTTTTTGGAAAAAATTTTTCGATACTTCAATACTTTTCATCACAAACGTATTGGCTTTCGGGTACTTTTTGCAGCAAGAAGGAGCGCATGAGGGATATGCCGCTTTTTTTGTCATTGGGGCGATCGCAAGTTTTGGATTTATTGAAATTGTAGGTAAAGTTGGCATCCAACTTGCCGATATGGGAGGAGATCGGACCATTTTTCATACATTGGTGATGCCTATCCGCTCGAGAATGGTCTTCTATTACATGGGAATTTCTTGGGCAATGACCTCCATTTTGATGTCGATTCTCCTTTTTCCTTTAGGAAAGCTCCTTGTTTTTACGGAATGGAATCTAGCGGGGATCTCTTGGTGGCGCCTGATGGTCATGTTTGTCACAGCTAATCTTTTTTTTGGCTACTTTGCCCTGTGGCTAACGGGGATCTTGAAGAATATGACAGATCTCAATCAGTTGTGGCTACGCTATATTGCACCCATGTGGATGTTTGGTGGATATGTTTATTCTTGGCAATCAGCATACGCCTTAAGTCCTATCGTTGGTTACATCAGTTTGATCAACCCGATGATCTATGTCATGGAAGGAATGCGAGCTGCCGCTCTTGGACAAGCAGGGTATCTCCCTTTTTGGGTGTCCATCCTCATGCTTTGGATTTTTATCTTTGCGTGTTCGTTGCATGCAAGCAGGCGGCTCAGGCAAAAATTAGATTGCATATAGGGGATGGTATGACAACACAAGCAATTACAGAGCGCCTCAATGCGCTTGATCGGATTTTTCTAGACCCAAAGGTCATAACAGAATAAGTTTGCCTTATTTAAGGTGGAATCCATGAATAGAGAAATCTTAACTCTAGCAATATGCAGCATCGCATCAGTCGCTTGTGGGAACTGTTCTAACACTGTTAAATCTGACAAAGTCAGCTTAAATCGTCCCCAAGAACCTAAGCGTCCATTTCCTTACACTGAAGAACATGTTTCCTATGATAATCATGAGGCTGGAGTGACTTTATCTGGAACTTTGACCCTGCCTACCTCAGAAGGACCTTTTCCAGTCGTTTTATTGATCGCTGGGTCAGGACCCATCGATCGAGACGAAACAGTATTCGATCATAAACCATTTTTAGTATTAGCAGATTATTTGACTCGTCAGGGTATTGCTGTGCTTCGATACGACAAACGTGGTTGTGAAAAATCAACTGGCAATTACGACGAGGCGACAAGTCAAGAATTCTCGGATGATGTGCTTGCTGGTGTTGCCTATATTAAATCACGAAGAGAAGTGAATCCAAATCAAATCGGTCTGATTGGCCATAGTGAAGGTGGGTTTATTGCTCCAATGGTTGCAGCAAAATCCAAAGATGTTGCTTTCATTGTGATTATGGGAGGAACTGGTGTAACTGGAGAAGAAATTTTATATGAGCAGAGTGCATTGATTCAACGAGCGGTTGGAGCGACAGAAGATACGATTGCAGAATCGCGAAAATTCCAAGAGCAAATGGTCTCACTTGTAAAAGGAGAATCAGATCGACAAATCGCAGCTGTTCAATTGCAAGAAATTGCTAAAAACTTCAGATCTACACTGCAGGAAACTCTAGAAAAAGTGACGCTTGAACACTTAGAACGAGTAGCAGCTCGTTTAAATACTAAGTGGTTTCGTTATTATCTGACTTTTGATCCGAGTATCGCTTTGAAACAGGTGCAAGTTCCAGTATTGGTTCTCAATGGTGAACTTGATTTGCAAGTCTCTTCCAAACAAAACCTTCCTGTTATTTCTAAAGCACTCGAAGAATCTGGAAACAAAGATGTCACCATAATTGAACTGCCAAAGCTCAATCATTTTTTTCAGACATGTGAAACGGGATCTATCGCAGAATATGAAAAAATCGAAGAAACACTTTCTCCAGTCGCTCTCAATTTAATTGCGGAATGGGTTTTAGCAAGAACGATCCAAAAATAAGAAATACTTATGACTAAAAAACAGCTTTTCGCTGTTGTGACTGGAGACAACTGTTTCAAAAATGGAAACAGTTCAAACACTCGGAAGAATCTTGCGGTCAAAAGTTCTGAAATAGCGTCCAACTTTTCACAATACTCGATGGAATCCCTGCTATTATTTTGTTTGAGACTTTGCCTTTTTCAATTCTTCCTCAAATTGGAGAAACTTTTTTTCTTGTCTCTCAGCTATTGCCCATTCACGTATTTTTTTAATTCCGACTTTATTATCCAAGCATACTAATATAGCCTGCTCAAGACTCTGCCTATCGCTCCAATAGAAAAAACCTGCAAGACGATCTTTCACACAATCTTCAGTGGAGAGCAATTTAAACGTTCCGTATTTTGTCTTCATTCTGTTGAGATCTTTTTTTATTTTGGGATGGAAGGGTTTAAGTTTCCGATGGGCAATATCCAAATGCTCGGTAAATCTTTAGGTCCGATGTTCAAAGGAGAAAAGCCACTAGAAACAAAGCTTGTTCCGAATATGGCGCTAGACGACATTGCCCGCCATGCTGTCGATTTTTGGCTCACGACGGAAGATCTCCCAGATCCGAACAATCGGGTCACCCTCGATGCGAAAGGGCAAATCATTTTAAGCTATACGCCGAATAATCAAATCCCTAAGCAAAAGCTATATGAGCAATTGAAATCGATGCTAAAGCATATGGGCATGCATCCTGATTATCTAATTCCGCGCTTTGCCTATTTAAAATCGGACATCCCTATTGCAGGCGTTGCCCATCAAGCGGGAACTTGCCGCTTTGGAAAAGATCCGCAAACTTCGGTTCTGGATACGAATTGTAAAGCGCACGATCTGGACAATTTGTATGTTGTCGACGCCAGTTTTTTCCCGAGCATCGGCGCTGTCAACCCATCACTGACCGTCATTGCCAATGCTCTCCGGGTAGGAGATCATCTCCTTCAAGCAGGACATTGAAGCAACCGATTTGGGAATTTTTTTTCAAACACGATCTCGTTATAAGGGTCGGACCTTTTGATATACACAAGCTTGACATCCATGTGAGATAGCTGCTTTTCACCATGGCTTATTCGCATGTGTCTAATGGCTTGGGAATAACAGCTAATAAGCTTTTTAACCTCATCATCTTTATTTTTTTCTAGAATCTTGTCATGAATGGGAGCAATCAATTGTCTGACTTTTTCAGAATCTGCTGGGAGCTGAAGGGTTGCTTCTTGCTCTTTGAGCTCTTTTTTTTGACCTTCCAAGTACTCAACAAAAATGCGCAGCGTAGTGATTAAATAAGTACGAGTGTCCTTGGATAAATCAGTAGGAGAGGTCTCATTTATTTTGAGACGCACATATGCGAGTAAATTTTGAACTTCTAGAGATTCAAAGGAAAGCTGAGCAAATGCCTGAGCTCGAATTTTTTCAGGATTTTCATCCGAAAGAGATTGAGTAGAAACCAGCCGGTACATTTTGATAAATTCAAATAGAGTTTTGTCATCTAACGACTCTTTTACTTGACCATGGAGAAGAGCGAGTAATTTTGGATATTTTTCCAGCTTAAGATCAGATAACAGCTCAATGATTTCTTTTGTAATTTCTAATACATACGTAGCATCAGATATTTTTAAGTTCTTTTTAAGGTGGGCGATAATCTCTGTATCTGTAAGATTATTCACTGTTGCGACAGGATAATCATTTTTAATAGTGAAATTTTTGTCTTTGATGTAGTTTCCCCAAAGCAAACCGGGTTCTGATTTTTGATAGCTGACGTCAATGTGCGCAGTCTTAATGATGGTATCGCCATCGATAAGAGGAGACAGCTCTTCTTGCATATCTCTAAGCATTTGAATAGAGTCTGTTTCATAATCTGTAGATACAGTCATACTTTTCTCCTAAAGCTGTGTGAAAACGAAAGAGATGATAACACGCGTGCTAATTTTAATCACATCTTAGATATCTGCAGTTTTTGACTCTGCACTAGGGCAAGGCTAAAGAGTGAAACGGCGCAGCCAATCATGAGATAGAGGATGGGCCAAATAGGGCTGTGGAACTGGCCGATCACTCGTACCATGATGAAGGGACCTAGACCGCCGAAAATCGCAATTGCAAAGTTCATTGCTGTTGCAGTGCCGCTATAACGGATTTCAATGGGAAACAGAGAGCTCACAAGGATGGGGAGTACGCTAAAATAAGAGGCGATCAGAATTGCCAATATTCCTTGTGTGATAAACAATAGCCAGTAGATCTTCCATCCCATGAGAATGTAAATTGGAGTTGCAAGAAAAAAAAGGGTCAAAAGCACCCATTTCGCAAAGCGTCGGATTCCAATATAGTCGGCAAGTCTACCTGCCATTAGCGTCGTAACGAGAAATAATATAATGGTGAAGAACTGCAATAGCGTAGATTGAGAAGGGGAAAGTTGAAGCACTTCTGTATTGTAGAAAGAAGAGTAGATCAGTACCAAGTTAAACCCGACTGTATCCATAACCATAAGGCCCATCCCAATGAAAATCATCTTCTTGTACTTATGGAATGTATCGAAAAGAGGTTCTTTGAGTAAGCATCCGTAATGTTTCGCTTTTTCGAAAAAGGGAGTTTCCCGCAAAATGCGGCGGAGAAGTAGCACAACGATGCCAACGAGTCCACTGAGGAAAAAGGGAAGCCTCCATGCTCCTGCGCGCAGCCCTTCCAGCGTCACTTCTGTATTGAACAAATTCACTTCAATCATTGCAAAGAGGATCCCAATAAAAATTCCTAAGTACGCAAAGCTCCCGATGAAACCGAGCGTCTCTTTTTTCGCCGATTCGATGAGAAAAACCACTGCGCCAGGAAATTCTCCTCCCAAACTGATCCCCTGCAAAAGAAACATGAGGACAAAAAGAAAACCCGCGGTAAGGCCAATCTCTTCATAAGAAGGCAAGAGCGCAGCTAAAAAGAGGGGAATGATCATGAAGCAAATCGTTCGGACAAGAGCAACT
The DNA here is from genome assembly GCA_013286675.1 of Chlamydiota bacterium. GTDB lineage: Bacteria > Chlamydiota > Chlamydiia > Chlamydiales > Rhabdochlamydiaceae > PALSA-1444. The sequence goes on from JABDFE010000023.1 coordinate 16,387, forward strand.
TTTCTTCCTTTTTTATCGCCCAGCGTTCCAAAGATGAATCCTCCGATCGGCCGTGCGATCGCGACAAGTGCCATAAGCCCTGGATAGAGATAAGGTGATTTCACCAAACTTTCTGGAAAAAAAAGGCTGATAAAAAACGGTGCCATCATCCCGAACAAGATAAAATCGAACCACTCGAGCGAATTACCGAGAATTGTCGCCAGAATGATAAACTGTTGTTTGGAACTGATCCGATGCGTAATGTTCATATTTTCTTGTCGAGATACCTCGCCTTATTCTAGAAATTATTTAAGAAAAGTACAACTGATTTTGTTTTGTCTGTTTAAGCGTTGAGATTCAAATCCAGAGCTTGCTTTTTTGGCCCCGTTTGTTATTCTTTCTAGAAGGTTTTTTGCATGAAAATATTTTTAATTCTGCTAAGTGTTTTATTCAAGCTATACGGAGGAGAGAAAGAAATGATCATTGCTGTAGGGTCAACCAACACTGTTAAAGTGCAAGCAGTGGAGGAAATCATCAAAGAATATCCTGCTTTGGAAGCGGCCAAAATTGTTTCTACTTCTACCGTATCAGGTGTTTCAGAGCAGCCGCTTTCTTTAGAAGAGACCATTTTAGGTGCAAAAAACAGAGCCCAAAACGCCTTTGATTTATCACAACCTTGTCAATATGGCATTGGGATTGAAGGAGGATTGTGCGCCTCTCCTGGTACACGGACGGGTTTTATAATGATTAATATTTGTTCGATTTTTGATGGAACCTGTCATCATATAGGTTTTACCTCTGGTTATGAAGTTCCTCCTCAGATTTTAGAGCATATACTGAATCAGAAGATGGATTTGAGCCAGGCCTGTTTGCACTCAGGGATCACTTCAAAAGCAAAAGTTGGAGCTAGCGAAGGACTGATCGGTATTCTGACTCTAGGCCGCATTGACCGTAAGCAATACATGAAAGAATGCATTAGGATGGCCTTCGTTCAGGTGGAAAACAGCTCTTGGTATAGCCCTTAGAATGGATAAATTGGCAGCTCTCTATCAGCAACGGCTTAACCTTCAAAACAGCAATTTTTCACGCATCGAACACGATGATACGATGGTTGCGATCGTCTATCGGATTATCCAACCTTCCGGCAGCCAGCTTATTTTGAAGATATGTCCGCGTGATGAAGATTATCGTCGCGAAGTCTATTTTCTGAAGTACTTTGCGGATAAATTACCTGTACCGCGTGTTGTGCAAGTTGTACCACCAGAAGAAGGTATTCATGGAGCTATTGTGATGGAGTCTCTTCCTGGTGAAGTTCTTAAAACATCCAACGTTACCGAGGCATTGGCTTATGAAATTGGTACGTTGCTAGCTAAAATTCATTTAAATTCCGCAGCCGGTTACGGGGACCTTACACAGCCTGATGGCTTAACTCTCGACCCTCGTGTTTATTTTACTCTGAAGTTCGAAGAGGGGATTGCTGAATGTATTCATCATCTTCCTGAAACGTTGATTGAGCAGTGCCGCCGCTATTATGACACGCATATCCATCTTTTAGCTTCAGTGGATGGTCCATGCATAATACACCGTGATTTTCGACCCGGCAATGTGATCGTGCATGAGGGTAAACTTCAAGGAATTATCGATTGGGCTGGAGGACGCGGCAGCTTTGCCGAGGAAGATTTTTGCCCTATGGAACATTGGGAATGGTCAATGAATCCAGATAGCAAAAAATCATTGTTAGCAGGATATGCAACGATTCGCCCAGTTCCTAATTACAGCGCTATCATGCCGCTTTTGCGTTTGAGTAGAGGGTTGAATGTCGTCGGTTTTACTGTTAAACAAGGAGTATGGAAAACCAACTATGCTCGTGCCTATGAATTTAACCGTCAGTTTCTAGAAACGTTCTTTTAGAAGTTAATTCTTCTCAAACAAAAGTTCTAACTGCCTCTAACCTATCCCTGGCCATTTTAAACAATCTGAGCATAAGCTGTCGGATAATCAATTAAACAATACCCACTCGAATATGTCGATGTTGAAAAGGATTTACAGCCAAGAGCAACTCTTCAAATTTTTCTAAAGTAACACTGAGACGACCTCTTTCATATTGAGCGTAAGCGTTTGGTGATTTTGAACCGAGCCTTTTGGAAACTTCTCTCACGGTCGAATTACTTTTCTCTCGTTGCTTTATCAATGAAAGAGATAACAAAATCTTTGTATCCTTGGCGGTAATACCAATCACACCGTCATCACGGAGAAAAGCTTTTACACCCAGTTTTTTTCCTGCTTTATCTTCAAAATAGCATTCGATAAGACCAGTAACAGCATCTTCGATCATATGTAATGCATCTTTTCTGGATTTGCCCTGTGTCATTGCATCCAATATAGGGATCTCGACAAGCCAAAACTTTCCGTCTTTCCAGATTCTACCTTCTAATTCCATAAATCCCTCATTTTTTAGGCGGGTTATTTTTAGCCGTTTTTAAAATCTTTCGCGCCAAAAGCTCATTTATCTCGTTATGTCTTGGAACAGATTCATGAACTTGGCCATTTGTCCAGTAGTCATGACTCCCTCCATGTCTCTTGAACCACCAACCAAGTTTTCTCAGCTCCCTTTCAAGGTCATTTTTTTTCATCCATTGCTACCCATATTGTACATAGAAATATATACATAGTCAAATATTTAAGCAATTAGAATTCAAGTCATTGATCACAAGCTAATTGGGGGTAGGGAAAGGGGCTTACCTTTTCTTCTTGGGCGTTTTCGGACAGGTCTCTCGTAGTATTTTTTCTTAATGGTATCTGGCAACGAAGAATACGCTTTTGAGATAAACGCTTTAAAATCTGTGAGAAAAGGAT
>JABDFE010000024.1 GCA_013286675.1 Chlamydiota bacterium
GCGCCTTCTCAAGATCTTTGAAGAACGACTTAACGAAGAATAATCTTGATTTTTCTCCCATCTACTCTTATATCTGGAGCTATGGAACTACCTGCAAACTTTGAAAGCCCGCCTGGAGAAGAACCCCACCGAGCTTTTCGCAATACCTGCATTGAATTTAGAAAAATGCTCAAAGCTTCAAAAAACATTCCTGAACTCAACCAACAAATGGAAAAGTTCATTGGTGAGAGCAAACAGCTACATTGGCATTCCAAAAACACAGCTGTTTATCACAAAGATGAAGGTAAAAAGCTCACTGACAAAGTCTTAACAGAATTTAAAAGATATATGACAGATCTAGAACCGTACTTAAATCGGGCCGATCCCGCTCCGCTCATCGAGGCAATCAAAATGGTAGAGCAGCTTATCGATAGCTATAAGGTGACTTAGAATCCGAGCATTGATCTTGGGGCGATTCAAATTTCTTAACCATCTCGAATGACTCTATTCAAGAAATCACCAAAGTTCACGATATTGGAGATAAATTCATCCTGCTCAAGGCCTTCGCTGACACCATTGACGTGAATCAGAACATGTCTAATGGAAAATCCTTTGGGCCTTTTCAGACGCCTAGATTTTTCTTTTATTTCTTTTAGAACAATATAAGGCACTTCTCTATCAGAAAATTTTATTTCGCATATATAAAGAACCCGATGCTTGGTTTGAATCAAATAGTCTATTTGGCAACACTCCTGTCTAGCACCGGATTTTTGAAAATAAGGGCCAGACCAAACGACCTCATCTGGTGTAAGCTCTAAGGCGCTTAGTAGAGAATCTACGTTGTTACATACTAAATTTTCAAACTGAAGACCCATCATCGATTTCCAGCCTTTCGGTAAGGTACTTATCCTGCCTGCCAAAATTCGATTTTTGGAGGGTTCAATATATTTCAAATAAAACCGCACATAATTGTCACAAACCCGGAAATGTGAAAGGCGTTCTTCCCGCTCTTTACCTATATTCCAACTTCCATCTTTAGCAAGAAAACCAGCTTCTACTAAGTCATCTAAATATTCGCTAATTTTTCCACTCTTTACTCGGCCTATACTCTCTGCGATTTCAGTCAAAGTGGACTTCCCGTTTGCAACCTGACGAACCAGTTCTTTATAGATCCGATTTTTTTTTGCGAACAAGTCAGAAAATATTTGATCAAACTCGCTAAAAAGAATGCCGGTTGGTTGATAACAGAGATGTAAAATATTCTGTTCCGCGGAAAGATCTGTTCGAACCTCTTCCAGATAACGCGGTATACCCCCGGTTATTGCGAGAATTTTAAATTTTTCATAGGAATCAATTTTATTTTTTATGCCTCCCCAAAACTCATTACATAGATATAATGGCAGCTCTTTGAGTTGGAGCTGAAAAGATAATCGACCTACAAAACCGGTGCTGCTCAGAATGTTTTTTTCAATCCAGGCCGAATTTGATCCTGAAATCACAAGAATAAGTTGTGAATTCTTCTTGAAGTGAGTATCCCAAATTGTCTTGAGTTTAGGTAGGAAAGTCGGATCCAACGAACCCATCCAGGTAATTTCATCAAGAATGATCAGAACGCTTCCTTTAGTACAATGGAGTGCGAGATCAGTTAAGAGGTCCCCCCAATCATCTAACCCTTTAATAGGAATTTTGAGTCTTTTCATCTGGCGAGCAAACTCATCACGCTGATCTTTAGCAGTCACGCCTTTTTCAGGAGGAACACCAGTTAACATATAGTGCTTTGTGAATGCTTTGGCAAATTCTTCCGCTAGCCTACTTTTGCCAATTCTCCGCCGTCCTCTAATGACAACAAGACTAGAAACTTTCTTTTTTAAAAGCCCTTTCAGCCCATTAAGCTCTTGCTTTCGACCAATAAACCGTGTCATATCACCCTCCAAAGCTAAAAAAAATATTTAAGCAAAAGCATATAACAAAGACACCAAATATGCAAATGCAGATTTAGTGCCCATTAGAAAAATCTTAGCCTTTTTGAAAGTATGAGGGCAATTCCTTTAACAGGAGAAACGATCTTTTGCCCAGGGCACTAAATATGCAAATTCAGAGTTGGTGTAGATTTAAAGAAAAACACAGGCAGAACGAGCTTGTTAAGCCAATCTTTATTCTTCTAATTTTGAAAAAGAGCATTAACAGTCAGCTTCTTCGGATACCAGCTCAGGTGTAGAAAAGTCTGTCTCATGCCAAGGATACTCCATAATCAAAGTACGGATTTCGTCTAAAGATCTCGACTTATTTAACGATTCTCTCAGGCGGCGGGTTCCTTGACCTTTTTTTAGATACCAACAGCCGATCCGTCTTAAATCCATTGCGGCTTTACGTGGAGCGTGATAGAGGCTGACGAATTCGAGATGCTGTAAAAGAGCATCTCGGTAATCGAGCGCTGTCCGCGATGTTAAAGGAATACCGGAAAGATAATGATAGACATCTTCAACGATCCAAGGCATTCCAAAAGTCCCTCGGGATAAAAGAACCGCATCGCATCCTGTCTGCAAAAACATTTTTTCGACGCTCGGAGCATCAAAAAGATCACCATTTCCTATCACTAAGATATTTTTAGCCGCTTGTTTGCACTCCCGGATCCACTGCCAGTTAGCTTTTCCTTTATAGCCTTGCTCGCGCGTTCTACCATGAATGCAGATCGCTTTAGCTCCTGCTTTTTCAGCAATTTGGACAATTTCCGGGCCGACTAAAGACTCTTCATCCCAACCTGCTCGGATCTTGATCGTCACAGGAACTTTGACAGCTGCAATGATATTGGAGAGGACATCTCCCATCAAATTCAAATTTTTCAGCATCCCAGAACCACTGCCATCTTTGGTGACTTTATCAACAGGGCATCCGCAATTGAGATCGATCACATCAAACCCTAAATCTTCTAAAATTTTTGCGGATTTACCGGCGAGCTGGGGTTTGCTTCCACACAGCTGAGCCCCGATCGGATGCATCGACGTTTCATAATCTAAAAGACGGTAAGTATTCGGATCATGACGGACTAAAGCGTCCATCTTCACCATTTCGCAGTAGACAAGACCGGGCTGAAATTTTGTTGTCATCCGTCGGAACGGAAGATCGGAACAACCAGCCAGCGGTGCACAAAAAATATTGGAAGGAAGCTCGAGATTGCCGAGTTTAAATGGTTTTTTTAACATTATCTGAGTAAACGACTAAAAAAGTTTCCCAGCATGAAAACACAGCTTTCCATCGCTTTCAGTGCAAGAAACGCTAGCATTGGACTTAAGTCGAGTCTTCCCCCAATTGGAGGAATAATGCGGCGGAATACATTGAGAAACGGATCGGTTAAGCGCGCTATGAATCGAAGCCAAGGCTGACCATAGAAAGCAGGGAACCACGAGGCGATCAGCCTGACCGCGATTAAGATGGTATAACCAAAAAAAAGATAGTGAATGAAGTATAGCATAGGAAAATAATACCATAGATGGGATAAAATCCCAACCCATGCGTGCTATCGGATTATTTTTAGAAGGAAAAAGAGTCAAAATTGCGATCGTTTCTAAGGTCAAAAATCAGTTGACGTTAGAAAGGATCGGAGAATTTGACGACATTCCTTATGAGCTAATTCAAGAAAAAAATTTACATCTTGTCACAGCTCTTCCTTCAGAAGATGTTATCCGAAGGGAAGTTACGCTTAAACTCACCAGGCACTCTGCTGTCTTAAAGGCCCTTCCTTTTCAGTTAGAAAGCTGCCTGCCTTTTTCATTAGAAGAGACGCTTGTCCACCCCTTTTTCTATCCTTCCAAAGAGAAAACAGACATCGTGATTTTTGCCACCACTCGTCTGGCTTTAAAAAAACATCTAATACATTTGCAAGAAAAGAAGGTCGACCCTGATCAAGTTTCTTCCGTTCCGATAGCCCTTGCCCACTTTGCAAGGTTGCTGTTTTCTGACCATTCGATCAGCTGGGTGCATCAAAGTACAGCCTTAGCAATCGAAGGAGAAAAAATCGTTTTTTCTCAATGTTTAGAAGACAAAGGCCGCCTAGAATCCTATCTTAAGAGTAAATACGGCCACCATTTTTCTATTCCATCCGAGCTCCCAACATTTCAAAAATACTCCTCTGACCAGCTGATGGCTTTTGCTGTCCCGATCGGCCTTGCTTTAGATGGACTGCATGAAAATCCCTGCCAATTTCGGCAAAACGATTTCACTTCTTCAAAAAAATTGAAAAGAGACCGTTTCTTTAAAATAGGAACTTGGGCTTCATGTCTGGGAGTCACACTCCTGACTCTCACTGCTGGCCAGTGGATGCTCCATCGGAAAGAAGCAGCTCTGAAAAAGAGGATTGCCTCTCATTTTTCAGCATCAGGATCTTTAGAAGAACAACTCCTTGCGTGGCAAAAAAAACTTCATCAAGAAGGGCAGGAATTTCCTTTGATCCCAGACGTTCCCTCCGTTCGAGATGTGATGGCCTGGCTTGGATCTCTTCAAGAACCCATTGAAGTTGTCCATTTCCACTACGGCTTGGACCAATATCCCAAAGCCGGAGATAAGACAGGAGATAAGGCGCAGCCTTATCAAGTGAAGGTTGAATTAGAATTTAAAGCAGAGAGCCCATCTGTTGCGCATCGGTTTCAAGAAGTTCTGGAAAAAGCCCCAACACTTATCGATAAAAAACAAAAGGTTACATGGACCGCAAATCAAGACTGTTACAAACTTATCTTCGTCTTGCGCAAGACTTAAAAAAAAGCAATCCTCTGCTTGTACTTGCGCTGGGAATGGTCCCGCTATGCCTCGTGATTTTCCACCTGGAACAAAAAAGCATACAGATTCAAGCTTGGACAAAAAAAATTTCAGATTTGGAAGAAAAGGCGACCTTATCAGAAAACTCCAAAGCTACGCGCGATACCGTTTGGCAGTCGGCTAAGCAGAGCAATCCACACTATCTTTCTGAGGTCGTGGAAACACTTCCGCTCTTAACACCAGAGCTCAGCCGTGTTCAAGCCCTTGCAAGACAATATCCCAGCAACTCCGCGCTTCAAGAAAGGCTTTCCTTTTTGCAAGGAGAGAAAAACAAGATCCGTTTCATACAACAAGCTCAGCGCTCTGGCAGCTTCTTTCAAGAGACAGAATACAAAATGCAAAATACCGTCCAAATGAACGAAGATGATCTTAAAAAATTTCTGGCTGCCGTTGAAACCGATTCGAAAGACCGTCCGCTTCTGATCATCAAAGAATTCGAATTGAAAAAACTCAAAGAAAAAGCCGATGAAACCGTCTATAATGTCCAAGCAGAGTTAATCAAGAGATCTTCATGAAAAAAATTTTAGTTCTCCTTCTAATCCTCACGGGTTGCGTCTCTAAAGCAGCGCAAAATTCCAATGATCTCGTCACTATTCAAACCTTAGACCGGAATGGTTTTTCAGAAACCGTCAGCGCCAAAGAGCGGCTTGGCAAATATGAAAACACCGATTTCTTGACCCCTCAGCCTTATCAAAAGGTCGTTAGGGTCTATGGTAAATCCAGCCAAGGTAAAACCAGCTCTAAAGTCACGACTTACCATTCTAACGGACAACCTTGGCAGTATCTTGAAGTCGAAAATGGCAGGGCCCATGGAAAATTCCTCGAGTGGCACCCAAACGGCCAGATCAAAGTAGAAGCCTATGTCATCGAAGGGACTCCTGACTTAAGCGAAGTCGCCCAGCTAACCTGGTTCTTTGAAGGAGTCTGCCTGGTTTACGATGAACAAGCTCGCCTAGCAGCTAAAATCTTATATGAAAAAGGGCTTCTCGAAGGTCTCTCTCTCTATTACCACCCGAATGGGGCTTTATCTAAAGAGATCCCCTACCATAAGGACGGCATCGATGGACTCGTGCAAATCTTTGATGTCCAGGGCATTTGTATTGAAAAAATCAATTACACCAAAGGTGTTAAAGACGGCTCTGCTATCGCTCATTGGACTCCATCAGAGCTCAAATACACCGAAGAGTGGGAAAAAGGGCTGCTACTTTCTGCCACCTACTTCAATGCTGATGGAAAAGAAATCTCCCGCGTAGAAAACTCCGCAGGGTTCCAAGCTATATTCGAGAATCAAACACTCTCTGCGCTAGTCGAATACCAAAAAGGAGTTATCGAAGGGCAGGTGAAGAACTTTAACCCCAAAGGACAGCTCGTTTCGCTCTATCACATTAAAGATGACATGAAAGATGGTGAAGAATGGGAATACTATCCGTCTAATGACAAGAGTCCATCTCCTAAACTTTGCCTTCAATGGAAAGAAGACACCCTTCAAGGTACCGTCAAAACTTGGTATGAAAACAACGTTTTAGAAAGCCAGCGTGAGATGCACGACAATAAAAAGCACGGCCCTTCGTATGCCTGGTTTAAAGAAGGCAGCCTCATGCTCATGGAAGAGTATGAAAACGATCTTTTAACCAAAGGATCTTACTTCAAAAAAGACAGCAAAAGACCGATCTCAAAAATAGAAAACGGCAAAGGAATCGCAACACTTTCAGATAAAGACGGAAGATTTATTAAAAAGATCGTCTACGAAAAAGGCGCTCCTCAACAGGAATCACTGTAGAAATCCTTCCGGAGGACCAGCCGATTGCTCAGTCTGCTTCTGGATATTTTGCTGAGGTGTGGGTTGAGGTGCAGGTTTCTGTGGATACGGCTTTTTTTGAGGCTTTTGGCAAGAACGGAGTCCGTCTCCACCATTTGCTGTGCAGGTAGCCCCCGAAGGAACATCTGTCCAAATTGAGTAGGGAGAATCTGTGCTCCCATTATTACAAAACCAAATCACTGTATACGGCGTCTGAGAAGAATTATAATATTGGATATTACCGGTCGTGCCAGAAAACGTGTTCCATGCCATCGACTGCTGGGGATTGATTTCCAAAGCTCCAAGATCGGTTCCATCCGCCGCTCGGATATGCACTGTCAATTTATACGTGCTATCGTTAACCAGCGTCAGTCCGGCAAAAGCCGTAGAGCAAAACAGTAACAAAGCCCCAAGCCTAAATAATATTTTCATTTCTCTATTGATCTACATATGCCCATTTGAAGTCAACACTTCCCAAGCTCGAAAGGACAACTCCTTTGACTTTAGGATTGGAAACATACAACATCGTATAGTGAAAAAGCGGAATGATCGGCATTTCATTCATAAGAATGTTTTCGCACTCTTGAAAAAGCTGTGTTCTTTTGTCCGCTTCAACAGTTTCTGCAGCACGATCTAAGAGTTCCCGGTATTGGGTGTTTTCCCAAGACGTGTTATTTGATCCGCCGACTTTAAACTTAAAAATCTCCAGAAAGTTCATCCCATCATTGTAGTCCGCTGTCCAGTTCCCAGAGGCAAGTTGGAAGTTTTTCTTAGAAAGGCGGTCGAAGAAAGTTTTTCTTTCAACCGCTTGGAGCTCGACATTCACATGGAGAGCTTTTCTCCATTGCTGCTGAACAGCTTGTGCAATCAAATGGTTCCTCTCGCCCGTCACATACATCAGTGAGATGGAAGGGAGTTCTTCTCGCGTCATTCCCAAAGCTTCCAAAGCTTGATCAAAATCTTGCTGAGCTTGTGCTACATCGCCGTCAGCAAAATATCCATCTTCCTGACCTCTAAGCGAGGGAGGAAGAAGACCTGTTGCAGGAAGCTGTCCTCCTTGTGTCACATGCTCAACGATCTCTGATCGTTTGATCGCTTCAGCAAACGCTTTCCGGATTAAGGGATGCTCAAACAGCTCCGACTCGACATTGGTTCTGAAAAAGTAAGTCGCAAGAAACGGCCTCGCATGGAGATTTCCGCTCTTTTTCAATCCAGCTAAAGCACCAACAGGTAGCGTTGAAAGAGGAGATCCTGCCCAATCGAGCTCTCCTTTTTCAAACATCTTGAGTTCTGTATCTTCCTGAACCATCATCAAGTTGATTTCTTTTAATTTCACGTTAGCCGCATCCCAATACGTCGGATTTTTAACAACGCGCAAAAGATCGTTATGTCTCCAGTCTTTCAGCAAAAAGGGACCATTCCCAACAATCTTTTTAATATCGGTATTTTCTTTTGCTGGGAAAGGAAAGTAGATCGGGAGAGCCGCCACTTCTAAAAAATATGGAGTCGGGTTTTGCAGCTCGACTTGGAGAGTTTTTTCATTCAATGCTTTCACACCTACTTGATCAAGAGAGACTTTTCCCTCTTTGGCAGCCTTGGCATTTTTAATCACATATAACTGAAATGCCTGATCAGCTGGGAAATGAGGCTCTAGAGCTTTTGTCCACGCATAAACAAAATCGCCCGCTGTTACAGGATCGCCGTTTGACCATTTAGCAGCCCGAAGCGTAAACGTATAAGTTTTTCCGTCATCAGACACATCTACTTTTTCAGCTAAAGCAAGCTCGGCTTTATCATCTTGATTGACCCTAGTGAGTCCTTCAAAGAACATACGAGCTAGCGTCATTGCTTGAAGATCCCGGGCTTTACGAGGATCGAGCGTGGTCGGCTCCGCCCCCAGATTCACTCTCACGACATTGTCGTTCTTCGCTGTACATCCAACCAATAAAGCAAGTAACGCAAATACTTGGAAAAATCTATTCAGTGTTTTCATAAGAAATTCCTCTTTTGAGTGAAACTTTAGGAAGACAAGTCGTAAATGTCAATCACCAACCATTTTCGTTGACTTAAAAAATATACCAATCTTAAAATCTTTCCGTTTTTCTTAACTTTCAACCCTGGATTAACTATGTCAATCACTGCTGTTACAGATCTAGACATCGCTGTTACCGATTTTTTCCAAAATGGAACTCCGATCACCATTGAAACAAAAGATTTAACCCTGCGCTCTGTCCAAGAAACCGATCTTGACTTCATGCAAAACTTGTACACAGACCCAGTCACAATGAGGTTGTTCACCGATAACGAGAAACGGTTTGAAAATGACGGCCCAGAAGCTTGGAAAGAAGCGCAAATGAAAGCTGCCAAGAGCCGCGTAGACACTTATGTAAAACGCTGGACTGTCGACAGAATTCCTTTCAATGGATTCCTGATCAGCACAAAAATTGATCCTCGCCCCATTGGATATATTGTCGCAGGGTTTGGAGATAATCCAGGTCAATTGGAAACAGCTTTTGTGATTACAGACAAAGAACAGAATAAAGGCTATGGATCGCAAGCTGTCCATACAATCGTTCAGCGGTATATCCCTTCTTTGATCGAGAATTACTATAGACTTAATGGCAAGCCTTTGGAAGCCGACGGAGCTCCTGTGACTGAAATGGTCGCAACTGCCCGCTTAGACAACACCCCTTCCATCTGCGTCCAGGAAAAAGCAGGCATGGTCAAAACGGGTGAAAATCCAAATAAATGGGGACAAGTACGTGGAATTTATACCATTAACTACGTAAATCCTCCTGTAAAAGTCTAACCATCTCTTATGGTAGTCTCCCTTCGAGGAGACTACCGTTTTATCCGTTTCTCCACTATAGTCGAGATTATGCCTTATATCGCTAGAATCCCTACTCCTATTTTCAACACCCCCGATATCCCTTTCAATTATCTTCCCCTGAAAAAAGATAACCAAGGCCGGTTGATGGAGATGGAGACGATTGCTTTTCCAGGTACAAAATTTAAACTCTTAAGCAAAATCTCTGACAACATCTTCCAAGTGCAAACGGCAGAATACCCCTCCACAGCTGCGCTCTACGTCGACAGCCGATTTTTACAGAAAGCTTCGGAAAATACTCCTGAAAGAGTCAAAAAACTCCCGCCTATTGATAAAATATTGAGCTGGATTGAAGAGCGCGCAGGGCTCCGCTATTTCTGGGGCGGAAATTGGGATACCGGCATCCCTGAAATCCTAGAGTTTTACCCTTTTCTTAAAGATGCCTCTTTAGAAGATCGGGATGATGCGGTCTGCCGAGGGCTCGACTGTTCGGGACTCTTGTATCAAGCTACCGATGGATATATTCCCCGTAACACTTCTGATCTGATTCATTTTGGAATAGAAGTTCCCATCGAAGACATCAAACCTCTTGATCTTCTGACATGGGATGGACACGTGATCATCGTCAAATCTCCAGCAACTCTCATCGAAAGCCGTGTCGGAAATGGCGTTGTGATCTCTTCTTTTGAAAAGCGGTATCCAGAGGTTCTGGACCTACTCAAAACCAAGAACAAACAGCTTTATATCCGAAGGTGGCATCCTGAGATGTCAAACCGCTTTACAGAGCTCTAGCGCTCCTAATAAAGGAAGGATTTCATTCAAAACGACATGGACGGGGATTTTCTCCAGTAGTTCCTGAAACCGTCCTTTATCTGTGAAAGCTTTCATAAACTCGCCCTGTTTTAGAATAGACAAAATTTTTGGAGCAATTCCACCGGCTAGATAAATTCCGCCAGTCGATAAAAATTGCAAGGCGGTATTGCCGGCTGCTGCTCCATATAGGGAGGCAAACCCCTGGAGTGCTTCTTGGCAGATTTTCGACCGACCTGACAGCCCTTGTTCAATCACTTGCTTGGGAATATCATCTCCGATTAACCCTTCATGCTTGCCTCTTTCCACTAAAAACCAATAGAGATGTTCGATTCCGGGACCAGAAACCACGCGCTCTAAGGAGACGTGTCCGTACTTTTTGTGGAGGTAATCCCAGAGCTCCTTTTCAATAGGAGAGCGTGGAGCAAAGTCAGCATGGCCTCCTTCTGAAGCTAAAGGACGGTGATTTTTTCCATCCCAAAAAAGACCTCCCATTCCAAGACCGGTTCCTGCTGCAATGATCGCTTGATTGCCAGAGACTTTAACGCCTTCATTGAGAGTCACAATGTCTACAGGTTTTAAATGTTTAAGGCCGTATCCCGCAGCAAAAAGATCGTTGATGAGATGGACTTTTGAAACCGGGTATTCTTTTTCGATTTGATCTGCATCGATCTCCCAATGGAGATTGGTCATCTGACATTTTCTGTTGCGGATCGGACCAGCCAGCGCAAGACAACTTTTATCGGCCGGACGATCGACAAATTTTTTCAAGATTTCGTCAAAACTCTTGTAGTGGCGGCTGGGAAATTTTTCTTCTTTGACCACGTGGTCGTTGTCATAGTAAGCCAAATGTACCTTGGTGCCACCAATATCTCCAATCAAATACATATATTTTAGTTCTTGACGATAAGCTATTTCCTCGTCAATCTAATTGTAAAAGGAGCCCTACATATGGCGCATCACGATATTGGTAAAAAGAAAGCATTAGAAGCTGCGATCGATCTGATCGAAAAACAATTTGGCGAAGGATCGGTGATGTCTCTTGGTCAACACTCATTGACAAGAGAATTCAGTGTTATCCCTACAGGAGCTGTTGCTCTTGACATCGCACTGGGAATCGGTGGCGTTCCCCGCGGAAGAATTATCGAAATTTACGGGCCAGAGTCGTCTGGTAAATCGACACTGGCTACACATATTGTTGCTAACGCGCAAAAAGCTGGCGGACTTGCAGCCTATATTGATGCTGAACATGCATTAGATCCAGGCTATGCTGCAAAGATTGGCGTTAACATCGATGAACTGATGATCTCTCAGCCAAGCTCTGGTGAAGAAGCACTCAACATCGCAGAAATGCTCGCGCGTTCTAATGCGGTTGATGTCATCGTGATCGACTCTGTTGCTGCACTTGTTCCAAAAAATGAGCTCGAAGGCGAGATTGGCGACCAATTCATGGGACTTCAAGCACGTATGATGTCACAAGCTCTTCGAAAGCTGACGTCCACACTTTCCAAAAGCAATACCTGCTGTATTTTCATCAACCAGCTCCGAGAAAAAATCGGCGTGATGTTTGGAAATCCTGAAACAACAACAGGCGGTAAAGCCTTGAAATTCTATGCTTCGATACGGATGGATATCCGCCGAACTGGAAGTATCAAAGGTGCTGACAACCAAGAGATCGGCAACCGTGTTAAAGTTAAAGTTGTGAAAAATAAACTCGCTCCTCCGTTCCAAGTTGCAGAGTTTGACATCATCTTCAATGAAGGAATTTCACGCCTTGGCTCCATTATTGACCTCGGCTCTGATCTCGGTGTCATCGAGAAAAAAGGCGCTTGGTTCAGCTACAATGGAAACCGTTTAGGCCAAGGAAAAGAAGCCGTCCGTGACGAGCTTAAGAAAAATCCAAAAATGGCTGATGAAATTGAAAAAGGAATCTCCGTCGCTGCAGCGAAAAAAGTGCCTGGTGCCCGTGTAGAAGAAGCTGCTCTTGCAGAAACTGCTGACGTATAATCATAATGCCCGGCTTATTAAAGCCGGGCTTTCTTTTAGAGAGTTTCGAAATTACGAACAGCCTGCTGCTCTAGCATATCGGACATTTTCTTAAAGGACGGTGTGTCGAGTCCCAATTCCATTAAAGAGATCTTAAAAAGTTTAAGCTCTTCATCAAAGACTGCATACGCACGCTCTTTACCGATGTGTTTGGCTAAGTTGATTTCGCGTTGGTTCTTCTCATCTTGAGCTAAATCACCCAAGTCATCGGCAATTTGAAATGCCATGCCAAAGTGATAGGCGCTTTTTTTGACTTGTTCAATACGGAAAGGATCTCCGCCGCCAAAAAGCCACCCGAAAACAAAGGAGACTTCAAAGAGTGTGACGGTTTTTTGATAAATCACCTGACGCAGTGTTTCTAAAGTTAAGTTCGGAGGGAAAATATCGTAGAATTGTCCACCGGTAGCTCCTGAGATTCCCGCACAGCGTGTCGCATTTTCTAAAGCTAGCATGCCTGCTGCATCGGCTGTTTCTCTAAATGTTGATTCTTTCATCTTTGCCGTATTCGTATGAATCTTTTCAAAAGCTGCGCAGATGAGCGCATAGCTTGAAAGAAGCGCGATCGATTCTCCGTAGATCTTATGGAGTGTCGGCTGGCTTCTCCTCTCCTCTTCGTTATCCATACAAGGGAGATCATCAACGATCAGAGAAGCTGTGTGGAAAAATTCCACTGATAGAGCCGCGTCCAAGACGTTCAAGTTGTTACCCAAGGCTTCGGCTACCAAGAGCACTAATAATGGACGGAAACGCTTCCCACCGCTTTTTAAAGCATACTCGCAAGCGTCTCTTAGCTTTGTTTTTTCTCCCAAACTGAGAATGCTCTTGGCAATTTCTTGTTCGATCTTATCGCGATGAGCATAGAAATTCGATGTCTTTTGCAATTCTGCTGTTGTCATATTGTCTCTTTGTAAATGGCTCTTGAAGGAACGATACCTTTGATATTGACGCACGGATAACAAAACGCTTTAGGACCGATCAAGGTTCCAGGGTTCGTGACAGCATTGCATCCGAGCTGAGCTCCATCCCCTATGATGGCACCCATTTTTTTCAATCCTGTCGAAATTTTCTGTCCCTGTAATAGAACGAAGACGTCTTTATGGTCTAAACGAAAGTTTGCGAGTTTTACTCCGGCGCCTAAGTTGACATCGTTTCCTAAAATCGAATCGCCCACGTAATTAAAATGAGCAGCATGAGCGCGATTGAGTAAAATCGAATGTTTGATTTCAGTCGAATGTCCGATGATGCAACTTTCTCCGGTGATGACATTGCCTCGAATGTAAGCTCCATGACGGATCTGATTGTTAGGTCCAATGATTGCAGGCCCTTCTATATAGGCTCCAGGCTCAATGACGGTTCCTTTGCCAATCGAGATTAATTCGGGGTTGATTAGATAGGCAGATGCTGGAACATCGACTTCGATTTTGCCTAGCTCCTGCTCTTCTAGATAAGCAGCAAGACGACAAAGAGCATCCCATACGAAGCTCGATCCTTCGAAAATCTCTCTATGGAGATACGCCTCTAAAGAAAAAAATTGGTTTGTAGAAAGTTCTTGCATGGTCACATACTACTTAAGTTGCTCTTTTTCCACATCATTCTCTTTAGTATTAGATTTAGATATCTATACTACTCATTACTCAGGTCCTGTGGATTTGTTGATAACACCCCTCTTTTAATAGGAGGAATAACCCGTTCATAACACGTGCTATAAAATGTTTTTTACTGTCGATTGTTTGCAGTTTTGTCAGAAAAAACAGTCTGTGAACAGTCAATCAACGTTCCAATTAATCGGATCTTTGCCGACTTTTTTAAGAAATTCATTGGCTTTTGAAAAATGTCGGCAGCCGAGAAATCGATCAGCAGAGTAGGGAGATGGGTGGGCAGACTGGAAGACGGCATGGCGAGTTCCCATGACCTTGTGGCATTTTTCTTGGGCCGATTTTCCCCAGAGTAAAAAAACAATCGGATCGGGCCTCCCAGCTAAGCTATCAATGACAGCATCGGTAAACCTCTCCCATCCTTTTCCATGGTGAGATTTCGGATCTCCAGCATTGACAGTCAGCGTTGCATTGAGAAGAAGCACGCCTTGCTTTGCCCACGAGATTAGGCATCCTGATGAAGGCCGCCTTATGCCAAGATCAGTTTCTAGCTCCTTATAGATATTCTTCAATGAAGGAGGGATGGCAACCCCTGGAAGAACGCTGAAAGAAAGGCCATGGGCCTGTCCAGGTCCATGGTAGGGGTCTTGGCCAACGATCACCACCTTTACCTTATCATAGGGTGTTTGGAGAAAGGCATTGAAAACCAGCGGTTCAGGGGGATAGATCGTTTTTCCTGCTTTTTTTTCACCTTCGAGGAACTTTTTCAACTCCTGAATATAAGGCTGGCTGATCTCGTTTTTGAGCTTTTCGTGCCAGCTTTTTTCTAATTTCATCATAATGGCCATCCTTGACAGAAACACCTAAAGGCCCTACGATTTTCCTCTACTGCGAGGCAAACCATGAAAGACTTGGCTGAAAATAATTTAATACGTTTTAAAAATATCTCTAAGAAAAAAGAGACAATGATAGCAAATTTCAAGGTTAAAGGCCTGCGAAATGGTGTGAATTTTACAGCTTCTATTTCGGTCGATCTTTCGGCCGCCGAGCTTCATCCGGGCGATGTTTTGGAGAAAATTATTGAAGACTGCGCCCGTCTTGGAGTCAATGAGTTCAAAAAGGCAGACTTTCAATTCGAAGGGCTGACCAGTATTTAGTTTCTATCTGGGTGTAGCGCAGACTGGCTAGCGCACTAGCATGGGGTGTTAGGGGTCGGAGGTTCAAATCCTCTCACCCAGATTTTTTTTGGTAATTCATCTGGAAAATTGTGTTATTTTTTGATTTTAGGAGATTTTTTCTCCCAAAATTGACAAATATATCATTTTTTGGGTAAAATTCGGCCATGATTGTAGAATTTTCAGTGAAAAATTTTAGGTCTTTTAAAGAGCTGTCAACGTTATCTCTTGAGGCAGAGTCACTTAAAACGGGAAAACGCAGCCTTTTGCACACCGCTCAGGGTAAGTTACTCCCTTCTGTGGGAATTTTTGGCCATAATGCGAGCGGGAAAAGCAATCTTGCCAAAGCTCTTGCCTACATGCAATGGGCCATGCTCAATTCGGATTATCTGAACCAACCTACTACTAAGTCTCCGCTTTTTCAGCCTTTTCTTTTAAATGTTGAGAGTTGTAAAGAGCCATCCTTTTTTCAAATTTTGCTCTGGGATTCGGAAGAAAAAACTGAATACCGATACGGATTTGAAATCAACGCAGACCATATTGTTAGCGAATGGCTTGAAACGACCACTAGAGTGAAAAAAAATCGGCGCCGTCGACAGATTTTCCTTAGAAAAGGCCAAGAATTTCTTAAATTAGATGAAAGCATTAAAGAAAGTGTAGGCCATTTAACTAGCAACGTCAGAGCTACGGCATTAGCTTTAACAGTTTTTGCTCAATTTGCTGATCCTATTTGCTCTAGGGTCATAAAGCTGATGAATCGTCCCAACTTCATGATTATTGACGGGAGAGCAGCAGATCCAACTGGATATGCTATGCAACAGTATTATGAAAAGCCTGAGTTAGCACTGAAAGTGCTTCAGCTATTAAAAAAACTAGACTTAGGCATCCAGGACCTTAAGGTGATAAGGGAACCTTTTACAGAGGTTCATCTCAACGCAGTACCCAATGAATTGAAACCCTTATTTAGTCAATCAAGTGATGTATTTAGAGCCGTTACTATTCACAAACTGCATGGGTCTTCTGGAAAAAATCATCGCGTTGAGTTTGATTTTAACAATCAAGAATCATTCGGAACGCGGCGCTTGTTTGCTCTTATGGTATTACTAGTTCAGATTTTAGATGTAGGTGGAGTTTTTGTTTTTGATGAACTTGGCTCTAGCATCCATCCCTTTATGAGCAGAGAAATTGTTGCATTGTTTCAGAATAAAGAAACAAATCCAAAAGATGCTCAGCTTATTTTTTGCTCCCATGAAACTTATTTGCTTTCAAATTTGGTGGGGTTACGTCAGGACCAAATTTGGTTTACAGAAAAAAATGCACAAGAAGAAACTGTTTTACGCTCTCTTCTCGATTATAACATGCGAAGCGATTCTGAATTTGAGAAAAACTACCGTCAAGGTCGCTTTGGTGCGGTTCCTGTGATTTGGTCCTAACAAAAGTCAACCGAAATGCCCAAGCGAAAACAAAAAATAGAGCCCTGGCAAGTTCGAGATAAGCGAAAGCGCAGCAAACAGATATTTTCACTTCGCAAGCGATATCTGATCTGCACAGAAGGCAAAACGGAAGCCGTTTATTTTGCCCACTATAAAAGTTCCACCGGACCAGTCGTCATTGCATTAGACATATCAGATCACAAGGTTAGTTTGGTAAAGAAAGCGATAGAGGAAAGGAATACTAGAATTCAGGCTGGTGAATTCAATGAGAAAATAGATGAGGTTTGGGTTGTACTCGATCGCGATGCTAACCCATCAAATAAACTAGATAAATCGCATTTTAACCAAGCCCTAACCATTGCGCGAAAAAATGATAAAGCAACTACTTTTCTGTAAATTCGATCTTTTTCTTCCTTTCTCCCTCGAGGTTATTCATTTTTTAAGTACCCACTTTTTAGGCAACTCATGTCTAAATATTGCCTTCCGGTCACCCATTCTTCATGGATCTCCTGCACTACTCCTGTTACCAAACGAAGAGCTGACTCTTTGTTCGGGAACAACACGGCTACTCTTGTTCGCCGCTTAATCTCTCGATTTACCCGTTCTATCCCATTCGAGGTTCGTATTTTCTTCCAGTGCTCTTTGGGAAACTGGTAAAATGTCAGGCTCTCATCAGCATTTTCCTCTAGCCATTTTGCAAATTCAGGAGCTCGTTTTTTATATTTCTCCAATGCTTGTCTTTTCATCTCTTGTGCCATTTCAAGCGTTGGGCTATTAAAAATCTCTCTCATCACCTCGGCTATTTCAGATTTCATTGATTTCTTCGGCGCATAGCTTTGGGCATTTTGGCAAAGATGGAAGAGACATCTTTGCCAAGGTACAGAAGGAAAAACAGCCATCCGAGCTTTTTTTAATCCTGCATGGTCATCGCTTATTACCAATCGCAGCCCTCTCATTCCTCGAGACTGAAGGCTTTGTAAAAATTCCCTCCAATGCACTTCAGCTTCTGAAAGGCTTGCCGAAACCCCAAGAATCTCTCTTTTTCCTTCAGGAGTAACTCCATAGGCTAATAGAATCGCCATATCGATAACTGATCCGTTGTACCGTACCTTCAAATAAATCGCATCAAGGATCAGATAGCAAATTTCCTCTATTGGCCGATTCCTAAATTGCTCGAACTGCTCATCGAGTTCTTGTGTCACCCTTGACACTTGAGTTGAGCTTACTTCATAGCCGCATAGTTTCTCGGTTATGTCCTGGACTCTTCTGGTCGAAACTCCTTGCAAATACATCTCAGCAATTGCCAGCTTCAGGGCTTTCTCAGATCGGGAGCCTTTTTCCAAGCTCTGAGGATAAAACCCAAGACCCCTTACTTGGGGAATTTCTAATGTTAAGGCTCCCATTCTTGTCTGAAGCCCTTTTGACTTATAGCCATTAGCATAACCCTTTCTTTCCTCTGTTCTCTCATGGGCTGCTGCTCCAAGGAAGTTTTCCCTCTCTATTTTCATCGCTGCATTGAGCAGCGACTCCAAGACAGACTTAAGTCCTTCGCTTCCTTGGCCGATTAATCCTTTAACGATTTCATCGACTAATATATCCTTTAGTTGGTCTGTGATCATATCATTCTCCTTTCCTTTCAGTGAACGAGTTTGAAAAGAAGAATTTTGATCTCAGACCTTTTTTCAATTCCAGCTTTTTCTTTTAGCCGAAATCCTCAGTCTGAATTTACAGAAAGAATGTTACACTACCGAAAAAATGGTGTGTTTATTGCGTATTCTAATGACGCTTTTGAGTTATGGCCGCTTCTGCATTATCAAGAGCTGTGGGCCAACACACACAGAAACCAGCTTTGTAAAATGTTATCAAGGCATAGAGGCAAAAAATATGAGAAGGAAGATTTGTATAAAGAGATTAAAGCTTTTCGGCACATAGCTATACAACGCGCTAAAAGATTACTAAAAGCCGGGCATTGTCCAGAAAGCGGCAATCCTTCAACAACCATCCATCTGTTAGTTGCCAAGCTCATCGTCGAACCTGGTTTCCGAGAAGAAGATTGAAATGGTTGGCCATTTGGTTTGTCAATGCTAAAATCTGGACTCTTATTAAGTGATCAAAGCAATTTTAAAACTGCTCTCCAATATATGCAGAAACATTTATTTGATTCTTCGTCGAAATAAAAATCTACACCAGGAATGTAGATTTTTTCAGTTTGGAGCTGCTTAGTGATCGATGCGGGGAGAAATTAAGATTTTAGTCGACAGATTGAACAATACTTTGCATAAAAAAGTTGCACAGCTCACATAATCATGAGTCGAGTCAATCAGAATTATCCAGGGAATTTTGTGGCAGCAATCCAGAGTCCTTCTCATCGAGTAGCAGCTTAGGTTTAGTTGTTTTTAATCGTTTTTCGACTTTTTTGATGCGCTCTGCGGGTGGGATATTTTCGGGTTGTCAGCTGCAACATAAAATCTAAGAAAATATTTACTAAT
>JABDFE010000025.1 GCA_013286675.1 Chlamydiota bacterium
TATGCGATTTCCAAAACTCCCTTCAGAAAATGTTTCCCTTTGAAATCATACTCGCAGATAAAAAAACGAACTCCGCTGGTCTCCAATTAGCAGACATTGTTGCCCGCCCCATTGGACTTTCTGTACTCCGACCTAATCAATCAAATCGAGCGTTCGATGTTCTACAGAGAAAAATATATCGAGAGAATAATGATGAGTTATTTGTTTACCCTATAAAAGCGAAAGGCCCCGAGGTAGTCCTCGAGGCACAGACGCCGGTTGGGTAGTCCCGACCCATTTATACCCTCATTATATACGTGTAGCAATTTTTTATCATTATTTTTCAAGATCTCGTCAGGAAATGCACAGGTAAATAGGACGTCGCAGCGATTTGAATTTCTTTTTCAATTTCATCAGGATTTATGTAGACGCCGAGAAGCTCTTGACGAAGCATTTTTTTAAATGTGCTTTTTCCAGACCCATTGGTCCAGCAAACATACGAAGACGTGGAGTATTTAGGATCATTTTAATTCAAGCCTTTGGCCACGTTTTACTGGTATCCAGGCAGGTAGTTCCTTAATGAATTTACGCGTTCCATCAGGAAACACCTCTACGAGACTTCCATTTTCACTAACGAGCACACTACTACCGGATGCAAGAGCTGCCCAATACGCTTGTTTGAATGCCACTTCAGCAAGCTCTGGAATATGTTCTTCCAAATAGTCAAGAGCTTTTTCACTTAAACCCATGATTTTTTTCTCCATTAAGTTTAGAAGTAGAACCTTCATTCTAAGAGATTTTCTCTATTTTCTTCATGATATTTTTCCGCAATTGGCTGGAATTCAAAAGAATCGGATAAATAAATCTTAAAGATTTACGAAAATTATTCTATTCATTTTAATAGACTTATGGACATAACTCCCTCTACCGCGCAAACTCAAGAGGAAAATAGTGAAACCAGGGAACCACGGGTTGGACCTCCTATAGATCCATCGTGGGAAAAATGGAGAAATGAACAAATTCAAACCATTTCTTCGATTTTGAGCAATGTCTTTAAAGTTGAAGACGAAGCCCGTCACCTCCAAGCTCCCTCGAGGTTACTTCGCAATCCTGCCAGACAATCCGGAGGCTGCGAAAAAGAAATTTGTGAAAAATTGAGCGCAATCCGTCAGCAGATCTCCGAATATGAGCAGATGCTGCAAATGAGCCTTAAAAGAATAGATAATGCCCTTCAAGAGATTCATCCACAAACGCCTGAGGTCGTTGAAACACCAGTTCCAGTCAAACAGACCACTAAATTCGAAAGTTTTAAAAACTGGGTGAAGAGTCTGTTGACTTTGTAAACCCCTCTCCTAGATAATCCACTCCTATGTCTGTTACCCCTATGATGAGCCAATGGTATGAATGCAAAAAGCAAGCTCCCGGAGCTGTGCTTCTTTTCCGCTTGGGCGATTTCTATGAAGCTTTTGAAGAGGATGCCCTGCTCCTAGCCAAAGAACTTGAAATCGTTCTGACAAAACGGCAAGAGACTCCGATGGCAGGAATCCCTGCTCATACTTGTGAAAACTACATCGATCGTTTGGTCTCCAAAGGCTACCGCGTTGCCGTCGCAGAACAAATGGAGGACCCTAAAGCTGTCAAAGGAATCGTCAAACGAGAAATTGTCCGGATGGTCACACCAGGATCGGTGATCAACTCCTCACTTTTAAGCGATAAATCCAATAATTTCATTGCCTGTCTTTCCCAGGTCAACTCGATCTACGGCCTGGCTATTTTAGATTTGACAACGGCCGATTTCCGCGTGATGGAATTTCAAAATGGCCAAGAACTGATCAATGAGCTCGGCCGGTTTTCACCCAAAGAGATTGTCGTCTCCGAAAAATGCTGGAAAAATCTCTCAAAAAATTTAGAAGAACTCGGCGTCAGCTCTACGCTTGTCAGAGAAGAGTATCACTTTGATCATCGGTTTGCCTGCGATAGTCTTTCCAAACACTTTCAAGTCCACACGCTCGATGGATTTGGACTCAAGGGGATGACAGCAGCGATCAACGCTGCTGGCGCTCTCATGATGTATGTTAAAGACGATCTAAACCTAAACTTCAGCCATATCAAGTCGATTCATCCTCATCACCTTGCCAAATACATGACGCTCGACCGGATCACACAGCGGCATTTAGAGCTTACCCTCCCTCTCCATGAGAAAGGAAAAACGCTTCTCGCTATTTTGGATGAAACAGCAACCCCGATGGGCGGACGGCTTCTCAGGGAATGGCTCTTGCATCCTCTTCTCTCCGTAGAAGAGATCAAACTCCGGCAGGACCACGTTGAAACTTTTTTAAATGCTGAAGTTGCGAATTTGAAACAACACCTGAAGGAAGTCCGCGACCTGGAGCGGCTGATGATGCGGATCGAAACGGGCTATGCCACCCCCCGTGACTTAGCAGGACTTCGGTTTTCCTTAGAGCCGCTACCAGAGATTTCTGAGTTGCTGCAAAAGCTTGGCCTGAAGAATCTGCCAGATCTTTCCGAGCTGACAAAAAAAATTGGTAGCGCCATCGTCGATGCTCCTCCTTTGAGGCTTTCCGATGGAGGAATTTTCAAACCAGGCTACCATTTTGATCTCGATGAACTCAAAACCCTCAAATCTGACGCCCAAGTCTGGCTTGCTGCCTATCAGACTAGATTGCGAGAAGAAGTGCAAATCAAAACTTTAAAAGTCGGCTATACACAAGCTTTTGGCTATTACATCGAGGTCAGCCGCGGACAATCTGAAAAAATGCCGCTCTCGTTTCAACGACGTCAGACCCTAGTCAATACTGAAAGATATATTTCGCCTGAGCTCAAAGAATTCGAACATAAGATTTTAACCGCAGAAGACAAGATCGCCTTTTTAGAAAATAAACTCTTCCAAGAGCTCCGGCAAGAAATTGCTCAGTTTTCTGAATCGATCCGCAGGGCGGCAAAATGGATTGCCGAAATCGATGTCTACTTAGCCCTTGCAGAAATCGCCAGAGAACACCGTTATACTCGGCCGGTTGTCGATAACTCCGATCTTTTAAAAATTGAAGACGGCCGCCACTCGGTCATAGAAGCCTCTCTTGAAAAAGAAACGTTTATTCCCAATGATGTCTCGTTTAATGAATCTGAGCGGCTGCTTGTCATCACAGGTCCCAATATGGCGGGTAAATCAACCTACATTCGGCAAGTTGCTCTGATTGTGCTTCTTGCTCAAATCGGCTCGTTTGTCCCAGCAAAGCAGGCCCATATCGGCATCGTCGATAAATTGTTTACGAGAATTGGAGCTAGCGATGACTTAAGCCGCGGCCAATCGACCTTCATGGTCGAGATGAGCGAAACCGCCAATATTTTAAACAATGCCACCTCGAGGTCTCTTGTCATCTTAGATGAGATCGGACGCGGTACCAGCACCTATGACGGCATTGCGATTGCGTGGTCGGTTGCAGAATATCTGCTGAGGGCAGAAGGAAAACGAGCAAAAACCCTTTTTGCTACCCATTATTTCGAACTGACCAGCCTCGAAGAAGAAATCCCCGGAGCTGTCAACTACAACGTTGCCGTCCATGAGTCTGAAAAAGGAATTGTCTTCCTCAGGAAAATCGTCAAAGGCGGCACTGATAAAAGCTACGGCATCCATGTGGCAAAACTGGCTGGCCTTCCGCCAGCTGTGATCAAAAAAGCAGAGGAGATGCTCGCCAAACTTCACGTAGGAGCTGCAGAGCCGACCCAAACCAAGGACAAACAGCTTGCCCTCTTTTGATTTAAGTAAATATTCGACCGAGCCCGGCGTTTATTTGATGAAAAATAAGGCAGGCCTCGTCATCTACGTCGGCAAGGCCAATAATCTCCGTCAAAGGCTCAAACAATATTTTGCCGCTGGACGAGATGAACGGCCTATGGTTCCTTTTTTAGTCGCTGAAATCCATTCCATCGACATCATCGTCGTCACCACTGAAAAAGAAGCACTTCTCTTAGAAAATACCCTCATCAAAAAACATAAGCCCAAGTACAACGCTCTTTTAAAAGACGACAAAACCTTCATCAGCCTCATGATCAATAATAAACACCCCTGGCCCATGATCCAGCTGATCCGAACCAAAGGCAAACCGAAAAAAGATGGGATCTACTTTGGACCTTACACCAGCGCCTATGCTGCACGTCAGACATTTGAGCTGATGACCAAGCTTTTTCCTCTTCGGCAATGCTCCGATGGAGAGCTGAAAAAAAGAACAAGGCCCTGTTTGCTCTATGGAATCAAGCGGTGCATTGCGCCTTGTGTCGGGTTTTGCACGAAAGAAGAGTATCGCTCCTATGTCGATAAAGCGATCGATTTTCTCCGAGGGCAAGACCACAAAATCATCAAAGAGCTCGAATCCGAGATGCAAAAAGCTTCCGACGCCCTCGAATTTGAAAAAGCTGCAGCTCTTTTGCAAACCATGAAACAGATCCGGCATATTACTGAAGGTGGTGGCATCATTGCTAAAGCCAGTGGAAAGGATTGCGATGCGCTAGCGCTCCACCGCCAAGGTGGCGAAGTGATGCTCGCGCAGCTTTTCTTCCGAGAAGGCAAGCTCACGGGCTCTGAGCACTACTCTTTTTCCGCCGTTGCTGAAGGGAACGAAGAGATCTACACCTCCTTTCTACTCCAATACTACAAAGACAAAGCCGTCCGTCCTCACGAGATTCTCCTTCCTATTGATCTCAAACACCGGCAGATTCTGGAAGAAATCTTAGAGCTAAAAATCCTAGAGCCTCAAAAAGGCGACAAAAAATCGATTGTTCATCTGGCTGAAAAAAATGCCAAAGAGCTCTTCCAGCAAGAGAAAGATGAAAATGACCTGACCGAAAAAATGCTCCTTGATCTCCAGGAAACTTTAGGACTTAACCGATACCCAGAACGGATTGAATGTTTTGATACCTCGAATATCGCAGGAACAGATCTCGTTGCTTCGATGGTCGCCTTTACTCATGGGAAATACGACAAAAAAAGAACCCGGCTGTTTAAGATCCGCGATATCCCCAAGGGGGATGATTATGCAGCGCTTCGCCAAGTGATCTTGCGCCGTCTGACCCGGGCCAAAGAAGAAAACGACCTGCCCGATCTGATCGTTGTCGATGGCGGCAAAGGACAGCTCACCCAGGCACTCGATGTTCTCAAAGAGCTCGACATCGTCACCGTCGATCCGATTTCCGTCGCTAAACAAGAAGGCAAGCACGATAAAGGCATCACCCAGGAAAAAATCTTCCTTCCCGGCAAGTCAGAGCCTATCTTACTCCCGCTCCACTCTCCTCTGCTTTTTCTCCTCCAGCGGATCCGAGACGAGGCTCATCGAAAAGCAATCGGCTTCCACCGTGACCGGAGAAGCAAACGGACGATCACGTCTCTCATCGATGAAATTCCTGGCATTGGAGATGTGAAAAGACAACGACTGCTAACTCATTTCGGAAGCCTCCAAAGAATCCTGGAGGCCCCCGAAGAAGCCCTCTTGGGAGTGAAAGGAATCAATTCCCAAGATGTCTTGCAGATCAAAAAGTTTGCAAAAACTTTCAATCCACATTAAGCTCTGCGACTTGAACATAGGAATCTTCACCATCCCATGATGTGAGCCAAGCAATGACTCCTTGCCCATCTTTGTTGAATGCAAGCTTAAAGTTTCCACAGTCCTGTCCTTCCGGAGAAAGCTTTGCGGATGACCACTCTTTTGTTGCGGTCGATAACGCGGCTCCATGAATGGAGACCTGTTTTCTCTGGTATTCACTCCAAAGAACAACAAAAGACCCTTGATGGTTTGTTTCCACTTTGAGGCCAACACACTCCTGTGCTCCATTTGACAAACGGACAGGAGCACCCCATTCTTGATTAACAGGTTTATACGCTGCGAAAGGAACTGCTTTCCTCCCTTCAAGAACAACCCAGACAATCAAGATATTTCCTTTAGCATCGATTGCTATTTTGGTGCTGCTTGTGTCTCTTTTTGGATCTGACAAAGCAATGGGTGAAGACCAAGGCTGCAATGCTGATTTATCAACAACATAGACAACTTCTTTTCCTTTTTCAGACCTTTGCCAGCTAGCAACCATATGACCTTCATCGTTCATGGCAAAAACTAGACCAGGGAAATAATCTTTTGAAACGGCAAAATCCACAAGCTCAGACCACTTGCCATCTTCACAAGTGACAGCTTGGATTGTTTTTGCTTTACCATATTCTGATTGCTCCCAGAGCATAGCCAGATCTCCCTTGGAGTTCATGATTCCTTTCTGACTCAAAAGAGCAGGAGAGTCGCTAAAGGAAAAAAAGGTTGTAGGAGCAGACCAGCTTCCATTGTCTTGTAGCCACGATCCTACCAATAATTTTTCCGATTGATATCCTTTAATTTGATCATAGCTAGATCTACTCTCTTCCCACCATGCAAAAACTTTTCCCTCTCGATTTTTGATCAAGTGTTGTGAGGATAGATATCCAGGTGACTTGGCAATTTCAGTCTTATTTATTTCGCCATTTTGATGGTTATAAAAGACAGAGACAACGGAGTGATTTGTGCTCTCCTTAGGATCTTTGATTTCTGCATGGCTGAGAAACAAGACATTTCCTTGGGAATCAAAACTCATTTCAGGATACTTGAGCTTATCATCTGGGTTTAAGACATTCACAGCAGGAATCCAGGGTTGGTTTTTCTCCTTCTTTGCAAATTGGTAATACTTTATCTTTTCTCCCTCTAAATCTTCTTTCTTGATCTCCCAGGAAACAAAATAATTCCCTTGACCATCGATAAATGACCTCAACTTATAAATGTCTTGGGCAGGTTCTGAGAGTGCAGCAATAGACCATTTTTTCTCTCCGTCCCTTGTTGCAGCAAATAATGTCTCCTCCTTGCTCTCAAAATTTATAGAACCCCAAAGCGCTAATGCTTCTCCTTTTTCATTAATGGCAACTTTTAGAGATGAAACCTCCTGTCCAGATTCTGAAAGAGTCACCGGTGTTGTGAAACTTAAAGCCCATGCTTGACCAATTAATAGACTCATGCAAATCGCGATTTTCTTCATTTTTTTCTCCTGTGAAGGTGAAAAAACTATAAATCAGCCACCTTTTGCCGCCTAGCAAAATATGTTCACGTTTTTTTGAATAGAGTGAAGAATGCAAGAAAAAACCTTTTAGCGAAGCTCGAAAGTAAAGATAAAATCCCGTTTGTAGCCCAGCTGCTGCAACATCAGCTTTCCAACTTCATGTTGCACATCGGCTAGCAGTTTTTCTGGATCTGCCGATTTTAGATTGGGAAGTTCTGCAATGAGTTCAATCCGTTGATCCCGATGCAAGATCACATCTGTTTTGAGTTTTTCTTGGGGATAACGCTCTTTCCAGTAAGCATCCAGAAGAGTTCGCAGCAAGGCTTTCTCCACATGGATTGCAGGACTCATGCGGACTTGAAAATAGGCTTTTCTCTGCATGAAATAAAATCCAACTCCCAAAATGATCGCAACTCCCAGCAGAAGCCCTCCCAGCGGCATAAAAAGATCGTCTCTTTCAGCGATAAAGGACGCACAGGTAAACCTCACTTGCGGAGCAAAAGGAAGAGCGATAAAGAAAATTCCCGTGCAGGCGACAACCAGCACTAAAAAGAACTGCACAGCTGAAAAAAGCAAATTCTCCTTACGCATCAGAACTCTTCGGAATATTCTTTAGTCTCATTGGAGACGGCCTGAGCCAGTTCTGTTTTAGTGATCAGATTCTTGAAGATCACGTGCACAAGGCTGACATGAAGACCTGTTAAAAGAGAAAGCTCCTTTGTCACCTTCATCTGGATCTCATCGGCTTTCTCAGGAATGCAGATGCCATAAGCAACATTGACTTCTAGTTTTACACTAATGGAATGGGTTTTTGGATCCTGCTCGACAAAGATACCGGTGATCCTTTCAGCAGGCTCGCGGCCAAAAAGATTGTCGATCAAATTTCCTTCAACTAGGGCAATCCCCTCTATTCTAAGGAGGCATTGTACGACGATCGATTGAAAAACCTTCGTCTCAATGTCTCTGACATAAGTGGTGTCTGGAAGTTCTACTTCTTTTGTGTCGATTTGCTCTAATGGATTATGCATATCAATGTCCTCGCTGATGGTATTCTAACGAAGAAGAGATATTTGTACAAAGACCAAGAACAGACGTTCTTGGTCTTAAGAAAAGTTACCAGCTGGCCTTGATAATGCCAGGGATTAGAGCTTGGTTAGCCATTTCACGGAAGCAGAGACGGGACATCTTAAACTTACGGAGATATCCACGTGAACGGCCGGTAAATTGGCAGCGATTGCGCAATCTTGTTGGGGAAGAATTTTTAGGGAGTTTGTTCAGAGAGAGCTGAGCTGCAAGCCGCTCTTCGTCACTTTTATTGAGATCTTTTACGATTTTTTTCAGTTCTTGTCTGCGATCCCACTTCAGTTTAACGAGGCGCTCGCGTCTTTTTTGTTTTGCTACCAAACTCTTTCTTGCCATTATTTCATTTCTCCTTATTTCTTCCTTCCGGGACCTTTTTGACGCTGCTTTCTGTTTGGGTCTGTTTTATTGATCACATATACACGACCTCTACGACGGACGATCTTGTCGCCTTTCGAAGGATCTGCTTTAATTGAAGCTCTGACTTTCATATAAATCCTTAATCTAAATGTAGCAGCTATTGTAGTGATGACAGATATTTCTATGCAACAAGTTTTCCTTGAGGGATTTAACCGGTTCGAGTAACATATCCCTTTAGAGAAAAGATTATGAAAAGAACATACCAACCTAGCAAAAGAAAACGTTCAAAGACATGCGGCTTTCGCAAGCGAATGAAAACCGCCAAGGGACGTCAAATTGTCAATCGACGACGAAGATCCGGACGGAAGAGATTGACAGCGTAAAGCTGCAATTTCCGAAATCTAGAAGGCTTCGCTCTCGTGATGAGTTTCGACGTGTCAAGAAATACGGTAAAAGAATTACCGGGCGTACGGTCATATTTGATGTTTTGACTGAAAAATTTCCTTACCGTCTTTTAGGGGTGACGGCCTCTAAACGGTTTGGCAATGCCGTGGCAAGAAACCGCTTTAAGCGGCTGATCCGCGAGGCTTTCCGCACTCAGCAATACCTTCTTCCCCCTGGCCTTATCATCAATGTTTCGCCTCGGACCAATGAGTCTATGCCGACGTTTCAAGAAATTTTAGAAGACTTCAGCCTACTCTATGTTACTTGAGTTTCCCAATTTTTTGACTTCGACAAGACTATTATCTGGGAAATATGCAAGGCGCCGCCGAAGGCGGGGCCCCGATGCAGGCAACCCCTAGGGAGTGTTTTCAAAAGGTTTTGCGGCAATTTTGAGCGTGAAAGCTCGCTGAAATCGACGCTAGCCGGCTTCGCAAGTTGATCCGTATTAATTCAATACGGATCAACTTGCGATCGTCGATTTGAGCGGCTTTGACGCCAAAATTGACCAAAAAACTTTTGAAAACACTCCCTTACGGGTTGTCGAAGCAGGAGAGCGCAGCAGATTGCCCAGAAAGCAGGCTTGTCAAAGTCAAAAATTGGGAAATTCAAGTATGTTAAATGATCAGCAAAAAAAAGCCATCCATACGACTGAGGGACGCGTCCTCATCCTAGCAGGAGCTGGCAGCGGCAAAACCAGCGTTCTTACCCATCGCATTGCCCATCTCATTAAAAATTTAAATACACCACCCTCTTCGATTTTAGGCCTCACCTTTACTAATAAAGCCGCCGCTGAAATGCGCAAACGGGTCGCCGATATGATCGATCCAGCCCTGGCAAAACAGGTCACTCTTTGCACCTTTCATAGCTTTTGCATGCAGATTCTTCGAAAAGAGATCCATAAACTTGGCTATACCCGGGACTTTAGCATCTATGATGAGCGGGACGTCCGCCGTCTTTTAAACCATTTGGTCAGGGAAGAATTAGGGGTTGAAGGCGACCTCCCCTCCTTAGATCCCACCTATGAGGCTATCTCGCTGGCCAAAAATAAGGCCCAAACTCCTGAAGAAATGACGGGCGACAACATGTCCAAACAGCTCTTCAGCCGGCTTCAAACCGTCATGCGAGCCTATAATGCTGTCGATTTTGACAATCTCCTCTGCTTAACGCTCCAACTTTTCGAAGAACATCCTGACATTTTGGCTAAATACCAGACCCGCTTCCGCTACATCATGATCGATGAATACCAAGACACCAATCCGATCCAATATCGCCTCGCTAAACTCCTCAGCGCCTCTCACAATAACCTCTGCGTTGTGGGAGATGATGATCAATCGATCTACGGATGGCGCGGAGCCGAAATCAAAAATATCCTTCAGTTTGAATCGGAAACCATCATCAAGCTCGAGCAAAACTACCGGTCTACTCCAACAATCCTTGCCGCAGCTAATAAAGTCATTCGCCACAACCAAATACGGCACGTCAAAGAACTATGGAGCTCTAAAGAAGCCGGCGATCTCGTCGAAGTTTTCAATGCTCCAAACGATCTCGATGAAGCCGCTGCAGTTGTCCTCCGGATGATTGCCTATAACAAAAATTACAGAATCCCTTGGAAAGAGATGGCCGTCCTCTATCGATCTAATCTCTTAGCCCGCCCAATAGAACTTGCTCTCATGCAAGCTTCTTGGCAAGCACCTGGTGATAAAGAGACCGAGTGGCGCCGCGGCATTCCTTATGAGACCTTCGGCGGAACTGAGTTTACAGAACGCGCTGAAATCAAAGATCTCGCTGCGTATCTTCGTGTGATTGTCAATCCCCTAGACCAAGAAGCCATTTTACGCATTATCAACGTTCCTCGCCGGGGAATCTCTGATCAGGCTCTCGACAAAGTGACACAAAAAAATCGGGATCAGAAGATCCCTCTCTGGACAGCCCTCCAAGAAGTTAATGAACTCGATGGCCTTTCTGACCGCGCTTTAAAAGGCATCCGTCATTTCATCTCCATCATTGAAAAAGGACGTGAAAAGTTTGCTCACCCTCCTTTTGATGAGGCTCTTCGCTGGCTCTTAGAAACCATCAACTACAAAAAAGCAATCGAAGAAGAAGTTAAAAGTGATAAAGCCCGCGAATATAAAATGGAAAACGTCGAAGCTTTTGTTCAAACCTCCAAAAACTTTACCGATCTGCAAGAATTTCTCGGTACCCTGGCGTTAAATAACCAGTCATTTACTCACCGTGATGAAACCCGGGACAATAAAGTCAGCCTTATGACCTTCCACAGCGCAAAGGGCCTTGAATTTACCGTCTGTTTCCTAGTCGGCCTTGAAGATCAGATCATGCCGCATGAAAAAAGCCTAGCCGAAGGCGGCCTCGAAGAAGAGCGTCGTCTCATGTACGTCGCCATGACCCGTGCCAAGAAAAATCTTATCCTCTCCATGGCCCGCCAGAGAAAACGGTACGGCAAAGACGTCAACATGAACCCCTCCCGATTTCTCTTTGAGATCCCCAAAGAACTCATCAAAGTCACCTCCTGGAAGGGTCATTGAGAGCAGCTGCCAAATGTGCCGGTCTGAGTGATCGTCCCTATATTATTGGATTGCGTCGATGCCGGCGTCAAATTGAACGTCCCAGTATTGATCAAGTTATAGGGAGTTAATGCACCCGCATTTAGATTGACGGGCGCAGCTTGGTTTTGGGTGAAATCTAAACAAAGGTTAGAACTATTGTTGACTGTTATAGCGTACCCATTGCCAGCCGATAAAATACCGTTAAACGTGTTGTCAGTGATCGACAAAACACTCGGTGAAGTGATAGACACCAGCAAGCTGCTGCCTGTATTCACATTAAACGTATTGTCCGTGATACTGCCTGTGAGCGCAGAGCCAGTAAAACTAAGGCCGTTGTTATAATTTGATGTGAACGTATTATTTGATACGTTCAGCTCCGATAACGCATTGCTTACCAAAATGACGCTGCCTGAGTTCATAAAGCTGCATCCTCTGATATTAATTGTATCGATCGGATCTGAAGTCGTCAGAGTATTTCCATTGTTGTTAAAAGTAGTACTTAAAATCGTTAAATTCGTAATCGAGCCGTTTGAACTAATTCCGTTATTTTGATTGTTGTTGATGGTGCAATTTGAAACAGTGAAATTTGTGATTGAATCAGGAACCGATAAGTTCATGACGATGCCATTTAGGTTGTTATTCAAGGTGGTATTTGACACTATGAAATTGGGAATAGAGCCGGTCCCTGACAAGTTTGTGCTGATCCCAAATCCTACATTGTTATTTAAGGTGCAGTTGGAGATCTCGAAATTCGCAATCGAGCTTGAGGAAAGGTTCGTATAGATAGAATTTGAGGTATTGCTAAAGCTGCTATTCGATAACGTTAAATTCGTGATCGTACCAGTACCTGCTAGATCGGTCTGTATACAGCCCCCATTGTAGTTATTTTCAAAAATGGAGTCAGAGATAGCGATATTTGTAATCGAGCCGGCATTCGGCAGGTAAAACAGTAGGCTATAACTTTGGTTATTATTGATTAAATTGCTATTGGACACTGTAAAATTCGTGATAGAGCCTGTACTTTCTAGATTTGCAAAAATACCAAATCCGCTGAGAATATTGCTTAAGTTGCTGTCCATCACGGTCAAATTCGTGATTGAGCCACTACTCTCTAGATTTGCGTATATGCCGTAGCTATTGATTAGATTGCTGATGTTACTATTAAAGACGAAGAGATTGGTGATCGAGCCAGAACCTGTCAGACTTGCGTTGATGCCATATCCATTGTAATTATGGCTCAGATCACTGTCTAAAACGGTCAAATTTGTAATGGAGCCACTGCCTGTCATATTCGCAAAGATACCGGTCCCGCTACTGCCTGTATTGACAATGTTGCCCAAGCTGCTAGCTGAAACAGTCAGATTTGAAATCGAGCCCGTGCTCGTCAAATCGACTTCGACACCGTTAGTCCAATTATTAGCGGTGCAGTTTAAGACAGTTATATTGTTAATTGAGCCGCTGCCGGCCAGCGAGGCTTGAATAGCATTACCCGTAGCATTGCTATTGGTGAAAGTGTTATTAAAAATGGTCAGATTATTCATCGATCCGCTGCCGCTTAAATCGGCAAATATGCCAGTAACGCCAAAGCTTGGATTGCAGTAAAACGTGTTATTTGCAAAATTTGCCGAAAATTGCGTGCTTGCTAACTGAATATGCACGGCATAATTCATCGCACTCCCTGAATCGGTTTGCACGAAAAGATTATCATTTAACACCATCTGCCCTGAGGCATTTGCAAGTAGGATCCCTTCAAAGCTTTGATTGCCTCCGATAATGGTATTTTGCGTACCAGTGAAGTTGGTAATCCCGCTTCCGAATATTCCATTGCTGGTGTTGTTTTCGATATAGAAACCAGAGACAAGATTGTTATTAGACAACTCAATGACAGGGGCCGCTGTCGTACTAGTCACGACCGGCAAAGCTGAAGCAAGCATGGGTGTAGAGACCGTGCCCCATGTTGTCGAGAAGAGATGAGCTGTAGAGGCTCCCAAAAACATTTGAGAATCTTGCAGCACAATGCCCGCATCCATATTGGTCGAGGTGCCGTCTCCTGGAAAAACATAGATGATTTGACCTGGAGCGGAATTATTTTGAGCGAGAACAAGAGAGGGGTATGGACTCTCATAAGTGCCTAGGGAATGGCTCGTGTTATTGACGAATACAAAATAGTACGGGCTACCGGTTGATGGATTGATTGCTTTTGAACGGAGATGTTGCTTGCCAACAGGAATGATCTCCATGCGGTCAACCCTCTGCAGAGCCCTTGTATACATGGTTTTTTCGTGAGAGCAGCAGGAGGTTTGCTCTCGAATCTCTTTCTTTCCTCCGAAGAAATAGTTAAAACTGATCTGCCCTTGTCCTTTCCATTTAAAAAAATGGTCATAGGAAGTGTTGCCTTCTAAGCGGACATGCCGATGAAACAGTTCGAGGGCAGCTCTGAACTGGCCGCCCCATGTCGAGGCGCCTTTCCCCGTCAAATAGTAGGGTCCTGCAGCAAAATATAATGGAGTCGCCCTGTAATGATCGACATGCAGCCCAACTTCAAGATTTCCTCCCTTCAAGGCAAAATCTCTAACGCTGCGGAGATACATATAATGATCTTTAAATTCGTCAAATTGGACATGGCGAAGGTGGCTTGTCGTGTCTCCTACAGGGAAATAGCTATTGAGACGGACATCCCATATTTTTCCGAGCATTTCTAACCCAAAAACTGCCTGATTATAGTGCTGACGGGTCGTATTGCGGTAATCGTAAAAGGCGTTAAATCCCCAGACACGAGACCCTTCTAAATACCGTGCTCCGATCCCTGCATTACAAGCGAGTTTTCCGTTATCGAACACATGGCCGCGTAAGTCTAAAAATGGGATCCATTCTTGATAGATTTGTGAAAAAAAGCCTTCTAATGTCGAGTATCCTTGTTTATATCCGATCCCGAAGGGGCTGGTATACCGCACCGAAGCCCTCATAGGAAGGGGAGTTTGTTCTACACAACATTTATCACTTCTAGAGCGTGTGAAATCATCTGCATTAACACTGCAGAGCGTTAAAGCAAATAACGAGCTGAGCCAAAATACAGACCTGACCATACAAAATACCCCTATTATCTCTGCTAATAACAAGAAGAGCGTTTACCATCAAGGAATGCTACATGTTTCAAAATAAAATTATAATCTTACAATATTTTCTAATCTCGGGTATCCTCTATGGCTGATCATTACCCACAAGTTCCGTTTCTAGAGGGAGGCGAGGCAAAGCCAGATGGAAGCCCAGATGGAAATCTGGGCGGTCCGAATGATGAAACCCATAGCTGAAAGCAGCTATGGGTGAGACAGAGGATCCATA
Source organism: Chlamydiota bacterium (assembly GCA_013286675.1). Taxonomy (GTDB): domain Bacteria; phylum Chlamydiota; class Chlamydiia; order Chlamydiales; family Rhabdochlamydiaceae; genus PALSA-1444. The sequence continues at coordinate 14,856 of JABDFE010000025.1, forward strand.
ATGGCAAAGCCGCAGTCCCCTATAGAAACGGAAGATGTGGGTAATGATCAGCCTCTACTATGGCCATGAATCGAAGAACTGAAATCAAATATCTGTTTCTGATCATTGTTGTGTTCATTGCAGCTTGCATTGAAACCGATATCTATTTGCCCGCTTTCCCCGACATGATGGCGTGGTTTTCAGTTTCTGAAAGCGCCATTCAAGGTCTTTTGACCTGGAACTTTGTCGGCATCTGCGTCTCTGGGCCCCTGTATGGGCCTCTTTCAGATGCTTATGGCCGGAAAAAACCGCTGATGGCCGCGCTAGGAATGTTTCTCATCGGAAGCATTGTCGCCCTATTTTCTCAAAACCTCGATCAAATGCTCTTAGGTCGGATCTTACAAGGATTGGGAAGTGGAGGCTGCTTCACATTGGGAACAGCAATTATTTTTGATTCATTCCAAAAAGAACGAGCGATTGCTGCGACGAACAATCTCAATACCATCGTTCCCTTAATTATGGCTGCTGCCCCAATGCTCGGAGGCTATCTCAATAATGCCTTCGGATTCAGATCGAATTTCTTAGCGATTGTTCTCTTTGTTCTCTTGAGCTTTGTCGTCTGCCTCTTTTTCTTCAAAGAAACGCTTCCTGTTGAAAACAGAGTACCGATGCGCATAAAGACTATTTTGAAAGATTTTAAACGAGCTTTTACCAGCCTACCATTTTGGCAGCTGACTGCCGTGACAAGTCTTCTGTTTGCCGGCTATATCACGTTTCTTTCTGGAACCTCGATTCTCTTCGTCGTTGAACTCGGAATGAGCAAAGCCGTCTTTCCTTTCATTCAAGGAGCAATTTTAGGCGGATGGGTCATAGGAAGCCTAGCGCTTAACCGCTCTATTGCAAAATGGGGAATCCCAAAAATTAAACGCTCCGGGATCTTCTCCTCTGTCGGAGGAGCTTTGATTCTTGTCTTAGCAACCATCCTAACTCCCCGCGACCCTTATTTCCTGACCCTTGGAATGGTGATTTATGCTTTCGGAGCCAACTGGCTGATCGGACTCTACTTCCCTGAAAGCATGGAGATCCTCCCTGACATCAAAGGAATCACTGCAAGTCTTCTGACCAGCGCCCGCTTATTAATCGCTGCTGTCGTTGTGGGATTCTCAGGTGCGATCTACAATGCCACGATCTATCCCCTTTCTGCGATCGTCTTAGGGATGACCGTACTGATTTTACCGACCCTCTTTTTCTATGAAAAACGGAAAAGTTCAACTGTCAGCGCTTAACACACCCATTTAACTACTTGTATATCAGGCATTTATATAAATGCTATATTACACTGTTAGCGTCAAATAGAAATGTCCTATCTTTGCGTTTTTTAGAAATGTCCGCTTTTCATTTCAAAAACACATCAACATTACTTGTTGAACACACCCCAGTTTAACATGGTTTTTAATAACCGCCCAAACTTTAAAAGTTCTTGGGGAGTTTGAGGGGGTTTCCCCCTCAAAAAGAAACCAAAGATAAAGTCTACAAGGTCCAACTGAGGTATCGGGCTTTAGCCCGATGCCGAGGACGGAAGCAGGGGGAGCTGGGGGACGGCAGTCCCCCGACAAGCTTTACTGGATTAGTTCTTAAGCCACTCCTCCAAAGATCCATTTCCGAGCTCCTCGTTTCCAGGGATGATTATTTGGGGGTTTATAGCTTTGTTGTTGCTGCTGTCTTTTTTGCAGATTATCTATGAGATCGTTGAGGTTTTTAGAGTCGATAACTTCTCCTTGTTTTTGCTGGGAATAATAGGCCTTAAAAGCAAGCGGCTTGTTTTTATACAAAACCTCAATGGTGCCATCTTTTTTCTCTCGTATTGAGACTTTAGCTTTTCGAAGGGCGTAAGTCTCTCTTTCAGTTTGGATCTGATAGAGAACATTGTTGTATTGGAAGGTTAAATTTTTCGATAGATGCCGAAATTCTCTTATGGTAAAAATCAGATCAAGGTTTTCTCCCAGAGGTTTGTGCGCGTTGGTTGGATCCTTTGGAACAACTGCAAACCGGCGGTTATACTCTTCTATGAACGTAGGTAGGTAGGCGTTGGCTTCTTCGATCGTTGAAATCTTATTAAGCCTTAGCTCTTTTACCAATCGATCTTGGAGAGTCCGATTGCTCCTCTCAATGCGCCCTTTTGCTTGAGGTGAATTTGCAAAAACCATCTTGATCCCAAGCTCTTGTATGGCTCTACCAAATTGAGTCAGGCCATCTCCGCTTAACGCTTCTGATCTATTGACTTTAAAAACAGCGTGTTTGTCATTGTAGAGTGCTATGGGTTTCCCATGAATTTTTAGATATATTCGCATGAGGTCAAAGTAACCCCATATGGTCTCAGTAGGAGCAAAAATAGCAGCCTTGATTTTGCCGGTTGCATCATCCACGCCGTGTAAAAGAGTACATTTTGGGCCACGGCCCTCAAACCAATCGTGAGGTGATCCGTCCGTCTGAACGAGTTCTCCTTCTCTGCTTCTTCTCTCTCGGAGTTGGTATATGCGTCTTCTTTTGATCTTTTTGTCGACCCACAGGTTATTTTTAATCATCAAGCCGCGAACAGACCCAACTGATATTTTAATATTGTGCATTTCCACAATCTTTTCATGGGCTAAAGTCGGTCCAAAATCGGGGTATTTTCTTTGAATAATGGCTAGAACAAGCTCCTTAACACCACTGGGTAGCTGGTGGTTACCAGGACGCCCTCGTTTCTTCGAAACGAGGGCTATTGCTCCGTGCTTTTTATATTCTTTGAATAGTCTTCTGATTTGTCTTGCTGTAAGGCCCAGATCCTCGGCAGCTTGCTGCTGTGTTAGGATCTTTGCTTTAAGCTTTGAGAATACGCCTGTTCGCTTTATTTCTTCGGTACTCATTGGAATAATCCTCTCCATTTATTACCTCCTTGGTAATAAATTTTTTAATTACCAGGAGAGGACATTTCTATTTGTCGCAAAGCGGACATTTCTAAAAAACGCTAACATAAATGCTATATTACACTATATCAAAACATGAAAAAATGATATATTGCAGTATATCGGAAGGCTCCAAATGAATGAAGAAATCCTAAAGTCCCTTTATGATTGGAACCGCTCTCCA
>JABDFE010000026.1 GCA_013286675.1 Chlamydiota bacterium
CTCGTTTACAACACCGGCATTAGGTATGTGGGGCAATTTCAAGAAGGAAAATACCATGGGAGAGGAACTCTTACTATCCCTGGCGAAGGTGTATATGAGGGGGAGTTCAAAAATGGCCTATTCGATGGATTTGGAATTTTCAAATATTTCAATCGAGATATTTTCATGGGAAACTACGTGAGAGGCATAAGGCAAGGTCAAGGAACTCTCTACTATCATGATCAAGGCGGCAGCTATACTGGAGAATACAAAAATGGCAACCGGCACGGCTATGGAACTCTTACATCAGAAGCTGGGGACATTTATGAAGGAGGGTTCGAAGACGGCAAATTCCAAGGCTATGGCAAATTAACCTTTGCCAATGGCAGCCCTACCATCGAAGGCAAGTTCGCCAATAATCTCTTCGTTTCAAAATACTAAAAATTAAGAAAAAAAAAAGATGCTGGAGCAATCCAGCATCTCTTTTTATGTGATCTCTAACAAGATTTAGTCTTGGAAGGCAAAGGCTAAAACGTCTTCTTCGCTTTCATCTAGGTATTTTTTGATACGTGTATTGAATTCTAAGAAGCCGGTTCCTCCAGGGATCATGTGTCCCATGATCAGGTTCGACTTGAAGTCGAGGAGGTAGTCGGTTTTGCCTTCAGATGCAGCGTCAGTCAGAACGCGTGTGGTCTCTTGGAACGAAGCGGCTGAGACAAAGGAGTCTGTTGTCAAGGACGCTTTGGTAATTCCAAGGAGCACGGGTGTCGCTTGAGCAGGCTTGCCGCCCTCATCGATCACCTTGCGGTTCTGATTGTGGAAATGCTTGCGGTCGATGTCTTCGCCGTACAGGAAGATGGTATCGCCGGTGTCGGTGATACGAACTTTCTGGAGCATCTGACGAACGATGATCTCGATGTGCTTGTCGTTGATGTCGACACCTTGGAGGCGATAGACTTCTTGGACTTGGTTCACGAGATACCGTTGGAGTTCGCGGACGCCGCAGACTTCGAGGATCTCTTGAGGAACCACGAGGCCGTCGGTGAGCTGCTGACCTTTGAGCACCAAGTCGCCTTTTTGGACGATTAAGTGTTTTGTCAAAGGAATCAGGTGTTCTTCTTCCATACCGGATTCATCGTCGCGGACAACGACAATGCGTTTGTTCTTCTGAACGCCGCGGAAGTCAACGATACCGTCGATTTTCGCAATCTCAGCGGCATCTTTCGGACGGCGAGCTTCAAAGAGCTCAGCCACACGAGGAAGACCGCCGGTGATGTCCTTCGTCTTGATCGCACCGCGAGGAAGACGCGCTAGAAGCGTTCCAGCAGCGACAAATTGTTTTTCTTGAACTGAAATGAAGGCTCCAGATGGAACCGCATAGGTACCGATCAACTCTTCAAAGTCTTTGTCAGAGTAGATCATGATCTGCGGGTGGAGTTCTCCACGGTGTTGTTTAACGATCAGTTCAGTCTGGCCTGTTTGCTTATTGACTTCGCGCTGGGTAGAAATCCCTTCCACGAGGTCTTCGTATTTGACATAGCCAGGGCGTTCGCAAATGATCGGGATGTTGTGTTGTTCCCAAACTGCAATCTTAGTCCTTTTTTTAACTTTAGATCCATCAGCGAGGAGAATATGGGTTCCCAGCTCGATGTTGAATGTTTGGAGCGGCTCGATCGATTTTGTCGCGAGGAGTTTTTTGCACTCATCAAGCGGTCTTCCTTCATCGCGGAGGATGTGGAGAAGGCCGTTTTTGTTGAGGGCAACGAATGCGCCTTCTTCGTTTTGAACCGTACGAATGTTCTCGTAAACGAGGACACCTTCGAATTCTGTGACGAGTTCCGGGCTGAGCGCAGCGGAAGCAATACCACCCAAGTGGAAGGTTCTCATCGTGAGCTGCGTTCCAGGTTCACCGATCGACTGAGCTGCGATAATACCGACAGCTTCTCCAAGGCCCACTAAAGTACCGTTAGCGAGGTTCATACCGTAGCATTTTACGCAAATGCCGCGTTTTGATTCGCATGTGAGCGGTGAGCGGATCTTGACGGTGTCGATACCGGCATCGTCAATGAGTTCCGCTTGTCTGATCGAAACGAAATCTCCGGATTTCGCAAGGAGTTTCGTTTGATCACCAGGCTGATAGATGTCGTCGCACGTAGCGCGTCCAAAAATACGATCGCGCAGCGGCAGGAGTTCTTCCTGGCCTTGCTTGATCGCACTGACTTCAATCCCGTTGAGGGTACCGCAGTCAGCTTCAGAAACGATCACGTCTTGGGAGACGTCAACGAGACGGCGTGTCAAATAACCAGAGTCGGCAGTTTTAAGAGCCGTATCAGCAAGACCTTTACGAGCACCGTGAGACGAGATGAAGTATTCCAGAACCGATAGTCCTTCACGGAAGTTAGCGGTAATAGGTGATTCAATAATCTCGCCGGATGGTTTTGCCATCAGACCGCGGAGAGCTCCAAGCTGTTTAACCTGGGACTTGTTACCGCGAGCTCCCGAATCCATCATTAGGTAGAGTGGGTTAAGCACGTGGTCTTGCGGATGGCTGATCAGTTTAAAGAGTTCTTCAGAAAGAGAGTCTGTGACTTCTGTCCAGATACTAATGATCTTAGACTTACGCTCGCCGTCGGTGATGATACCATCTTCGTACTGCTTGCGAACGACTTCGATACGGACATAGGCTTTCTCGAGAACTTTTGCTTTATCATCGGGGATCCGGACGTCTTTAACGCCCATGGAGAGAGCGGCTTTCGTCGCTTCAGCAAATCCGAGATTTTTCAAGTTGTCTAAGAATTTCACGGTGGCCTCTAAGCCAACGCGTTTGTAAGTTTCCAAGATCAGCTCCGAGAGTTTCTTCTTACGGAGAGAATAGTTTTGGAAGCCGAGTTCTTTAGGAACGATCGTGTTGAAAACGACGCGGCCCGGGGTTGTTTCGATGATCCCGGTGTCGAGTCGCAGTTTGATCTTCTCATGGATATGGATTCCACGTCCGAGTTCGTCGCGGCGGCCATCTGCTTTTTCTTTCGAATACGCATGTTCAAATGAGTTATAGCTTCCTCCGGAATGAAGAGCCATTAAGACTTCTTCTTTGTTTCCAAAGATTTTCATCTTCTTGCCGTGATCTTCTGGGTTGTACAGAGGATCGTGCATGACGTAGTACAGGCCCAAGATCATGTCCTGAGATGGAACGGTAACCGGTTTACCAGACGATGGCAGGAAGATATTATCCGGCGCCATCATGAGGGTTTTAGCTTCAATTTGAGCTTCTACCGAGAGCGGAACGTGGACGGCCATTTGGTCACCGTCAAAGTCGGCGTTGAAGGCGGTACAAACGAGCGGATGGATCCGGATCGCTTTACCCTCAATCAGGGTAGGCTCGAAAGCTTGGATACCGAGTCTGTGAAGAGTTGGAGCACGGTTTAGAAGAACGGGGTGGCCTTTGATGATCTCATCGAGAACATCCCATACTTCTGGAGCTTGCCGCTGGATCATTTTCTTCGCAGAGCGGATCGTATAGACATAGCCGAGGTCTTTGAGGCGTTTCACAATGAAAGGCTCGAAAAGCTCAAGGGCCATTTGTTTTGGGAGACCGCACTGATTGAATCTGAGCTCAGGGCCGACGACGATCACGGAACGGCCGGAATAGTCGACGCGTTTACCAAGAAGGTTTTGACGGAAGCGTCCTTGCTTTCCTTTCAACATCTCAGAGAGCGACTTCAGAGGACGGTTGCCGGCGCCCATGACAGGATGGCCGTGGCGGCCGTTGTCAAAGAGAGCATCGACAGCTTCCTGCAGCATCCGTTTTTCATTTCGGATGATGACATCAGGTGTCTTGAGTTTTAAAATCGCTTTAAGACGGTTATTACGGTTGATGACGCGGCGATAAAGATCGTTAAGATCTGATGTCGCAAAGCGGCCGCCATCGAGTGGAACGAGAGGTCTAAGTTCTGGCGGGATGACCGGAACGCATGACATGACCATCCAGTCGGCTTTGTTCGGAGACGAGACAAAACCTTCGATGATCTTCAGACGTTTTGCTAGCTTCATCCGCGCTTGCTGAGACTTCGTCTTACGCAGTTTATCTTTCAGATCAACGACAAGCGCTGAGAGGTCTTCTTTTTCAAGAAGCTCGCGAATGGCGTCGCCACCCATACGGGCAACGAAACTATCCGGACCCCATTTCTCTTGGGCTTCGCGCAGCTCGTTGTCATTGAGAAGCTGCTTTCTTTCGAGAGTTGTACGTCCTGAATCGATCACAACGAAGTCTTCGTAGTAGATCACTCGCTCGAGGTCGTTAGTCGACATGCCGAGGATGTTACCAATACGAGAAGGCATTGTTTTGAAGAACCAAATATGGACGACGGGAACAGCCAGATCAATATGGGCCATTCTTTCACGACGGACTTTAGAAAGAGTGACTTCTACGCCGCAACGGTCGCAAACGATTCCTTTGTGTTTGATCTTTTTGTATTTTCCGCATGCGCATTCCCAGTCGCGTGTTGGTCCGAAGATCTTTTCACAGAAAAGACCACCTTTTTCGGGTTTAAAGGTACGATAGTTGATCGTCTCGGGTTTTTTGATTTCACCGCGCGACCATTCGTTGCGGATGACATCTTCCGAGGCAATTTTGATCGTCAGTTTATCAAATTGCGATTCTTGAAAACCTTCCATTCCTTTTTCTCCCCTTATTCTTGAGTTGCGCGTTCTGGGCGCACATCTAAGCATAGACCTTGCATTTCTTTAACAAGCACGTTGAATGATTCTGGTGTGCCTGCTGTCAGAACGTTATCCCCTTTTACAATCGATTCGTAAATGCGGGTACGTCCTGTGACATCGTCTGATTTAACAGTGAGCATCTCTTGGAGGAGGTGGGCAGCTCCATAAGCTTCGAGCGCCCATACTTCCATCTCCCCGAAGCGCTGACCACCCATTTGTGCCTTACCGCCAAGAGGCTGCTGGGTCACAAGTGAGTAAGGTCCGATCGCACGGGCGTGGATCTTATCTGCCACCAAGTGGCTTAATTTTAGCATGTAGATGTAGCCGACGACGACGCGGTTGTCAAAACGCTCACCGCTGCGTCCATCATAGAGCCAGCTCTTTCCATCTTCTGGAAGGCCAACGTTCTTCATCATCTCCCAAATACGAGACTCTGGGAATCCTTCGAACACCGGTGTTTTCACATAGATGCCGGCTTTTCTAGCGGCATAACCGAGGTGTGTTTCGAGGAGCTGTCCCATGTTCATACGGGAAGGCACGCCAAGAGGGTTCAAGATGATCTCGATCGCTGTCCCATCATTCAAGTAAGGCATATCGCCTTCAGGAACGATCTTAGAGACAACGCCTTTGTTACCGTGGCGGCCTGCCATCTTATCGCCCACTTGCAGCTTACGCTTAGTTGCGACATAGACTTTGACTTGGCGGATAACGCCGGGATCGAGTTCTGTATCCCCTTTCTTCATGTGCTCAATTTCAGTTTTGTATTGCGTCTGGAGCGTCTCCATCGCGAGATCGTAGTCGCGAAGGATCTGCTTTAAAGTCGCATAAACTTCATGATCAGACAGGAGGAGATCTTCTGCTTTTTCTGACTCGAGAGTCTCGAGCATATCTTGCGTAATGGTATCGCCTTCTTTGATGAGGATATCACCAGATTTGCGATGCATAATAGGACCGGGAGCTTTCTCTCCAAGGAGGAGCGCACCGAGTTTTTCATGCAGCTCCATCACGAGCTCGCCTTCTTTATTCTTGTATTCTTGATGGATATCTTTAATACGGCTTGCTTCTTCCACGAGCTCGTCATCAGTTTTTGAGAGACGGTCGCGTCTGCTGAAGACTTTAACGTCCATGACAACACCTTCGGTTCCCGGAGGCGCTGTTAAAGAAGCGTCTTTAACATCTGCAGCTTTTTCACCGAAGATCGCTCTAAGGAGTCTTTCTTCAGGAGCAAGTTCAGTTTCAGATTTCGGAGTGATTTTACCGACTAAGATATCGCCAGGCTTAACTTCTGCGCCGATGCGGATAATGCCATCTTCGCCAAGGTTAGCTAAGGCTTCTTCAGAAACGTTTGGAATATCCCGTGTGATCTCTTCCTTTCCGAGCTTGGTGTCACGTGCTGTGAGCTCAAACTCTTCGAGGTAGATCGAAGTATAGGTGTCTTCACGGAGCAGTTTTTCAGAGATGATAATCGCATCTTCGTAGTTGTATCCGCACCATGGCATGAACGCCACGAGAACGTTTTTACCAAGAGCGACTTCCCCTTTATCTGTAGAAGAGCCGTCAGCAATGATGTCCCCTGCTTTAACTTTATCACCGACGGTACACATCGGAGTTTGGTTCAAGCACGTTCCTGCATTGGAGCGCATGAACTTCTTAAGGGTATAAGTTCTCTTGTTCAGAGGGTTCGATTTAGCAGCAACGACGATTTTAAATCCGTCGACTTGCTCAACTGTTCCATCTTCTTCTGCGATCACAACAGCGCCGGAGTCTTTTGCAGTACGTCTCTCAAGACCTGTTCCGACAATCGGAGCTTCGGTTCTTAAGAGAGGAACGCCTTGGCGTTGCATGTTCGATCCCATCAAAGCACGGTTGGCGTCATCGTGCTCTAAGAACGGAATAAGTCCTGTGACGATCGACACCAGCTGCTTGGACGAAACATCCATGTGGGTGATCTTGCTCGTCTCAATTTTATCCGACTCGCCTTTGTGGCGCGCCCAGCAGGTTGGCTCAACAAACATGTTGAACTCATCGAGCGGTGCAGACGCCTGAGCAATCGTGCAGTTTTCTTCTTGGTCGGCTGTCATGTACTCGATCTCGTCTGTGACAACACCGTCTCTAACGATACGGTAAGGTGTCTCAATGAAGCCGAGCTCGTTGATCTTGGCAAAGGTAGCCAGAGATGTGATCAAACCGATGTTCGGACCTTCAGGAGTTTCGATCGGACAGATACGGCCGTAATGGCTTGGATGAACGTCGCGGACTTCAAATCCGGCGCGCTCGCGGTTTAAACCGCCAGGCCCGAGAGATGAAAGACGTCGTTTATGCGTCAGCTCTGCGACAGGGTTTGTTTGATCCATGAACTGAGACAGCTGGGAACGGCCAAAGAAGTCTTTCAAGACTCCTGCAAGACCTTTCGCAGAGATCACTTTTCCAGGAGTTAGCGTATCAGCAGAGAAGTCAAACAAGTTGATTCTTTCTTTGATGATCTTCTCCATACGAGCCAAACCGATACGGCATTGGTTTTGTACGAGTTCGCCAACAGATCTTACCCGACGGTTGCCGAGGTGATCGATATCATCGATCGCTGCATCGCTTTCGCCTTTTTTTAGTTTAATGAGGTATTTTAAAGCGCCGATGACGTCTTCCTTACGGAGCGTGACATTATCGAGCACATCGTCTGCAATCGAGAACGACAATTTACGGTTCAGCTTATAACGGCCGACTCTTCCGAGGTTGTATCGTTTCGGATCAAAGAAAAGGCGCATCATCGTCGAACGGGCATTTGACAGTGTTGCTGGCTCGCCTGGACGGATTTTGCGGTAGAAATCTTTTAACGCAGACTCGTACGAATCTGTCGGATCTTTTGCAAGCATTTTGATGATCGGAGAAGTCTCGTCAGCATCTTCGGCAATCTTGATCGCTGACACTCCAGCATCGACCATACGTTTAAGCATGGCGGTGGTGAGTTTTTCAGCGGCTTTTCCAAAGATCGTGCCGTTGTCTGCATCGACGACGTCTTCTGCTAAGATCTTACCCACAAGCTTAGTAAAGTCTTTTTCAGACTTAATCTTGACGCGCTGCGTTGAGAAGAACTCTTCGAGGATATCAGCATCTGTCGAATATCCAAGGGTACGGATAAACGAAGTTGCCAAGATCTTGCGGCGGCGTTTTTTTCTGTCGACGTAGACATAGATCATGTCACTTGTATCAAAGCTGGCTTCCAGCCAGCTACCTCTATAAGGAATAATGCGGAAAGAATAAAGAACGATCCCTTTAGGATGGCGTTCTTGTTCGAAAGAGATCCCCGGCGACCGGTGGAGCTGAGAAACAATCACGCGCTCAGCGCCGTTCACAACAAAGGTTCCTTTTTCAGTCATCACAGGGATTGTTCCCATGTAGACTTCTTCTTCTTTAATCCCTGTTTCGTCCGTTAAACGGAACTTCACTTTGAGGGTGACGTTGAAGGTAATTCCGCGGCGGATGCACTCTTCAGGGGTGTACTTTGGAACTCCTAGGCTATAGGAGAGATATTCAAGTATGACTTTGTCGTCATAAGACTTAATAGGAAAAATCTCGCTGAAAACCTCTTGCAGTCCAACGTTTAGCCGCTCATGGGGCAAAACGTCCAGCTGCAAAAATTCACGATACGACTTCAATTGAATTTCAATGAGGTTCGGAAGATCTATGATCTCTTCTTTCTCTCGAAAACTGATCCGTTCGGGTGCTTGCTTGAGCATTGCCTTTAGCTCCTTGTAATCGTTAAGTAAAACCATTAACCATAATGACTTTACTTAAGAATACAAAGAGCAGAAGTCCACTTGAGGACTTCTGCTTTGACCTTAAACTGGCTTTAAACCTTAAAGACCTTTTACAGTCGCTTGGCCGCCGGCAGCTGTGACCTTCTTAACGATCTCATCCGCTTCAGCTTTGTTGCAAGAAGGCTTCAAGACTTTAGGAGCTCCGTCCACGATGTCTTTCGCTTCTTTCAATCCAAGTCCTGTGATTTCTCGAACGGCTTTAATGACGCCGATCTTCTTGTCATCTGGAGCTTTTTCCAAAGTAACTTGGAACTCTGTTGCTTCAGCAGCAGCAGGAGCTGCGGCAGCAGGTGCAGCCATCATCATAGGAGCTGCAGCAGCGGCTTTAACGCCCCACTTGTCTTCGAGTAAAGTCTTCAATTTGGACATGTCGAGAACGCTAAGGGCGCTCAAGTCATCAACGATTTGTTCTAATGTTTTGCTCACGGTAATACCTCTTTCTTTATGTTTTGTTTTTGTTATCTAAACACGAGCCGACGCTGGTTAACAATGCATCGATGACTGCAAGCAGCTCTGAAGGAACAGCTTCGAGAAGTCCCAGGAACTGTGCTTGCATTTCTTGCTTGGACGGCAGTTTTGAGATGGCTTCCATATCTTTAGCAGTATAGAGTTTGCCTTCAAAGCGGCCACCGATGATGTCTAAAACCTCTTCATTTTCTGATTTGAACTTGAAGACGGTCTTGGTAGTTTGGAATAAGTCCTCATCAGCGAAAATAACGCCGATATGACCTTCCAATAGCGCGCGGTCAATTTGTACTCCAGCTGCAACAGCTGCTTTTAATAGAATCCTTTTACGGATAACCTCGAAATCGCCGCCCGTTTGGTGCAGGGCTGTGCGAAATTGCGAAGCTAAGTTAGGATCCATCTTGCTATAACGGGTCAGTACGAACCCTTTAGCGTGACTGATCTTTCCTTTAATGTCGTCGAGTAGAAGTTGTTTTTCCGGTCTCATGTTATGCCTCCACCGTCATTCCACTCATGTCGACTTGCAAGCCAGGACCCATGGTTGAGGAAAGAGCCAAAGAAACCATGTAGTGCCCTTTCGTACCAGAAGGCTTAGCCTTGCTAACAGCAGCGACGAAGGTTCTAATATTTTCTGCCAGTTTTTGTGGAGAAAAAGAGAGCTTCCCAACGGCGTTGCTAACGACTCCGTGCTTGTCGTTCTTGAATTCGATTCGTCCGGCTTTAATTTCACGGACTGCAGTCGCGATATCGTTGGTGACAGTTCCAGCTTTAGGAGTAGGCATCAGGCCTCTTGGTCCTAAAACTTTTCCGAGTTTACCGACATCACGCATCATTTCAGGCGTAGAGATGACGGCATCAAAATCTGTCCAGCCCCCTTTGACTTTTTCAAAGAGTTCTTCCGTTCCAGCAAAGTCAGCTCCGGCCTCGAGGGCCTCTTTTACCTTGTCGCCTTTGGCAAAAACGACAATCACTGACTTTTTGCCTGTCCCATTCGGTAATGAGACAGTGCCACGCACTTGCTGGTCTGATTTCTGGAGATCGATGCCAGTTTTCAGCGCCACATCCACCGACTGGTCAAACTTGACCGGCGGACATTTTTGCAAAATAGTGATAGCTTCTTCGAGTTTATACACTTTTTGTGTATCAACAAGCTTAGCTATCTCCCGAGAGCGTTTACTTTTCATAATTATCCTTCTATAATATCCACACCCATAGAGCGTGCGGTTCCTTCTACAAGTCTCATCGCAGCTTCATCGGAGCGCACGCGCATGTCGGCTCTCTTTTGATCAGCGAGTTTCTTGACTTGGGATTTTTTCAATTTTCCGACTTTGTCGCGGTTAGGCACTTTAGAACCTGATTCGAGTCCCAGCTCTTTTAAAATCATGCGGGACACAGGTGGGTTCTTCGTGATAAACGTGAACGACTTGTCAGAAAAAACAGAGATCACAACAGGGAGTATGTCCCCTGCTTGGCTCTGTGTTTTTGCGTTGAACTCTTTGCAGAAAGCCATGATGTTCACCTGGGCAGCACCGAGGGCAGGACCAATCGGAGGCGCAGGGTTAGCTTTTCCCGCAGGAATTTGCAACTTAATCGTTTTTACTATTTTTTTTGCCATGGTTTACTCTTTAATTTAAGTTTCTACTTCTTGTGGAACAAGCTCGACTTGCCAGAACTCTAGATCGTCTACACGTGTCTCGCGGCCGAAAATGGAGACTAATACGCTCAGGCGGCCTTTCTCGTGGAAGACTTCTTGGACAGTTCCGATAAAGTTAACAAATACACCATCGTTAATTTTGACTTTGTCGCCGCTTTGGATGTTGTGCTTATGAACAACGCCTTGTTTCTTCGATTCTATGTCAGATAGGATCGTGTCGATTTCACTCTGTGGCAACGGAAGCGGTTTTTCTCCGCCGAGAAAATCGATAACGCCGTTCGTATTTTTGACATACATCCAAGCATCATCGGTCAGCTCCATCTTCACTAAGATGTAGCCAGGCCACATTCTCTTTTCGCTCACACGTTGCTGCCCGCGTTTAACTTCCGAGACATTCTCCGTGGGAACTAAAACTTCAGAAACGAGCTCGGCCATCCCTTTGGATTCACGATTCTCTTCGAGAGCTTTCTTCACTCTCTTTTCCTGACTTGAAATACACTGTACTACGTACCACTTATGCATGTTTTACCCAAAAATGAGGTGGATGAGGGCACCAAAACCGTTTAAAACGCCTTTAATCAAAAGATCGACAGCGTAAATTCCTATACCTAGAGCAAAAGTAGATCCAACGACGATCTTCGTGAAAAAAATCAGCTCTTCTTTCGTCGTCCAGGTTACCTTCTTGAGCTCAGCTTTGAGCTCATTGATGTAGCCTGTCCCACTTTTACCTTGGACCTGCTTAGTCTCTGGCTGAGACGATAGCTGCTCCACCTGTACTCCCATCACTACCTTTCTTCGACCTGATCCCAGGCCTTATTTTATTACCGAGGCAGTTGTAAAACTCCCCGACCCACCAAAATCGCCCTTTTGAGCCATTTTATCGCCCTACCGCGGTGCCCTACTCCCCTGAGTATGTGCCCCGCGGTAGGGCGATAAATTGACCCAAAATCATCGATTTTTCTGGGCCTGGTAGTTTTGCAACTACCTCTATCGAGTGCGGAGGGACTCGAACCCCCGACCAGCGGCTTTGGAGACCGCTGCTCTACCAACTGAGCTACACACCCCTTCAAGAGGACTGCACAGGCAGTCCTCTCTGAAAGCTTTCTTAGTCGAGAATCTTACTGACTGTTCCCGCACCAATTGTACGTCCGCCTTCACGGATCGCAAAGCGCATTCCTTCTTCCATCGCAATAGGAACGATGAGCTCAGCGGTGATTTCTACGTTATCACCTGGCATCACCATCTCTGTTCCTTCTGGAAGCGTCACTTCACCAGTTACGTCCGTTGTACGGAAGTAGAACTGAGGACGGTATTTACTGAAGAACGGCTTATGACGACCACCTTCTTCTTTAGTCAGAACGTAAACAGCGCCTTTGAATTTCTTGTGAGGCTTGCAAGTTCCAGGAGCAGCGAGAACCATTCCGCGCTCGATATCGTTCTTCTCAAGACCACGGAGGAGAATACCGACGTTTTCACCGGCACGGCCTTCATCGAGGATCTTGTTGAACATTTCAATTCCAGTCACAACGGTGTCGCGAGTATCTCGGAGACCGACGAGTTGGAGTTTGTCGTTAACTTTTACAATACCGCGCTCACAACGTCCTGTTGCTACAGTTCCACGGCCAGAGATGGAGAATACGTCTTCAATTGGCATGAGGAACGGCTTATCCGTTTCACGTGCTGGAGTTGGGATATGTTCATCCACCTTATCCATGAGCGTGAGGATCGCTTTTGTATATTCTGCATCGCCTTCAAGAGCTTTGAGAGCAGAACCGCGGATAATGGGGACGTCTTTGTATCCTTTTGACTCAAGGAGCTCGATCAATTCCATTTCAACGAGGTCAACCAGTTCTTCGTCGCCTTTGCCGATCATGTCCATCTTGTTGAGGAACACGACGATCGCAGGAACACCGACTTGGCGAGCGAGCAAGATATGTTCTTTTGTTTGAGGCATCGCACCGTCAGTTGCAGCAACGACGAGAATAGCTCCGTCCATCTGCGCAGCACCGGTGATCATGTTTTTAACGTAGTCAGCGTGACCTGGGCAGTCGACGTGAGCGTAGTGACGTTTGTCTGTTTCGTATTCAACGTGTGTTGCGTTAATCGTAATACCACGAGCTTTCTCTTCTGGTGTATTATCGATCGAAGCGTAGTCTCGGAACTTTGCTCCGCCTTTTTGCGCTAATACTTTTGTAATAGCAGCAGTCAGTGATGTTTTACCATGGTCAACGTGGCCAATGGTGCCGATATTGACGTGGGGCTTGTTTCTTTGAAATGTTTCCTTAGCCATATTTCCTCCGTTATAATTCTTTATGCCCAGAATAGGAATCGAACCTACGACCTTTTACTTACCATGCAAGTGCTCTACCACTGAGCTATCTGGGCTTCCTATTGCACGGGAAAGGTCTAACCCTTTTCCCGCAAGTAAAGGCACCGAGTTTACTTCGCAAAGTAAATAAAATCAACAGTTAAGTATCCATCCAGGGCTCTCGCTTGCAAACTTCCCCCGGTAAGAGTTAGGGAGAAATTTAAAAACGGCAGTCCTGGCTAACTATTTCATCCGGTAAATAATCCGCGCTTTTGTCAAATCATAAGGTGACATTTCAACAGTCACCGTATCACCAACCAAAACTCGGATATTTCGCATTCTCATTTTTCCGCACAAATGGGCAATGACGTTCATTCCATTTTGCAAAACCACTCGAAAGTGCATGTTGGGAAGAAGCTCTTCCACCGTTCCGTCAATTTTTATCGTATCTTCTTTAGGCATAGTTATAAGAATTAAAAAATGCGTGAATGGAACAATCTTAGCAAAACACCAAATAAACGCAAAGAAGCTTTATTTCTAGCCCTAATTTTTGGTATAATCGGGCCATGACTTTTGACTCCTGCCTTCAAAAACAACAAGCTATCAAAGAAATCTTTTCGTCCTGCGCTACCCCTGAATCTCGTTATCAAAAAATTATTGAGCTCGGCAGGCAGCTTCCCCCTTTCAATCCCGCCTCTCGCACCTCTGCCAACCTCGTCCCCGGCTGCCAAAGCATCATGCACCTCGAAGCGACCCTAAATGATGGAAAACTTATTTTGAACGCAGATTCAGAAGCCCTGATCTCTAAAGGTCTGGCCGCCCTCCTTATATATGTCTATTCTGGAGAAACCCCGGAGACCGTCGCCAACTGCCCTCCCACCTTCATCCAAGAGATCGGCCTTCTCACGGCCATCTCCCCTGCTCGTTCCAATGGACTTGCTAGCCTCTACCACAAGATGCGGCAAGAAGCCCTCAAACATAAGTAAATATTTTAACTTGAAAAAGCGCGAAGTTTGAGGAACCACTCACTCGGTGATCTTTCCTATCGATTGCTATTTTTTACTGCATATACTTTTGAGCAAATCTAGCAAACTCTTCCCAGGGAGCCCCTTCTATAACTGAAAGCTTGTTGTTTTTCAGCAGGTCATTTTGCTCAGAGTAATTCATCCAATGCTCCCCATGCGCGATCGTGCCCTCGTACATCGACTTCCACAATGATGCGAAATAAGCTCTTTCTTTTTCTTGGCGTAGGTTCGCGGCTGCACCAAGAAAGGAAGAGTTTGAAGTCCGTTGAGGGACAAGCCAGTCTGGCTTATTGCGAAAGTCTTCAAATTTGTGTGAAGAACCGGGAGAAGTGAACCCTTGTTGACGGACTGGACGTGATGATGAGCTGTCTTTGGCATTAGTTTTGTCTCTTTCTTGGCCCCTTTTATCCGAATTTTCTTGAACTGGTCTTCGATAAACAGGCGGCTGCATTAAGCACCACTTGAAATATCCTGTTACCGCATAAAACGTTGTTAAAGCCGTACCCCCTGCAATCAAAAGAATATTGGTACGAGAGCTCTCCAATAGATAAGAGGCACCTGTTGCAACACCTGCTGCGATAAACTCGCTGGCTACTTGATGATAGGGGTCTATTTCCTTCGCCTCACCTCTCACGACAAATGAAAAAGGACTCTGCAAGTGGTTCCATGTTAAAATATGCTCTCTAAAAAAAACTCCAAAAGACGCTCCCATGATTACCTCGAATTTAAAATTTCATTAATTCTACCAGATCATTTTGCAATGTCAAGAAAACGGCAACTGGCTGGGGACATCCCATGAAAAGAATTTTGCTTGCAGAACTTATTCAAATGAGATTCAAAACAGCTGAACTAGTTTGTCTTCGATCCCACCGGTGACTTCGATGGTGTGATTGTCATGAATAAAGATATCGTACTCTAATCTCACCCCAAATTCCCTTGGAAGATAGATCCCTGGCTCGATCGAAAAACATGTCCTTGGAATCAAAATCCGATCATCTAACGTCTCAAACCCATCGATATTGGCTCCAGGCCCATGGTCTTCGGTATGGATGTTGTGTCCCGTCCGATGGGTAAAATACTCCCCGTAGCCTGCATCGACGATGACTTTACGACAGGCATCATCGACTTCGGAGCCTCTGACTTCTTTTTTCTTGGTGACTCTTTCTCTGACGAGATCCGTCCCTGCTTTTTGGGCTTTTCTGACGATTTGAAAAATCTCTTCATGCCTTGCCGTCGGTTTTCCAGCCACTGCGACTCGGGTGATATCCGCATAGACCGCCTGTGGCAGGTCTCGTTTGCACCAGAGATCGATCAAGATAAAATCTCCCTTCTTCACCGATCTTGAGCCTTTCAATTCAGGACAGTAGTGAGGATTTGCACTATTTTGATTCACTCCACAGATCGGAACTCCATCCATCACACATTTTCGCTTCTTCATCTCAGCCAAAATATACTGCTGCACGGTGTACTCTGTGATCATCTCTTCCCCTTTGAGCCTATCGGCAATCCATTTCCACGTCGAAGCCGCAATCTCATCTAAAGCTTCTGCCGCCTCTTTATGCAAATCGTACTGCTTCTCCGTCCAAACACAGGTAAAGTTCTGTAAAAATGAAGCCGAACTCACCACTTGAACACCTTGCTCCCTTACTAGATCGAGCATGCCTCCATCGACTTTGGAGGCTGTCGGAATCGCCCCTCTCGGGGAATATTCCATTGCAACCGTTTTTGCTCCTTGCAAAACTTCTTTCAGGTGCGACTCAAAGAGCTTCCAGGCTGCATACACCAGCTTCTTGCCCGGAGCATGAGCCAAAACATGCGTCTCAACGCTATGCACAATCCCAATCGGATCTCCCTTCTTAGGAATCCAATAACATAACCTTCTTGTTAGCATCGTCTCAGGAGAAAGCCCTAAAAAATCACATGCCAAACGGTTGCTGTGATGAAAGTCATACAAGAGCCATCCATCGATGTTTTTTTCCTGCAGGATCTTTTGGACAGCGTGGACTTTTTGTTCAAGAAGAGAGGTCATGTAAAAAGCTTCCTTTTAAAGGAAAGATAGCCCTTTGGCGAGATTTTTAAAACAATCTATGTTAAAATTTTCACTAAAAGAATTATGGCCATCACACCGACTAGACCTCTAAACCAAGTTGATATCTACAGAATCGTAAATAATTTTGATCAAGGTAATTTTAAAACTGCAGAAGAGCTGCCGAAGGACCAAGTCGATCGCATTTTTGTCATTATCCAAGTCGAGAGAAAATTGTATTCCCATCACCTTCCAATTGTTGAACTGATCGATGAGATTATGAGACTCTATCTTGAGAGTTCTCCTTCTGTGGTAACACTTTTGATGTTGTACAACACTCCTGCCATTGTTGTGCTGCATCCCCCCCATTTGGTCCACATCACATCAATACTGCCTCTAAATCGCTTCTGGTGCAATTAAAACGGACACCCATAGACGAAGAGCTCGCTTCTTATTGAAAACTCATGACATGGGTATTTAAGAGCCATTTCAAGAAGTTGACATTAGATCAAAAGCTTGAATTGATCCAAAGAAGCAACATCACGCCCTGGGAACAAAAATCTCCGAGCCAGAAACTTGAACTTCTTGGAAGAATTCAAGCTCCCACTTTTTGGGGGCAGGCCAAGCTCAACCTTCAATTCCTTTCCTGGAAAGTTCAATTTGTTATCGCTTCGGCTCTAAAGAATAACGTTATCTAATGGATCTTGCAAATCACTTTTACAGCCTTAGTTCTTCCAGCCTGTCTACTGTTGATTGTATTGGTTTCAAGAAGATTATCTTCTTTTCCCAGCTCTGCAATGACTACTTTTGCATCCGCTTCCATGCTACTTTCAATTGGATCAACGTTTTTTTCTTTGATGCTATTTTCATATGTCATGTTCAAAGACCTTCAAATACGGCTCTTGAAGTCGATCAATGAAGCCAATATCACCACCGAA
>JABDFE010000027.1 GCA_013286675.1 Chlamydiota bacterium
CATGCCCTTTTCGTAGAAATCTGTTCTAAATCTTTGGGGGAAAACATGATGCGCCTGAGCCAGTTTTCCCGGATCATTTCTAGTCAGAATGATTAAATTCTCCCTAAAGTTGTGACTTGAAAGAGATTTATATTCCCTGATCCCTTTTGGCATTTTAAAATTGTTCAACCTCTTAAAGTTAGGCCTTACAAGATCAACAATCACGAGACTGTAATAAGTCCCTGTCTCATAATGCCGTGCTGTACTGCTTGAAGGATCAAAATTGATATTATTAGCGATATATCTTGCTGCAGCCTGTTCATTTTTTCTCCACAGATCTTGCTCAGCTTCTTGTATTAGCCTTCTCTGATGAATGTAACCGTCTATTTAGACCATCTTATCGATAAATGTTTAACAATGCCTCTCGCCCTCGGCTTCGGTCGCAGGCTCCCTTGCCTCAGTTGAGCTCCCGTCAGCTGCGCCGGCTGCATCCTGTGTGCTTTTCGCTTCTACGTAGCAGCCGTCACACCGTGACGGGTTTTTCTCACGGTCTTTCCTCCACTGATCTGGGAGAAGTTCATGCAGCTTCTGGGCATTGTGCCCCATCAGCCTTCTCATGACATCCTCCAGGTACTCCATTGGATTAATGCCAAGACCTCGGCAGGTTTGCACGAGCGATAAGATGACTCCTCCTGCTTCTCCGCCTTCGACACTTCCAAAAAACAACCAGTTCTTACGTCCTATTGCTAAGGGCCTGATCGCTCTTTCCGCCACGTTGTTGTCTAACCGTGCCCAAGGACTCTTGGTATAGTTCTTCAAATGCGGGATTAGCCCACAAAAGTAACCGATAGCTTCTCTCAGCTTGGACTTGGGCAAGATTCTTCCATCCGTGAGCTTGCCTTTGATCTTTGCAATCAGCTCATCGATGATCGGGATTTCTTTCTCAAGGCGGATTTCAAGCCTCTCTTCAGGAGAGCGCTTCCAGGCTACTTTTTCCAGCATAAATAAGTATTTAATCTTCCTTAGCACCCACTCTCGGAAGATCAGATCTCCTACCTCAGCTTCAAAAAACTTCCGACGGGTATGACGTTGAGTAGACCGAGGAATTTCACCCTCGGCCCCTCCGAGAACCGGACGGGAGTCTCTCAACTCATCCGGCTCCTATCATTCAGCCAGTATCGCTCCAAGTTGCCAGTGTATAAATAAATTCGGTTGAGCTTGTGCTAGACACTTGAGATATTCTCTCGCCTGTCCTACATGTTGCGCAAACCGTTTGTACTTCCTGCGCGCCCATTGTACGAGGTATCTGTTGAAGCGTAACCAAATCCGTTGCATATCTGATGGATAGAACTTCCCGTAATACTGATACCATCCCCTCAATACTGGATTGAACATGTGTGCGATGTCGTCTAGCTCTTTATCTGTTTTGAGCTGCACGTGCCAGCTGCGCATTTCTGCGTGGATGGCTTTCTTTGACGTGCCACTAATCGCTGGCAGGTAATTCGAGTGAAGATCACCTTTCTTATCAACGCATCTTCTTGGTTTGAACGTGTAACCTAGAAAATCGAACTTGATTGTTGAGTATTCTTCTTTTCGATTCTTGTCCTTACAATAGACAATCCTTGATTTATCAGGATGTATTTCCAGTTTGCATTCGCGAAATCTTGCTGCGATTCTATGCATAATATATTCCGTCTGTTTCCTGCTTCGACAGTGCAGTAGCCCATCATCCGCATAGCGACAAAATGGAATATGTGGCATTTCTCGCCTTACCCAAGCATCGAACGCGTAGTGAAGAAATAGATTTGCTAAAAGAGGACTGACTACTCCCCCTGTGGGTGTGCCTTTATTGCGTGAAATTTCTTGTCCTTTCGTTTGCATGGGGGCAGTCAGCCACCGCTCAACGTATAACAAGATCCACTTGCAGTCACAGTGCTTTCGTAGTGCTTTCATTAGCATTCCATGATCGATGTTATCGAATAGACCTTTAATATCAAATTCGACAACCCAATCGTATCTCCAGCAACGTTTTCTCGTGACGCCAATGGCATCAAGAGCTGATTTCTTTGGGCGATATCCAAAAGAGTTCTCATCAAATATCGGATCCAGGATTGGTTCTAGGGTCATTTTAGCCACCGTTTGTGCTACTCGGTCTGCCACAGTAGGCACTCCGAGCATTCTTGTTCCTCCCGACTTCTTCGGGATTGGAACCCCTTTAACAGGTGGTGGAAAATAGTTTCCTGATGACATCTTGTTCCATATTTTGTAGAGATTATCTTTCAGATCCTTCTCGAATGCTTCGATCGATTCTAAATCTACACCAGCTGCTCCTTTGTTGGCTTTTACTTCTTGATATGCTTCCCATACCAATGTTTTTGATATGTTAAATGGCTTGTTCTCTTTCAATTACTCCTCCTGTTTCCAGTTGGTAATCGTTGAGTTTGAATGACCAAATCCCTTCGTTCCAATGCCGTTACAGCAGCTTCTTCACTACTACGAATTTGTCCGTCTCTGTGTAGCGCTTCGATACTTTTAGCCTCGCAGGTTCTCTGCTTGTGCTTTTCTCTTGGCATCGCTACGACAGATTCCCGCAGTTCCGCATAAGAGCCCGGATCAAGCTCACGCCACCTCTGTGCCGGATATCGTCTGACCAATAAACAGGTTTCCGCCAGACTCATCCTGGGTTTGCTATCCCACCCAGTTTTGATATCATCTTGTGCCTTTCGACATTTGAACGGTGGTTCACTTGTGTTCGTCTTCTTGATCCATACCTGATACATTTATCTGTACCTTTCTCCTTAATGCTCACGACGATAGCTCTTGACTACCGCCGCTTAAGGTGGTTTGCAACCTACTCCTGTAAGTCGGTTGCGAGGGGCCTTTCCCTCATCTCTCATGCCGCTTGCTGCGGCGCACTATAGCAAGGACACCAGTTGATGGTCTTTTGTTGGCCTTGTTTTTCATAGGCAGCATATTTATCAGAATGCAGATTCCCTTGATAGTTTTGGAGGATATCGAGCACGTTGTCATGACGCCGATTCTCTCTAAAATCATAGATTCTGTAAGGAGGATCAGCTCCTTGCCCTCCGACGACCACCCACATAAAGCCTGTTTTGCATTTGACTTTTTCTTGGATTTTAACGGGTGTCTCATCGATAAAAATATTTCCACTTTCGAGGATTTTTGTTCTCATGGTCTCATACAGAGGCATGAGGGCCATTCCACAGCGGATCACCCATTGTGACAGGAGTTTGCGGCTGATAGTAATGCCATGTCTTTGTAGCCCTTCACAGATGCGATACAGAGGCATGTGATCCGCAAACTTCTTCGTTAAAACAAAAGCTAAAAAGCTTTCATCTGCTCGGCATTTAGTCAGCAGGCTCTCAGGGAGCTCTGCGGTCAAAATGCCTTTTTCCTCTTGTTGAGGATGGGCATATTTTGGCCTGATGATTTCTTTCAGGTAAAAGCTTCCTGGTTTGTAAGCAAGCTTATAGGTGATTTCTTCTCCGATTTTAACAAGAGGGATTTTGGTTTCAGGGCAGATCTTTTGTTCTTCGGGGATATCAATGATCACGGTTTCCACAGGAAGATCTTTAGGTAAGACGATGGATTCTTTACCTTTTTCGGGCTTTCGTCGACTGTGGACGCTAACTGTTTTTGTTTGTGAGTCGGTCTTTTGTAAATTTTCAAAACCAGACAGCTCTAGCTGATCGGGATTGACATGTGAGACATCTCGTTCAGAGCGCTGTCCAAACAGCTGTTTTTTAAACCAGTTAAGTTGCTCTTCGAGATAGACGATTTTTTCATTTTGCTCGATAAGTTTCTGATCGCGTAAAGCAATCTCATTTTGCAATTGATCTGTAGAGAGATTTTGCACTGCTATCATAACAAAAAATAATACAAAAAAAGCGTTTCAAAAAAAAGAAAAAAATAACTCTCTTTCATAGAGAGAATCTCGGCTGTAATCGCTTTGGAGTGATCCCTTCTAAAAGCATGAGAAAAACTCTTCGATCTACGGGCTCATTCGATCCCCATTTCCAAGCAAAGGTTCCTTTTTCTAATCGCTTGTAGAAAATGATAAAGCCATCTTTGTCCCAGAGGAGAACTTTCATGTGATCTCTTTGTCGGTTGAGAAAAATGAAAAAAGCCCCAGATAAAAGTTCTCCAGGAAAAAGTTGTTCAACTTCCTGACT
Source organism: Chlamydiota bacterium (assembly GCA_013286675.1). Taxonomy (GTDB): domain Bacteria; phylum Chlamydiota; class Chlamydiia; order Chlamydiales; family Rhabdochlamydiaceae; genus PALSA-1444. The sequence goes on from JABDFE010000027.1 coordinate 4,173, forward strand.
TAAACCTTCAAAACTTTTTCTCATGCTCATGGGCTGCTGGCAGAGAAAGAGCCGGGCGTTGCCCGGTATTGTTAACATTTTTCTGCCTTAAGTATGCGAAGGCATTTCATCAGAACAGAGGGGTCAAAATTCTTCGTCAGATGAATCTGGATTTGGTTGTATTCGATTGTAATCCCTGTTTGGTCTGATGTGTCCAGCAACTCCTTGAAAGAGGAGCGTTTAACTCTAGCAGGAGAAAATCCTAGGCGTTTTCTCCAATAAATCATGGCGTCATAATTTATCTGCCGCTCTCGGCACCATTGTAACACGCTCTGGCCGCTTTCTTTTTGCAGACGGACTTTCTCTTCCCATTCTAGTTTTTTCTTAGATGAAGCTGACTGAATCATAACACTCCTTTGGTTGTAAAGTCCCAAAAGATGCCATAGCTACAGAGTTTTAAAAAGATGGGTTAAATTGACGGTTAGGGGTCATCCAAAAATAAGTGCTACACTCTCTCAATAGAATTTTTGATTTTCCATAGATAAAAATATTTGCTAGTGCTACTCTGGTTCCCTCTAGGGATAGCCATAGTGATTTCTAAGAACGCCATTCGAACAAAATATCTACACATTAACCACTCATTAAATGAGAAGACCCGTCGTTTATGGTGTGCTACTGAAGCAATGGCTATTGGGACAGGCGGAATAACACTGGTTCATGCCGCTACAGGAGTCAGTAGATCAGCGATTTATAGAGGATTCAAAGACATTAAGCAAAAAGGACGTCGCAAAAAATTGAAGGGACGTATTCGAAAAAAAGGTGGCGGGGCAAAATCTATTTCTAGCAAAATGCCAGAGGTCATCTCAGCCTTAGCAACCCTGGTGGAGGCATCCACAAAGGGTGATCCTGAGTTGCCCCTGCTCTGGACAAGTAAGGCATTAAGCAAACTCTCTAGTGAGTTAGAAAGGCAGGGATTTAAGGCAAGTCGCAGCACTGTAGGTACCCTATTAAAAGAGATGGGGTATAGCTTGCAGCTAAATAAGAAAGATAAGGAAGGAAAATCCGTGCCGGACAGAAACGCTCAGTTCGAACATATCAATGAAAAAGCGAAGAACTTTCTTAGAGAGGGTTGCCCTGTTATTTCTGTTGATACCAAGAAAAAAGAACTCATTGGTGAGTTTAAGAATGGAGGGCGCGAGTATCGCAAAAAAGGAGATCCTATCAAAGTCAATGTTCACGATTTTCCTGATCCTGAAGATGGCAAGGTAGCTCCATATGGAGTTTATGATATTGGCAAAAATAAGGGATGGGTCAGCGTGGGCATCACAAGCGATACAGCAGAATTTGCAGTGAATACAATTCGCAGTTGGTGGCACAAAATGGGGAAAAAAGATTATCGCAAAATTTCAAAATTGATGATCACTGCCGATTGCGGAGGGAGCAACGGGAATAGAGTACGGCTTTGGAAATGGGAATTACAAAAATTGGCTAATGAATTAGATGCGGACATTCATGTTTGTCACTTCCCGCCCGCGACAAGCAAATGGAACAAAATTGAACATAAGATGTTTAGTTACATTACACAAAATTGGAGAGGGGTACCATTGATCAGTCGAGAAGCAGTTGTTCAGCTAATAGGAAAAACGACAACGACAAAAGGATTAGAAATCAAAGCTCAGATTGACTACAGGGATTACAAGACAGGGCAAGAAGTGAGTAGCGAAGACTTCAATGGAATAGGGATTACCCGAGACAAATTTCACGGAGAATGGAATTACACGATTTTTCCTATAATAAAAGTGAATATTCTCCTATGAGAGTGTAGCACTTATTTTTGGATGACCCCTTACTAGGATTTTAGGTGATAAATACAGGAATAGACGTAAGAGATTTGGATTACGCCTGAATCTAATTGCAGGGATTTATAATCGGGATAATGTGGGCAAATGAAATGGGTTACGCAAGAAGTCTATTTTTGGTAATTGAATGCTTTTAAGACTTTTTTTGACATATCTCTAATCTCATGCCATTGAGGAAGCTGTATAAGCTTCTCTGTCGATTTGCCTGGAGAGTATACTCCAAATGTATCTGTGAATTTCCTCAACTTCTCATGCAATGTTCTCAATAATTCATATTGGCTTTCTGTAATTCCAAAATCTTTATATTTTTCTAAAATATACTCATCATCAAAAAAATCACAAACTGTGTCATCTATATCATCGCACTCAGGGCCTTCTGCTCGCACCCAAACTCTTTCCTGATATTTCTCATCGGAAATACAAGCTACATTCTCAATAAAGCTGTCTAATATTTGTTTTTTATTTACAGGGTTAATCATAATTAATTTTTCCTGTTTCTTTATAAACGAATTCTTCAAGTGGTATGTGCGCTTCTTCAGATTTGTTTAAAACCATATTACCATGCTTATCAACCGATTTTCCATTGATTCTTTGGTTCACATAGGGCCTTTGTTGTCTTGGGTTTTTGCTATGAGGCTTCCCAGGCATAATTCTTACATAAGTTCCTTCGTCTACAGGATGTACGAATTTGATACCACCTGGTTTATCTGAAAGTTTGATTCGATAATTCTCAGGAATTCCCTTTGGCCGAGCAAATGTTGGAATACCAGTCGCCTGAATAAGTTCTCTGACTTGGGATTCCGACATATAAACCCCTTGATGAGGTTTTAATTTTTCTCCAGCTTTTTCGAATAGTATTATAGATTCACGAATTGCAGGAACTTTCACAACATTCTCATAGGCATGGGCAATAGTTCCTTCCAATTTTCCAGCTTGCTTCAGTTGAGTCATTTCACGAGTAGTAAACCCAAGCTCCTTTCCTATAAGTGATGTGTTCAGACCGGCTTGGATCGTTTTTTCAACGGCAAAAGCCTCGTTAGCGAAGACTTTTCCTGCATTTCCAAAAATATTCCCTGCTGTGCCTACTTTAGCGCCTTGACTAACAACACTTTCTGTGGATGCGACTCCTCCCAAACCTATTAAAGGGTTTAGGAAAAAATTTTGCAATGCTTGGTCAACCGCTCCATCTTTTTTTGGATCAAAATCGTCTTTGATATTAGTAGAAAAAAGCTTGTCGATTTTTTCATGAACAAAAGGGACTGCCTCTTCTTCCCAAGCTTCTCTTAATGTTTTGCTTTCCTGTAGGCCCTTAGCAATAGATGGATTGAGATCTTCTACTAATTGAAGGGTGTTTTTTCCGAGTATTCCGATACATTTCCATCCCTCATGAACAGGTCCTGATACAATTTCACGTGTGCGCTCTGCAAATGATTTATCAGAAGAATCGGTAAGATTCTGTTGTTTATCTGGAACGATACTTGCATTTGGAGTGGTAAATTCAACTCCAGCCGGTCTTGTCTCAGGAATTGACTTTGCAATATTTCCAGGACCCGAAGAATGGATAGGGGTATAACCACTTGAGAAGTGGTTAGTGTCTGAAGGATTGATTATGTGGCTGCTTGATCCTGAAGCAGCTGTACTATAGATCGGAGGTTTTGAAATATTATACCCTTCTGGAGGAGGCATAAATACTTGATTATAAGGAATAAATTGGTTTGGAAGAACAAAGGGCTGATCGGTTGGTGATGGAGGAATAAATTTTGAGGATGCATCAGCCGAGATAGAAGGTTGTGCATTGGTTTCAAGTGAAGAATTGGCCGGAGTTCGAGAAGTCGTTGGCTTATCTTTATTGTGATTATCGTCTGATCTGACTGCTCCTTCTACTGCTCCACCTACAGCAGCGACTACTCCAGCACCGCCTACTACTACTCCCACTACAATAACTGCAGTTTCAACAGGATGTTCTCTTACCCATCTTCCAGTTTCTCTGGCACCCTTTGCAACTGCTTTCTTAGCTTTTTTGAATCCTTTCCCAACTTTCTTACAAGTTTTTTTGAGAAACTTGCCCTCAGCTCCTATGAGTTCACGATAAGTGCCCGAAATGGGATCAAAACGATAGAGTAGGGGAGAAGGTTCATTTTCATCCTCAACTTCAGTGTCGAATAAATCCTCAAAAATTTGAATAATCTCAGCCTTTAGCTGGGGAAGCTCTTTTGGATTGGTGAAAGCTTTCTGCGCATAAATTAAAGCAAATACTCCAATTGCTTTAATACAAAAGTCATCCCGAATGTCCAAGATGTTCCTTCCCCGCCATTCTACGCCGAAAAGATTAAATCTTTTGATGTCTTCATCTGTCAAAGTTTCACTGTAAATCTCCGCATAAGAAGCTACACCTTCAATTGTCATCAGAGTTCCTCCTGTCATCGGTCATTTTTAGAAGCTGTTTAGATAAAAGATTGGGAGAGATATAGGCTGTGTTAGAACACAAAGATGCTTTTGAAAAACCTTGGAAGGTTTGAAGCATTTGGTTGATATTCTCGGTATGGATAGTTTCCAAGAGATCCGTTCTTAAAGCAGGATGATCCGTACTTAGTGAAGAAGTCTTTAAAATGAAGTGATCTCGATAAAAATCAATCAGCAAAGGGTCGTTTCCTTTCTCTCGAATGAGTTTCAAACTGCTGAGGATTTCAGCTTTTATTTGGTTCAGCTGGTCTTCGGTGACGGGTTGATCGATACAAGATTCAAGAGCTTCCCTTAACTGATCTCCTTCAAAATGTTCGATTAGAGAGACTGTAAGCCGTAACATCCCAGGATAAGTCAAGGTCTCTAAAATAGGCTGCGAAAAAACGGCCTGAGGAGTTGCTGCATACGTTTGTAGATGTTGAGATACCACGCGAGTCATAATCGAGAAAGCTAGAAAATCCCTCTGTGACATTTTCGGCAAGGGTTTGGTCAGTGAAATGAGGGTATTTTTCAGTCTTTTGTTGATATAGACCCCTGTTCTTCCTAAGCAAGGTTCAGAATGAGGCCTAGGGGGCTCGTTCTCATAGGGAGTGGAAAGAGTCCCCAACGTTGCTTCAAGGAGCTGCTTTGTTTTCTCAAGATCGACATTTCCTATGACGATCACAGCCATGCGATGAGTTTGATACTTTTGACGATAGAATTGATGAATCTTTTCAAGAGAGGCTTCGGAAATAGACTCAGGGTTTCCAAGAGGATGTTTATTTCGATAGGGCGGATATTCCTGTTCTATCCTCCATTGCTTCCAGGATTCAACAGGAGAAAGTTGATTTTCATCAAGTTCTTGAAGTAGCTCTTCTTTCATTTCCTCTAAATCGTGTTTATCCAAACAAAACTGAGAGAGAGCACTTGAAAGGCCTAAAAGACCATCTTCCAATCCTCGCGGGAGCCCTAGAGAAATCTCAAAATGGTATTGAGTGAAATCATAAGAAGTCACTCCTCCCAGATTGGGAATGGTATAATCCCAGATCTCACAGCGTAGATCAGTGAGTTTTTTACCTTTGAACTGAATTTTGTGTAAGATGTCATGTTCGATAAGGTGAGAGAACCCCCTTTCATCTTCTTGCTCATCAAGAGATCCTGCTTTAACAATAAAATCTAAGGAAGTGTGGTGCTTTGAATAAGGATCATAGTGGATATAATACGTAAGGCCATTGGGTAACTGGCCCGTAGAAAAAGAGGCTTCATTAGCGTGTGATTTGAAATGGATAAAAAGAAAGAGCAAGAGAAGGAAAAAAGCAAGAGTAGGACTTGGTTTTACCTCAGCTACTGTTCTCTTAAAAATCTGCATGTCAGCCTCAAAGTCATGATAGCCAGTGTACCGCCACCGATTATTGCAACACAAATTTGCGCTTAAATTATTCTCCATAGAGCAAAAAGTCCCGCTCGCATCGTCTCCGCGAGATGTGTAGGGCTCACTCGCGATGCCTTCGCTGTTCTTTTTCCTCTTCACGCTACCCCTTTCAGCTTCTCGTAGTTTTGGCGTGCTTCTAATGGGCTTTGATACTCCCGCTTCGCTACTAACCACTTCGTGTTGTAAATCTCCACAATTTGTGTTGCAATAATCGGTGGCGGTACAGTAGCAACAAAATTTGTAGTTCATTGCATTCTCAAGAACTTAGATTCCCAATTCTTTCTTAATGGCTGGGAGTAGAAAACCTCCATTTTTTGCATATTCTACAATTCCAGCTCTAGACAGCATCTGATTGGCATAAGGAGTGATGTATTCTCTGAATAAATCTTCTAATCGATGTTTACGAAAATCAGTAACCATAGGAGAATCTAAGTCAAAAACTTCATCGTATTCTTTAGGCTGTCTTGTGAAAATGTTGCCCACATTTCTCAATAGGTCAGCGCTTTTTTTGTAACAGTTCCCAAATGTTCCTTGAACGTAGATTTTAATATTTAAATAGTAAAGGTTGCTGTAATTTGATTTTTGTAAATCGAGTGTAACAATACAGTCATCAGACTGTTTAAACCAGCCGTTAAAAGCAAATTCGAAGCCGCTTTTCTGGGCGATTGCACCAAATGTCTTTTTAAATTCTTTTTTTTCCATTTTTACCCGAAACTTTTTGGATAGAGAAGATGATATCATCGAAGTTCTCGTCAGGGTGGCCGTCATTGCAGTAATAGCGGCGACCATTTGGAATTTCTTCAATTATCATTGCAGCTCCATTCACCCCTGAGTTCATAAATTTGACGCCAAGATGATCAGAGCATTCCCATATATTTTGCACTAAAATATATCCCTGTTTCGTAAAAACAGTCATTTCGATATTTTTGGGGTCGATTAATTCAGCATCTTCCCAAAAAATCATCTTCACCCCTTTTCCTTTTTTCCATCTCTTGCCCTGAACCTCGCAATTTCCAGTAATATCAATTGAGATTCCTTGGATATATTCGCTATTTGTTTTCTCTATAGAGATTTTGAGTTTGTCGCCATCGGATACGGGAAATCTATCAGACCAAAATAGAGTCTTCCCATGATATTGAATTTTTGGTCCATTAGCTTGAGTAAACAATTGTTGAAAAGAGGGCATATTAGAATCCTAACCTTCTATAATTATCGATTAAAGCATGTTCTTCGGGCCATACTTCCATAAAATCGAATAAACCTCCATCTTTCTGAGGTGGCTCATGATGCAATTCCTTACTTTCTAATCGTCCTGTATTCCAGTTCTTTCTTTGAGGAGCTAATCCTTTTTTCATCCTTTCCAATTCAAGGGATGTATATTTTTCAGGGTTAAGATAAGATTCGGTTTTCCAATATCTTTGTCTTACTGTAGGCCAGCTGGGAATGTTGCCCTTAGAAGTCAGATTTCTTATAGAATCCCCAACTTTCCACCCTTTTATACCTGTAGATTGACCTAAACCTGCAATAGGTCTAAGAGATTTGAACGATTTTGGGCTGGGCCTTACAAGATCAACAATCACGAGACTGTAATAAGTCCCTGTCTCATAATGCCGTGCTGTACTGCTTGAAGGATCAAAATTGATATTATTAGCGATATATCTTGCTGCAGCCTGTTCATTTTTTCTCCACAGGTCTTGCTCAGCTTCTTGTATCAGCCTTCTCTGATGAATAGGAAAATCTTCTAAGAAATCAGCTTTTGCCAAAGCTCCATAACTTTCTCCCAGACCTTGAAGCCAATTCGAACTAAACTTAACAGCACCTAGTAGAGATCCTCCTAGGGCATCCCATTTGCTATTTCTGTTGTTTCCAAAAGTTTCATACGGTCTGATCAATTTTGCTGTCAGTGGCGTATTAATAGCCGACTTTAATCTCCCATCCGGATCAAAATAATTAACCGGATCACCATCAGCATAAACATACAAATCCATGCTCACTGGATAGCTCACAGGATCAGGACTAATAAATCTCCCGCCCCTTGGGTCATAGTACCTTGCTCCCATCCAAATCAGTCCTGTCGGATCCTGGCTCTTGCTATGCCAAGACAATGACTGGGCATATGTCAGAAGATCAATCGGGATCGACGGATTAGTTTGAGGCCCATAGGCCGAAAGTGCTTGCTCGCTATACTGAATTCCGTGGTCTCCTATGATCCCAGTTAGCTGCCTTAAGGCATTCTGCATTAGATAAACGACACTTCCATTCTCATCACTGACAGCATCGCAAGCATTAGGTCCATAAAACTTCCAAAAAGTCTTATTCCCGTATTTGATGCCTAATTCCCCAAATTCCTCTTCAGGATCGTAAATTGAGGTTGTGGTCAAGGTTAAGCCTTGATCTGCCTTATAACGCGTTTGTAGACGTCTTCCCAAGGCATCATACGAAGCTTCCCAAGACAATCCTCCATCAGTGACTCTTAAAAGCCTACCCCAAGGATCCCAATCGAACTGCCTTTGACCCTGAACGATCATCTCTCCCATCGGATTGTATTTTGTTACGACAAGACCTTGATTATTCATCTCAGAGAAAATCTTGCCAAAGCTATCCATTCCATCTTGAGAGACATACTGATTAGGAGCAGCTGTTCGAACTCCTGTTCCTTGCATTCCAAAATCAAAGTCAAAAGCTTCATTTCCGGCTTTTTCTAATTGACCCCTAGGCTTGTATCTATAAGTCTTTTGCTGATCTGGAGCCGAATAGAAAGAGAGCTTGCCTGAGCGATCCCATTTAAGAGTTTGCTCATGAAGCCCTTCTGGAAGTTGCGTATGAACCATCTCAGGCAAACCTGCAGCATTGTATTCCAAAGTCATTGTCACTGGAGAAATTTTGCTTTTCAAAGAACCGCTCTGATTATACGTATATGCAAGGTTGACATTTGGAGCAGAAACTTTGACTAACTGATTGTTTTGGTAAACAAAGTTACGCTCATGACCCTCAACCTCCAATGACCGTCCGAAGGGACTCCATTTTTGTGTTATTTCTTGGACTACATTCGAATTAAGAGAAATAGTTTCAGTCTCTAAATGTCCATCGGGGTCATAAGTCCGGACAACAAGAGAATGTTCACCCTTAGAGGTATAAAACCAACCAGGGGTGCCTTCTTTCACTTGCTCAGCAGTCTTAAGCATCCCTCTTGGATCATATGAGTAGATTCGCTGCCATTTGTCGACTTCTTCTTCAATAAGCCTTCCTAGTTTGTCATATTGATAGACATGAGGACGACCCACCGGGTCTATTGTTTTTGTGAGATATCCATTTGCATAGAGGTATTTCCATTGCTGAGAAACTTCTCCTTTTTCTGTTTGTAGTCTTTCATAGTCTTTTCTTCCCATTTCATCATAAGAAGCGATCCAAGACGTCTTATTAGGAAGCTTGCATTCGTTCAAATTTGAATCTAGATCGTAACCATAAGATAAGATGGCACCATCAGGAAGCTGCTTTAGGATCAATCTGCCCAACCCATCGAATTGTTGACGGGTTGTTCTTCCTTCTCCGTCAATAGACGCAATGCATTGACCGCAGGCGTCGTATTCGTTGATGGTAGTAATGTCACCCTTTTGGACTTTTATAGGAAGTCCTAAAGAATTCATCCAGGTGATGATAGTTTCATCTCCCTGGGTGATCGTTTGTATATCATTCTGAGGATCGTACAGGAATGAGGATTTTGCAATCAGTTGACCATTACCATCAAAAACTTCCGACTCAGTAACACGTCCTCCCTCATAACGATCAATGGTTTTTTCTCCATTAGGACGGTGGCATATCACTGTATCAGTCTCATAATTCCAAACGGTTTGATGACCACTGGGAGTTGTTTCTGATTTTAAACGTCCTAGACCATCATAAGTCTTTATCCACACATATCCAGCTGCATCTGTGAATCGGATCAGATTTCCTCTTTCATCGAACTCTTGGATTTCTTTCGTATGACTCTCAGAGTGGGTGCGGATTACACGATGATTAGCATCATCATAGTTCACTTTCCAGATAATGCCTTTTTTGTTCTCTTGCAAGGGCCGGCCAAAAAAGTCATAGACAACCGAGCTTTTAGTCCCATCCGGATAGATCTCTTCTTTTAAGAGGCCATTAGTGGTGTAATAGCGTGTTGTTTTTGCGCCAGAAGGAGAGGTCACGGACTCGATGAGTCCTCCAGATTCATAAGTAAAAAGGGTGGAGTGGTTTTCTTTTGTTTCTCGCTTGACCCTTCCTAAAAGGTCGTAATCTCGGTAGGTGCAATAGCCAAGAGGATCAACTTCTTCGATAAGGTAGCCGCATTTATCATACTCATATAGACGATAAGCCAACTGGTCTGTTGGACTTAAGACTTGCCTTGAAGCTTTAATACGTCCTGAAGAGTGATAATCGAGATGAAGAACGTTTTGAGAATTGGCAGTTTGCTTCTGGATTGGTTCATTATTTTTATTGTAGCGTATATAGGTTTCGGAGATCAAAGTCATGCCAGAAGCGGACATGGCTTTCGAATACCACAGATTCCCCATGATGTCGTATTCGCTCTCTTGGATGTTGTCTCCAGAAACGACTCTGATGCACTGACCTTGCTTATTACATTCATATGTGGTGATTACATCGGGATCATCCGTTCCAGTGACTTGAGTTTTTTTACGAGGAAATCCTTGAGCATCATAATCCCATAGTGTGACAGCTCCTGAGCAATTTTCTTTCTCGAGCTGGCCAAGAGGTGTGTATTCCATTTCGGTGTAAGAAAGGCGGGTATTATCAGAGTATTTTTCTATCCTTTTAGGCAGATAGGGAAGAGACTGATCGTAAGTAATCAAGGTTTTTTGGCCGCAAGCTTCTTCTTGGAAACAGAGGTTTTGGCCATTGTAGAAAAGCTTTTTAGTGATTTCTCTTTGGCCGCTGCCGGTCAGGTCTTCACCGTGAAGTCCTATAACTTCAGGATTGCCTCGATTGTCGTAAAGATAAAAAGTAACGAGCCCGCGTTTGTCTGCTGAGGATTTTAGGCTTCTTTGCCACCCTCCAGGTTGGTTCCACTCAACAACCCGCTCTGTGACAGGATCAAAGTAAGATTTCTCATCAATAAACCACGATTGAAGCGTTTCATAACCTAAGGGATCTGTAATTTTATAAATCTGCTTTTGAAAAATCTTATAAGTCGTACAGCCACCGTTGGCATCTGTAACGGTTGTCAAACCATCTTTATAAGCAAAGATCGCTGTGACAATCATTGATTGTTGTGGACCCATTGGAGAGCTTTGTTCTTCCACACGGCCGTCTACGTACTTATTGACTAAGACCCTATCATTAGGCTTTGTCTCTTTGGTAATCTGGTGCGCTGTGTCATATTCATAAGAGATAATAGCATCGTTAGGCAGCTTAACTCGGCGAAGGTCACCTAGATAATCGTAGTTGTATGTGACTCTTCGTCCGTCTTTTGCATAGATCTCAGAGATCGTCCCTTCAGGACTGTAATGGAAGCCTAAGAAGTTGCCTTGGGAGCTTTCGACTTGTGAAAGCCGATTGTTGTTCTCATAGGTG
>JABDFE010000028.1 GCA_013286675.1 Chlamydiota bacterium
GAAGAGCAAGCCGGTGCCTATGTCCTTCCTCTGAAAGCCGTCGAAGAAATGATCAAACTTTTAGAAGTCAAAGAGCAAAAAGCCAAGCTCACGTTCTTTGCTGATAAGATTGGGATTGAGACTGGCAGCGTTACCCTGATCACCAAACTCCTCAATGGGCAATATCCTGATGTCGACCGCGTGATCCCTAAAAAAGCTAATGATCCGATCGCTCTTCACAGAGAAGAGCTGATGTCGCTTTTGCGACAAGTTTCTCTCTTTACCAGCGACCATAGCAGCGCTGTTCGGTTTACCTTTACTTCTGGAGAGCTCCATTTGACAGCCATGAGCGGCGGAATCGGCGAAGGAAAAGTTAGCATGGCCGTCAACTATGGCGGACCCAAGCTCGACATCGCCTTCAATCCCCATTATTTCCTAGATATTTTGCGCCATAGCAAAGATGAATCGATTCAACTATCTTTGAGCGATGCGTACAATCCTGGACTGATCACCGATTCAACCAACGCTCATTTTGTGATCATGCCGATGCGCCTTGAAGCCTAAATGTTCATAACGCGATTATACCTCAGGCATTTCCGCAACTACTCTGAAGCGGACATCTCATTTACTTCTGATGTCAATCTTATCCGTGGAAATAATGCTCAAGGAAAAACCAACCTTTTAGAAGCGCTGTATCTTCTAGGAACGGGAAGATCGTTTCGGACGACTCACCTCAAAGAGATGATCCAAAACGACGCTTCTTTTTTCTTTGTCGAAGCTGAATTTTTCAAAGACGGGATTGCACAACATATCCGGCTCTCTTTTGATGGGGAGGTCAAAAAGCTCGACTACAACAACACCAGCTATGCCCACTTTTCTAATCTTCTAGGGCTGCTTCCTATTGTGCTGCTAGCTCCAGAAGATGTGCTTCTCATCACCGGTGCTCCTGCCGACAGGCGCCGTTTTTTAGATATCCATTTGGCCCAAAGCGATCCTCTCTATGTTTACCATCTCACCCGTTATCATAAAGCCGTCAAACACCGGAACTTTCTCCTCCGTAAGAAAACCACCGCTTCTATTGAGACCTGGGAAAGCCTGATGGTCATTTCGGCAGCTTACCTAAGGCAAAAAAGACAAGAAGTCGTCACAGACCTTGCAGAAGGACTAAAGACCGGGATGCTCGAGCTTTCCAATAACCAAGACCTTTTAGAAATCCGCTACCTCTCTTCTTATACCGAAAATTATCTCCAACACCGAACTAAAGAGCTGGTTTTAGGATCGACGCTGATCGGACCCCACCGCGATGATCTCGAGATCGTCATCAATGGGCAAGAGGCCCGCTCCTTTGCCAGTCAGGGACAGCTTAGATCTGCTGTGGCTGCCATGCGGCTTGCTCAGTGGCAACATCTGAAGAACCACCATGGAGCCCCTCCCCTCTTTTGCATCGATGATTTTGGAGTCCATTTAGATGCCGCCCGGAGAGACGCTCTTTTGGGAAAGATTGCCTCTTTTGGGCAGGTGTTCCTCACATCTCCAGCATTTTTTGAAAATCCCAACCATCATGTCCTAGATATCGAGCAAGGTAGGGTCAGTCAAAAATCTCCCCGACTCTGAATCAAACTTTAAAGGTTTTGCTATCATTTGTTCTTATCCTTACTAATGCTAAATTATTCGAAATTCATCAGGAGACGGTATGTCATTTTTTCCTTCGTCTACAAGTACGGAATATGTCGCGGGGTATCCTCATTGGCCGCGCGTACTGAATTATCCTCCAGCTGCTCTGATTGCAACTCAAACCTTAATGAAGTACGCGAAACCATCTGTGACAACACCTAAATCGTTTTTCATGCTAAAAGAGTTTGTCCAAGCTCAGCAGGCCCAAAGTACAGTAGAGATTGTTTCTAGAGAAGTGTTTGAAATCGCTAAAACCCATCTGGGCGCCCTTCACTTGAAACTCTACGGTACGATTAAGTTAATGCAAAACTTAGCCCATTTAACAGGACTTGGAGCAGCATTAATCACTATTGGAGCTATTGTCATCTACCTCAGACAACCCACGCTTGCTGAAACTCCAAAAAGAAGCTGGACTCAAATTTTTTCCTATGGAGCGATAATCACAGGTCTGATGCTGATTATTCTTGCAACCTATCGCCTGCAATCGAATGTGAATCTGTTCCTGAAGAATTTCGAACTCAATTATTGAAAGAGATCTCCAGAATTCTATCGATGCGGAATACCCTATTTTCTTGTCTTTTGGTGCAATAGGCTTCCATGCCGAGATATTTTTTGTTTTTATACTCCATGATTCCCATCGTTAGCGGCTGGACAAGACGGGAGGATTTTTCGTCATTGCTTTTTAGATAGACGATCCTAACCTGGCTGCTTTCTTCGATGGCCTTCTTGATTAGACTTGCCTTCTCATCGAGTGAGCAATTTTTGTCCGAGATCGCATATTGCCATTTGGTTAGAAAATTGACGACATGGAGATCGACTCGGATATGTCCCTTTTTAACAGGTTTTTTTAGCACGAGCCCATCAAAAGAACGGCAGCGGCTTAAGGCAACATAGGCCTGTCCTGTGGCAAAAGAGCCGCTGAGATCGACAATAGCCCGGTCAAAGGTTTTTCCTTGGCTCTTATGCACTGTGATCGCCCACGCAAGACAGAGGGGAAACTGGGTAAACGATCCGATGACATCTTGAACAAGACTAGATGATGTTTCATTCAGACGATACTCGTAGAGGTCCCATGTATGCTGACCAACTGAAATAGTTTCATCCTCTTGTGTTTTGATCCTAATCTCTTCGCCTTGTATTCCTATGACAGTTCCTATGGTTCCATTGACCCAAAGCCCATCGGGCTGATTTGTTAAAAGCATTACCTGGGAATCTACTTTAATCTTGAGTTCTTCAGAAGTTGGAGAGTTGGCTGGATTAAATTCTCCTTCAATAAATGCTTTAAATGTGTGAAGTTTACCGGGAAGTTTGTTCAGCTTTTCCTCATTAATCTGATTCACTTCTCTGTTCGTTGTTGTCAGATGGATGAATCCATCATCGTGAAAAGCAATCACACGCTGATTAATAAAACCTAATTGTTCCTCTGTTACAGAGTTTTTCCGGATGGCATTGAGAACCTCAATAAAAGAGACATCATTTTGGCGATAGATTTTTTCCAGTTCTACCAGTTCAAAGGAAGCTTCTCTCATGACTTTTGCCGAAAAAAAATAAGGACTTTCATAAACCGTCTCGAAAAAAGCCTTTTCCTGCGATTGCACAATCGGTGATAATTGGTAGAGGTCTCCAATGAAAACCATTCTTATTCCACCGAATGGCTTGCGACTTTTTAAAGCTGCACGCAAGTAAGCATCGATACAATCGAGCAAATCGGCCCGCACCATTGAAATTTCATCAATGATGATCATTTTCACAGACTTGAGAAGCGCGCCATTTTTGGCTTTATATCCCTTTTTTTTGGCATCTTCTACTGTGATGCCCGGCTTGAAGCCAAAAAAAGAATGAATCGTCACTCCTTTGACATTCAAAGCAGCGACCCCTGTTGGTGCAAGAACAACAACATTTTGCTGACTTGTCTTCAAAAAGAGTGATAAGAGGGTTGATTTTCCGGTGCCTGCATTGCCCGTGATGAAAAGAGGATCTTTTCCATTTCTCAAAAGATCAAGGGCTTTTTGAAATTTGTCGTTGTACTCAATCATTCCCATCAAATTTAAATGGGGAATAAATTCTTTTCTAGATTTTTAATAGATTTTGCCGCTTTGACATGTATATACCGATCATGCGGTCGACGATTTCAGCTAGCTTTCACGTCAGCCGAAACGCCTGAAATTAAGTTGACAGAGCACTAGATCCTGCAGAACACTCGCTCTAAAAAAGCTGGATCTGTATATGAGAGATTAAAAGAGAATCTTATGCAGCCAGCACATCCTTGGAAAGCACGATTAGGTGTCGGCATTATCATGCTAGCTCTTGCCTTTTTAGGAATGGTCGTGACAGATGTCCGCACCGTTGGAGGTTGGGATTACTGGAAGTGGATGGTTCCGGTTTATGCAATTTTAGCGCTCTGGCTAAGCTGGTATGTCAAACGCAAACAGCAGACAGTTTCTCCAATTACGATCTGGCATGAACTTCTTCATTGGGCAGGTCTAATTTGTGCAATTTTCTTGGTCTCTCATCTAGTGCAATTGGGAACCATCAGCCGTTTTATCGCAGGGATTTTTCATCTGATCTTGCTGAGTCTGGCGGTCTTTCTAGCAGGGATCTACATTGAGTCGATCTTTCTGTTCATTGGGGTTATTCTAGGGATCTTTGCACTGCTGACAGCAATGCTCGTCCAGTATATGTATGTCTTTATCGTTCCGATCGTCATTGCCGGCGTTTTAATCATGGCCATTTCTGTCTGGATTTCGCACAAAAAATTCAAACAGAATGGATGATATCCATGCAGATGTCGGGAATTTTCCGGTCTTCGTCGATACAGTCTTTAACCAGCAAAATGGCTTGCTGTATCTCTTCTGGAAGCTCATTCGAAGGTCGTGGCCAGGAAGCATCTCGGGTAGCCTTATCGGGCCACCGTGAATAGGCGATCCACTTGCCATCTTCTGCCTTATGAAGACACGAGCCCAGAGCTCCCCTCTTGGCAACAAAGTAGCTAGCGATTTGGTGCCAAGCTTGTCGGAAGTCCCCTTCACGGCCCGGCTTTAGGTAGCTCTGATAGATCACTGCAAACATCCCTTTATCATAATGTTTTCTAGGAAAAGATCGAGTAAAGATTTTTTTTACTTGAAAACGTTTACAATGAACACATTATAATAGTTATTAACTATTTTATTTAGTTTTAAAATAACTAAAATAGTTATAAAATATATGCAATAAATATGGTTTCTACAACAAACGAATTAAAAACATATTACCAAAGAGATTGGGAACACATCTTCCCTAATTTACCTACATGGGAAACACCTGGTCATGTGGCTGGATTTGCTCTTCAGATCATCAGCCTTCTCTATCAACCTGCTGGTAAAGTTATTTCTTTAGGCTCAACTGCTTTAAACGCCCTAGTCATTGGAAGGGCGCTTCAGGAAGCTGATAAATGGGAAATCCGTAACCCATCTGTCTATTCTTTCTATGCTGCGACACCTGTATGGATCAAAGTCAATGGCTGGTCTGTCTTAAAAAATGGCGCTGAATTTATCGGGACTATCACGAGCTTAAAAATGGGCCTTGCTATCCATAGTCTTATAAAATTAGGAGAAAAATCGTACAAGCTCTCCGATAGGTTCAAAACATTGACTCGGAGCCAGATAGGCAAAAGGATGGTTCCTATTGTCTCGAATGCCCTCTATTTGCTGACTTTAGTCAATTTTTCAACACTTGTCTCTTGTGGCCTCGTCGGAGCTTCACTAATGTTCCAAGCTGGCATAAGTTTATATAAGACACTTAATGCATATGAGCATGCCGAGCATTGGAATTCGGCGGAAAGAGTCAAAACTGCAGCTTACGGTTCAATGACAGTGATTTATTTGGCAAAAGCTGGACTAGCAATCCGGCAGTGCTCTAATTAGTTAAACGCAAAGCGTCCTGCGCCTGTCACTAAGAAAACTAAAAGACCACCAAGAACTGCCATGTCTTTCATAAATAAGGTTTTCTGAGTCATCTTTGCATCGCCTTCCGTGTTCCAGAAATCATGCATTTTAATTGCAGATGGAATGATGAAGACTATCAGCAATAAAGCCCCAACGCGTGCTTCATAGCCGAGGAGTACAGATAAGCCTCCGATGATCTGCAATATGATCGCAGCTGGCAGAAGCGATGTTGGCAACTTCTTAAATTGCATATGTTCAGTAGAGCCTTTCCAATGGACAGCTTTAGCGGCTCCAGACCATAAAAATAATGCACCGATGAGGATCCTAGCAACTAAGAGCAATAAATCATGGAATACAGCCATCAGTGACTCCTTTCTTCTCTCTGTAGCATAATCGTTTTTATTCGAGAAGTTTTAAATAGGCTTCGCCTAGTTTATAGGTAGGAACTTTTCCTTCTCTTGCTTCTTCAAAGGTTTTAATCATCTCTGTGGCGAGTTTTTTACCCAGCTGGACGCCTTCTTGATCAAACGAGTTGATATGCCAGATAAATCCTTGGAAAACAACTTTATGCTCATAGTACGCTAAAATCTTACCCATGGTGAATGGATCGAGCTTTTCGGCAAAAAGAATTGATGAAGGTCGATTGCCAGTGAAGACCTTGTTCGGATTGGGATTGTCTTGGCCTTGAGCTAAGGCGATGGCTTGGGCAAAGAGATTCGCCAGAAGTTTTTCTTGAGAATACGACCCTTGAATCATTTGATCTTCGCCGTACTGGGTCTTTTTAAATCCGATGATCTCTAAAGGAACAATCGCTGTACCTTGATGGATCGATTGGAAAAACGAATGCTGGCCATTGGTTCCAGGCTCTCCCCAAATGATCGGCCCTGTTGGATAATCGACAAGTTTGCCTTCTTTATTGATGTGCTTGCCGTTTGATTCCATATCGAGTTGTTGAAGGTGAGCAGGGAAGCGGGCTAATGCTTGAGAATAGGGAATCACGGCAACCGTCGGGAGATTTAAAAAGTTACGATTCCAGATACCTAAAAGAGCACCCAATAACGGGAGGTTTTTCTGAGGATCTTCTTCTAAAGCGACAAGATCCATCTCATGCGCGCCTTCAAGGAACTCTAAGTAGGTTTCAATGCCAAGTGTAAATGCTAGTAAAACACCCCCGACCATCGAGGTCACGGAATATCTTCCGCCGATATAATCCCAAATATAAAAAGAGGCTCTGTACTTGGCAGGATCGTCCATGGGACTTCCCTTGCCTGTCACAGCAATTAAGTGATCCTTCGGATTGAGGCCAGCTTCTCGCAGCCACTCGCGCACAAGCGCTTCATTGGTGACTGTTTCAAGTGTTGAGCCCGATTTAGAGACGACAATGACCAGCGTTTTAGAAAGATCTAAGCGGCTTAACACTTTTGTGGTTTCATCCGGATCGACATTGGAGATAAAATGAGCTCGTTTTCCTTGAAGAGCATACGCCTCCAGCCCCACATAAATGGCTTCAGGCCCTAAAAATGATCCTCCAATCCCCACCTGAACAATATCGGTGAATTTTTCGACTTCAGGCAGAAATAAGCGGAGTTTTTCAATCTCTTTTTTAGCTAAATCCACGGCAGCTTGAGCAATCGGTGACCGCTTTCCCTGATCAAAGACATCGCGCATTGCGGTGTGAAGCGCAGGCCGGTTTTCACTTTCATAACCTTGGATGAGATTGACCCGTTCTCCAGATTGCATCGCTTTCATCTGAGAGATCACGTTTCGATCGCTCGCTAGGCTATAGAGAGCATCTAAGATATCGTCAGTCACTCTTTCTGTGGCATAGAAGAGCTTTAAACCAGCAGCCTGCATTTGAAAAGATGAGATTCTTTCAGGCGTTAAAAGTTTTCTTAAATCAGGAGGTTTTTGCGAGGCTTGGACGAGCTGAGGGTTCTTAAAAAAGTTCATATATTATCATTAACATCGATCGACATATCAAATCAAGTTGTTAAAAAGGCGCTGGATAAGTATTATTTGTCCCGTTCGGAGCATAGCGCAGTCTGGCTAGCGCATCTGCTTTGGGAGCAGAGGGTCGGGGGTTCGAATCCCTCTGCTCCGAACTTTATACCATTCCAATTACAAAATTCATGATTTGACAAGAAGGCGGCACAAATTTTTGCGTCTGGAGCGAGCGACCATTGCCAAAATTGGCAAGGCGCGAGTGAAGACCGAAAATGTGTTGCCAAGCCGACGTAGTCAAATTATGAATTTTTTAATTCGGGATGGTATTACTCCTCCTGCCGCGATAAATCCCTTTAAGTGTCTTTCTCCTTGCAAACTAACCGCTTCGTCGATGACATAAATTTCATCTAAGCCGTCCCACATTTCGTTGAGCCGGGTTTCTGGGATCATGCGATGCAAGCCAACTTTTTCCATTAATGTTTCAAGCTTTGCTAAGATCTCTAGGCTGCAAGCTTCATCTGATGGAAGCAAAATACCCTTGGGTGATCTATTTTCTTCTAACGACAGCTCAATGTGGCAAAACCTTGCTTTGGAAAGTAGCTGAGCAGTGCGGGCTTTGCTATAAGAAGAGTGTTCAAAAAGGCAATAAGGAGTTGCTTCATCTGGCAAAAAAGAAGCAAGCCGATGCAAGAGGTCTCCAAAAATATTAGCAGCTTGAACTTCATCTTCATCGATCTTTCTTAGGATATCAAGGGATCCCCTGTAAAGAATCACTCCTTTAGAGCCCGCAAATTTTTTCCAAACCTTAGCAAACTGATCCAACGCAATGATATATGAATTAAACGCTGCTTGATCATAGATAAAGTCAAAATCTAATTCCCATAAGATCTCATCTGTCTCTTCCTCTAAATTCCATGTTAAATCGCTGGAGAGTCCAGCGGGCAGCACAATGGTCTTCATGTACGCCTGAACTGAAAATAGTGAATGACTTTGCCTTTTTCACGCCAGAGTGTATCAAAATAAGAAGTGCCGTACCCTTCCCACTCTGTGACGTAATAAGGCGCAGGAAAATCAGATGCAAAAGCCGGATTGGCTAGCATCTCCCTGCAAATTTGCTCACCGTAAGGAGGATCGTCTGTGACGACAGTCACCTTGCCTCCGGGTTTAAGTGTACGCGCGATTTCAGCAATAAACGGCGGCTGGAAAAGGCGGTTTTTCGCGTGCTTTGCTTTTGGCCAAGGGTCTGGGAAATTAATATAAACACCATCAACGGAAGCCTCAGGAAGATACTCCCTTGTAAAAACTTGGGCTTCTCCGCTAATGACAAAAAGATTAGGCAGTCCAAAATTCTTTAGTTTGGACCAGATCTTTCGCACCCTTTCAAAGTCCCATTCGACAGCAACCCAGTTTTTGGTTTGGTCTTTGGCTTTTTCTGCAAGCCATGTCCCGTTCCCAGTGCAATACTCGATGATGACGGGATTTGTATTGCCAAAGACCGTTTTCCAGTCTGGAAATGCACTTTGCTGATGTTTGTCATAAAATTCAGGGACAAAGAAAACCCGATCCCCTAAAAGAGGCCGTCTAGCTTCCCAGCGGTAAGGTGATTTCAAATCTTTGGGTTTCATGAGGGGACAATCATACGATAATGGAAAATCTTGATCAATAGTGACAGGCTTGTTATGTTGAAAACTAAATTTCATATTTAAACGAGGTTCCCTAATGAAAATAGTGAAAAAAATTTTAATTCTAACAGCCTGTTTCTCAGCACTTTTTGCCGAAGATCCTTTACCTGTTACAGAAACGGAGTCTAAGACAGTTCAAGTCGCTTCCCCAGATCTGCCAGATTCTACTGCTCCTGAAGCGGCTGTTTCAACAAAAGCTATTGAGCTCAGTACGGAATCTCCTACTGTTAAGACGCTGCCGCTTAAACCAGCTAAAGGGCTGCAAAAAGCTACCCTTCCACCTACCATCGTTGAGCAATCCATACCAATAGTCACCGAACAAACTTCCCTTGATTTAGAAGATGATATTGCTGCAATTGAAAAGGAAGAAAAAGAAGTCGCTGAAGCCGTTAAGTCCAATGGAATCGTTATTGATTTGGGCCAAGTATTTGCAGGATCTCCCACAATCTACATCGTTCTTTTTGTTCTTTCGATTGCAAGTTTTGCCATCTGGATCTATGCACTGCTTAAGCTCAGAACAAATGAGCTGATCCCCGCTGAACCTTTACAAGAGCTTCGCGTCAAACTTGCAGCAAAAAATTACAATGAAGCGTTAGCTCTTTGTGAAAAAACCCCCACGATCCTTTTCCATATGATCTCTACCGGCATCCAAACTCGGGCTCAAGGTCAAAATTCGATGTTGGAGCTGATGAAATCCGAAGGACGCCGCTCCAGTACAAGATTGTGGCAGAAGGCTTCCCTCCTTAACGATATCGCAGTCATTGCTCCGATGATCGGACTTCTCGGAACTGTACTTGGAATGTTCTATGCTTTCTACGACCTCAACCGTTCGATGGAAAGCATTTCAGCGCTCTTTGATGGCCTCGGTGTTTCCGTTGGAACGACCGTCGGTGGACTGATCGTTGCAATTTTAGCACTGATGTTCCATGCCATTACAAAATACCGCCTGACTCGGCAGCTGGCTGTAATTGAGACAGAGGCCCATTCTCTAGCTAACCTGATCGATACCCAAGGATAAGTATGAGCTTGATTCCTGAAGAAGAATTTAAGCGGTCAAATTCGATCAACTTAGCCCCAATGGTCGACTTTTTATTCGTGGTCATCGCTGTTTTTGCCACGATGGCAATTACCCGCGCTGTCCTCTATGATAACGAAGTTAATCTCGTCAAAATCTCCCCTGAGAAAGAGGCGCTTTCTGCAGGCACTGAAAAACCTTACCTCGTCAACATTAGCATCACAGAAGACGGCAAATATAAATGGCTGACTGAAGTCAGTGAGTTTCTTATGGAAAATCCTGCTAGCATCAAAAAAGAACTTTTCAAACAGCAGCAGCTTGGGCTGATCCCTGAGGAATCTAGTCAAACAAAAGTTTTACTCCACATTGACCGGAATGCCAAGTGGGAACCGATCGCTCAAGCAATTTTTACTATCCGGGAAGCAGGTTTTCATATCCACCCCGTCTATGAGCCTACTGATTTGTAGACTTTTAATTCTGTTTTGTTAGATCATCTTTAAGAAATTTTAAAGATGATTTACTTTTGTTTGCTTCTATTCCTCTGTTCTTGTTCCCATTATTACCAGGACGCTGCAATGCAGCTCCGGAACGGCCTTTTTGAAGAAGCAGAAAAGAATCTCTCCAAGGCAGATATCGCTTCAAATGAAGCTGCTCTCATATTACTTTCTCGTGCAATGGTCTATTTCCAAAGCGGCAATTTTCAAAAATCGAGCCACGACTTTGAAAAAGCCTTAGATGCCATCGACTACTACAAACAAATCTCCATTCCTGAGATCGCTGGCCAAACCCTCATCCAAGATGATATTGCTGCTTACGTCCCTCCTCCCTTTGAAGAGAGCCTTGCACGGTTTTACCAAGCACTTACTTTTCTTCATCTTGGTCAAGAAGACAACGCTGCAGCCACACTTTACTACCTAGAAAATCACTTAGAACAAAATCCCCTGACGACTTACTTGCTGGCTACCCTTTTCCAAAGACGAGGCGATAGTAATGCACGCGTGCTATATTCCCGCCTTAACGTTGAAGCCCCTAGGGGCAATGTCCTTTTAGTCCATCACCGCGGAACAGCGCCTCAGAAAAAAACAGAAATCGCGCCCATCAGTGTCGTTAGCGCAGCTCTTGTCGAAAAAATTCTAGAAAAAAAAGATGTCAAACCTGCGCTTTCCACATTGGCCGGAGTGCCAATTCCAACTCTTGTCAACACGAAGAGACCGACAAACATTTTGAAAGTTGATCGGCCCCCGATTGTCTCTTTTGATATTGCTAGAGCTGCGGAAAACCATCTTGAAAAAGAAATGCCCTGGACGGCAGCTCGAGCTGCAGCTAGGCTTTTAATTCGCAGAGGCCTGGTTGCGGTAGCAAAGGAAAAAGCTCAACCTTTTGTCGACTTTGCGATGCTAATTTCCAACCTTGCCACAGAGGCCGATACCCGCAGCTGGACCACGCTCCCCTCTTGTATTGACCTTTACCATTTAGATCTAAAGCCCGGACAGCACCAAGTCCACGTCGGCAAGCAAACTGTTACCGTCACTGTGAAAGAAAAAGATCTCACGATTGTCGAGATTTTTCAACCGAGTTCTGATAAATTATTTACCCATAAGGAAATCTTATGAAAAAACAAGCGCTTTTAGCTTTATCACTGATCTTAGCCGGCTGCGGACGCGATATTCGCACAGCTGTTGATGTCACTCCTGGTAATACCAAGGAGACCTGCCTGAACTGGAAATACGGAGCAACGGATATCCGGATCCAGACGGGGAAAATCACCAAAGAGCTCGTCGACCGTTGGATTGTAAGAACTAAGTACGATATTGCCAAAGGCAAACCCCGCATTATCGTCACCCATATCGATAATCGCACTGATATGGTCGAGCATGCGGCTGTCGATGATGGCCGAGTTACCATGGTCGTCGGAGATACAAAAGACGAGCAAGAACTTGACACCTGGCTTAAAAAAATTACTAAAGATCCTAAATATGCTAGAAAAAGCCGAGTTGACACTAACCAAGTCCAGGCTCCTCAGTTCTTAGCTAAAATCCGGATCGTTAAAGCCATCACTGAGCAAAAACGGTACGATATTGAAGAATATCTGATGACTTTGACACTTTATGATCTCGAAACGCAAGAAATTGTCGATTCTGCGACAGATCTATTGCGTAAAAAGGTCCAAATTTAAATACTCGTTCCATGCGCGAAAGTTTGCTCACCATTTTACGAGATGAAAAGACGCCTATCGATGGTTTTCGAGAGGCTGCTCATGAGTTAGCTGCCCTTTTGGCCGCTGAGGCCTCTTCCCTCATCTCGGAAGATCTCAAAATGGTTAAAACCCCTACCGGGCAATCTACAGGCGCTTCAATAACTCGCCGAGTTGTTTTAGTCCCCATCCTAAGAGCCGGGTTGGTTTTGCTCCCTGCCTTCTTAAAGTTTTTTCCTCAGGCCCCGATTAGCTTAATAGGGATCCGTCGAGAAGAAGGAACAGCCAAGCCGCACCTCTATTTTGAGAATATCACTCCGTTAAACCCCACGGACTTTGTATTTATCCTCGACCCCATGATTGCAACGGGCGGTAGCGCTCTTTTAGCGATTGATGATCTGATTAAAAAAGGAGCCACTCAAATGGCCCTAGTTGGAATCATTGGGTCTAAAGAAGGTTTAGAAAAAATTAAAAACAAGCATCCCGATCTAACCGTGATCGTGGCTGCTAAAGATCCCGAACTCAATAGCCGAAAATACATTGTTCCCGGCTTAGGAGACTTTGGAGATCGGTATTTTGGAAGTTAAGCACCTGCCCAGGTGGTGGAATTGGTAGACACAACAGTTTTAGGTACTGTTGCCGTAAGGTAGTGCAGGTTCGAGTCCTGTCCTGGGCAAAACACAAGGAGGCGTAAGCCTCCTTTTTTTTGTCCAGGAAAAGAGCCACAGGTGTGGCTCTTGCCAGGACTCGAAGTGAAGTCTGCTTATATACGGCACCCGCTGAGTTTTTGTGAATTTTTTTCGACATCTTTTGAGCCCTGGCAGCTGTGTTCGCGCTCGCTAGCTGCCAGGAAGATTACGTCGCGCTCCACACAGCAACCAGGACTCAAAAGATGTCGAAAAAAATTCATAAAAACTCAGCGGGTGCCGTATAGACGAACCGGCCTGAAGGACGATTCATCGCCTGAAGGGAGCCTGTCCTGGGCACATCCCCAAACGTTTTGTCAGGAATGGCAGAATGTTCGGCTTTTTTATTTCCTAATTCCTTCTGAAATAAGTCTATAAGAGCTACTGCTTCATTGAGTCCTGTGGTTCGACAATTTCCATGATGCTCACAAGCCTTACGAAGCAGTTCTTCTTGATCAACAAGGCTGTTCCCTTTTACAGCTTTTTCCTCTGTAGAAACCCGTGTGTAGATGACTGCTGTCTTGACGCTTTTTTTACTTTCTTTGATTTGTTTATAATCTATCTCACCTAAGCGGTATAACAACTCTCTGATCTTTTGGATCTCATTGTTCGTGTAATTTTTGCCTGTTTTCCAAAACAAGCTTTGCTTTCCACTGTAAAAGAGGGTGTGTATTGATTTTCTCAGTCAAATTATGATCATCCGTGATTAGTGTTGCGTCTATTGCTCCATGATCAAATAAGCTTTGCAGAAAAGCTCGTTCACGTTCCCTCAAGGGAAAAAGATTCGTCAATGCAGTTTTACAATCTGCTAGTAATTGATTTGTCCAGCTAAGCCAATCGTTATTGCGAAATGCACGTTTTCTAAGCACAGGAATGAGTTGATCTTTCAATTCGTTTTCTTCAAAGTGAATCTCATCGCTCGATATATGCCGCCAGTCTTTTGTTCCCATTGCTCCATACACAAGGCATGCAAGACGCAGTTGCTCAATATCTAAAGAACATTTCGTGAGAAGTTGATGAGCATCAAAGAGATCACGAGAAGCATGTCTTCCAAATAGAGCTGAAAGCTTGCCTGCACCGAGCTCATGAAGATCCAATAATGCAATTTCTTTCGTTTTTCTCGTCCCAATGCTGTGTGATCGCTTCTTATGTATTCCGTATAAAGGCATTCTAAACATGTAATTCAGGTCAACTTCTAGGTTGCCATTCCCTCCAAGCACACTTGCATAGCGAAGCTGCCATTTTCCTCCAGCATGCTTTTGTGGGATGCGTCGAATACTTAAGCCTTCCCTCTGAAATATAGCCTCTAAAGCCTTTTCTACTTCTGGACGCTCTAGCAACATTTTTTGTCGATCGAGTTGCCCAACGTAATTCAGATCAATATCCACAGACAAACGAGGAAGGTCAAAAAAGAACAGGTTCAGGGCTGTTCCTCCTTTTAGCACCAATCGTTCCTTCAAAAAGGGATGTACGCTAATACCATCGAGAATGGCCATCTGATGCCAAACCTTTTCCATGATTTCAGGACGGAATCCCGTCTCTAGGGCTTCTCTCAATAATTCTTGCTTAGATATTTCCATTAGGTTCTTCCCATTCACGATTGATTAGACTCAAAGGAACAATTAGATTCCATTTTGAGATCATTTTTTGAGGTAGTTTAGATTTACGTTCTAGGTAATGTGGTTTCAGAGGGCGATATTTACAAAGGTTTTCAAGATAACTTTC